>NZ_JAWOUB010000010.1:0-152711 GCF_033339195.1 Vibrio sp. 811
AAGAATTTGCTTGGCGACCATAGCGTTTTGGACCCACCTGATTTCCATGCCGAACTCAGAAGTGAAACGAAATAGCGCCGATGGTAGTGTGGGGCTTCCCCATGTGAGAGTAGGACATCGCCAGGCTTTAAATTTAAGAAGCCCGCTCGAAAGAGCGGGCTTTTTTGCATCTATAGAGTTTTAAAATTAGCTCACTTTATACCTAAAAAGTGTTCATCTAAGGTGCGATATACTTGCTCTCTGCAACCTTCCAAAAGGCTTTAACAAGCGGATTTTCCAACTGAGTTTTGTTGCAGCAAACACCAAGTTTAAAAGGTTTAATTGGTAAGACTTTTAAACGATTTATCTTTTCTCTTACCGGACTGTTGTTGATTACAACATCAGGTGCGATACCTACTCCACACCCCAATGCAACCATACTTACGATGGCTTCATGTCCGGAGGTTTGTGCGTAGATCTTTGGCTTTATTTTCATTTGTTTGAGCCAAGTATTGGCCCTGTCTCTTGCCGTTCCTGCTTCTGGGAGTATGAATGGAATGACCGACCAGTCTGGTTTTTCTTTTTGTAGCTCTTCAGCAAACGCACTAACCCCAACAGGTACGATGACAGAAAGTGGGATTTCACTGATCGTTTCAAATGCGATTTTATTTGGCATCTGTTCTGACTTGGCTGATATGGCAATATCGGCTTCATTTGCTAGTATTTTGTCGATCGCTTGAGCTGGATCGCCGGTTGATAGTTTGAACTCAATGAAAGGGTTCTGAATACGAAAGTCAGAGATTAGCTCCGGAAGGTGGCTGTAGCTTGCAGTAACAGAACAAAAGAGACGGATTTCTCCTTTCAATTCATCCTCGGTTCCCTTCAGGTGACTCTGATACTGCTGCCATTCGCCAAGAATCTTTAAGGCAACTGGGACTAGCTTTTTACCTTGGATAGTTAAATCAACGCTACGGTTGTCGCGTAAAAACAATTGTTGGCTGGTTTCCTCCTCTAATTTTTGTATCTGTCGGCTTAAGGCTGAAGGGCTAATATGCATTGCCGCTGCGGTCTTGGCGAAACTTTTACTCTCACAGAGATGAATGAAGAGTTGCAGGCTTTTGATATTCATTAAATTTTCATTTCCATGTTGCATAAATTGCAATAACTAATTGTGAATATATCACTTTAAGCAATCTCATGTCTGTTTTAGTATGAAGTTATTCGGTAAGGCAATTACTGACCTCAATGGAAGAATCTCAAAGGAGCACCCAGATGGCTAATTATTTCAATACCCTAAACTTGCGCGAGCAGTTGGACCAATTAGGTCGTTGTCGTTTTATGGACCGCAGTGAGTTCGCTTCAGAAGCGGATTATCTGAAAGGTAAGAAAGTAGTCATTGTAGGTTGTGGTGCTCAAGGTCTTAACCAAGGTCTGAACATGCGCGACTCTGGTCTAGACGTTGCTTATGCGCTTCGCCAAGCCGCGATTGATGAGCAACGCCAGTCATTCAAAAACGCAAAAGACAACGGTTTTGAGGTAGGTAGCTACGAAACGCTAATTCCACAAGCTGATCTAGTAGTAAACCTTACTCCAGATAAGCAGCACACAAACGTTGTTGAGACGGTAATGCCGTTAATGAAAGAAGGCGCAGCACTGGGTTACTCTCATGGTTTCAACGTTGTTGAAGAAGGCATGCAAATCCGTAAAGACCTAACGGTAGTAATGGTTGCACCTAAATGTCCAGGTACGGAAGTTCGTGAAGAATACAAGCGTGGTTTCGGTGTACCGACTCTTATCGCTGTTCACCCAGAGAACGACCCAAAAGGTGAAGGTTGGGATATCGCGAAAGCTTGGGCTGCAGCAACCGGTGGTCACCGTGCAGGCTGTCTAGAGTCTTCTTTTGTTGCTGAGGTGAAATCTGACCTAATGGGTGAGCAAACTATCCTTTGTGGCATGCTACAGGCTGGCTCTATCGTATGTTACGAAAAGATGATTGCTGATGGTATCGATCCTGGCTACGCTGGTAAGCTTCTTCAATACGGTTGGGAAACCATCACTGAAGCACTGAAGTTTGGTGGTATCACTCACATGATGGATCGCCTAACTAACCCTGCAAAAGTGAAAGCATTTGAGCTTTCTGAAGAGCTAAAAGAACTGATGCGTCCGCTATACAACAAGCACATGGATGACATCATCACCGGTCACTTCTCTAGCACTATGATGGCTGACTGGGCAAACGACGATGCAAATCTACTAGGCTGGCGTGCAGAAACAGGTGAAACTGCTTTCGAAAACTACCCAGAAACTGACGTAGAAATCTCTGAGCAAGAGTACTTCGATAACGGTATCTTGATGGTTGCTATGGTTCGTGCGGGTGTTGAGCTAGCATTCGAAGCGATGACGGCATCTGGCATCATCGATGAGTCTGCTTACTACGAGTCTCTACACGAGCTGCCACTTATCGCAAACACTATCGCACGTAAGCGTTTATACGAGATGAACGTGGTTATCTCAGACACTGCGGAATACGGTAACTACCTGTTCGCTAACGTAGCAACGCCGCTTCTACGTGAGAAGTTTATGCCAGCCGTAAATACTGACGTAATTGGTAAAGGTTTAGGTGAAACGTCTAACCAAGTGGATAACGCGACTCTTATCGCTGTGAATGAAACAATCCGTAACCACCCTGTAGAGTACATCGGTGAAGAGCTACGTGGTTACATGACTGATATGAAGCGTATTGCGGTGGGCGGCTAAATGACTGGCCTTAAGGCTCCATTTCGGTGTCGAAGGTGCTCGTTTACTATCGTAAAGTCCGCGCCTTCTCCTAGAAATGAAACCTTAATACAGCGTAATTTACTTAGTCTCAAGTAACGCAGTAGATAAACTCCAGGCAGACCGGAGTGATAAATACAAAATAAAACACAACATCTAATCAAAAGGCTTGGTCGCCGTTGGCCAAGCTTTTTTGTTTTTAGCCGATTTATCTGCGCGCAGATAAGAAAAACGCTCCTTTGTGAGGAGCGCTTTGATACTTATTTTTCAGCAAGCTTTTCTTCAAGTTGCGCCAACTTCTGTTCCATTTCTGTTAGCTTTTGACGTGTACGTAGTAAAACTTGAGTTTGAACATCAAACTCTTCGCGACTTACAACATCTAGCTTGTTTAGTTGGCCTTGGATTACTTGACGAACTTTCTGATCGACATCAGAGCCCAACTCTTTTACAGGTTGAGGCATTGAGTCGTGAATCTGTTTAGCAATTTGCTCTAATTTCTTTGGGTCAAACATAGTGGCTAAAACTCCTTTTGATTTGTCCTCATTTTAAGTAAATGATACGTGAAAGTCGCCATTTAGATGGTAAAAAAGAGAGCGGCAATAAAAAAGGCCACCGAAGTGACCTTTTTGAATGCCTTAATAGCTTATCTGTTATCCGCTAATTCACGATGAGCTGCTTTCGCTTCGTCAACTCGCGCTAACTTCTCCAAGTCTTTGTCTTCAACAAATACTGGCAGAGGTTTGTGTTTTTCAGCTAGGTAGCTGTAAATCACAGGTAGTACGAATAGTGTGAACAGTGTACCGATTGCAAGGCCAGCAACGATGACGATACCGATACTGAAACGTTGCGCGGCACCTGCACCTGTTGCGTACATCAGCGGGATCAAACCTGCGATCATCGCTGCAGTGGTCATTAGGATAGGGCGAAGACGCACTTTCGCAGCTTCCATCACCGCATCAATACGAGACAGTTTATTATGTAACTGCTCTTCTTTGGCGACTTCACAGATTAAGATACCGTGCTTGGTTATTAGGCCGACCAGCGTGATCAAACCAACCTGCGAGTAGATGTTCATCGAGGCTGTACCCCAGGCCAATGCGATCAAGGCACCACAGATTGCCAGAGGTACAGATACCATGATGACAATAGGATCGCGGAGTGATTCAAATTGAATCGCCAGAACGAGGAAGATGATCGCAAGTGCAAGACCGAAGGTTGCATACAAGGCACTACCTTCCGTTACAAACTGACGAGATTCGCCCATGTAATCATGGTTATACCCTGCAGGCAGTTTGGTTTGTGCAATATTTTCAAACCAATTAACTGCATCCCCCATCGAAACACCAGGGCCTGTAACAGCACCCACAGTTGCTGAGTTTAGCTGGTTGAAGTGTGGCAAAGAGCGAGGCTCAGCCACCACATCAATGGTAATCAGACTACCTAATGGAACCGCTTTACCGTCCACAGAGCGTACATAGTAGTTCTTCATCGATTCTGGGTTTAGACGCCATTTACGCTCAACCTGAGGAATTACCTCATAAGAGCGGCCATTTAGGTCGATACGGTTTACATAACCATCTGCCATCATGGTGCTGAGGGTGATACCAATGTCTTGCATAGTCACACCGTAGGCACCTGCTTTGTCTTTATCGATCTTGATCTTCATCGTTGCAGAATCATATTTCAGATCCAGATCGGAATAGACAAACATTGGACTGCTTGCTACTTCCGACAGAATGTCATTTGCAACGGTAAACAAACTTTCAAAGTTGTTTGGCGTTGTAATTACGAACTGTACAGGAAGGCCTGAACCAGCACCTGGTAGCTCCGGCATTTCGTAGGCAGCAATAGACATTCCCGGAATGCTCGAAACAAGCCCACCAACACGCTGTTTGATTTCTGCTTGGCTCGCTTCTCGTTCGCCCCATGGTTTGAGTGTAGCTAAACCAAACGCTTGATTAGAATCCGGCACACCGTTAAATACCTGAGCGTATTCCACTTCTGGTTGATCAGAGAGAATCTTATTCACATCATCCATGGTGTTTTGGATGTAGTCCAAATTCGAATTTGATGGTGCGGTCCCTATGAGTACTACAACACCTTTATCTTCAGATGGAGCTAGCTCGCTAGGAATAAACTTGAATAGGACTGGTAAACTTGCGAATACAATTATCGCAAACACGATCACCACTGGTCGGCTAGCCATTATTGCTTTTAACATGCTCGCGTAGCGATTAGTCATGCCATCAAGTACATGGTGAACTTTTTGCTCAAACTTGCTCGGCTTCTCGTTTGCCTTAAGCATCTTTGAACACATCATCGGTGAGAGTGTTAAAGCGATGATGCCGGATACGAATACTGAACCTGCCAGTGTCAAAGCGAACTCTTTGAACAATGAACCGGTGATACCACCCATCAATGCGATCGGTGCGTACACTGCACCTAGCGTCAATGTCATCGCGATAACTGGAACCGCAATTTCACGTGTACCAATGATTGCAGCTCGGAATGGTGACTCCCCTTCTTTGATGTGACGGTCAACGTTTTCTAGTACAACGATCGCGTCATCCACCACCAGACCGATGGCAAGCACCATCGCCAGTAGCGTCATCAAGTTCCAAGAGAAACCCATTGCCTGCATCACCATTGCCACACCAATCAATGAAAGTGGAATAGTTACGATAGGAATGATTACCGCACGGAATGAACCTAGGAACAGTGTGATAACCACAAGTACGATTACTGCTGCTTCAAGAATCGTTTTGACTACTTCGTGAATTGACTCGTTGATCGCAATCGTAGAGTCGTACATAACGTTCATTTTGATGTTACTTGGTAGGTTGCGCTCAAGCTGAGGCAACAGTTCAAGTACGTCTGCTGCAATGTTGATTGGGTTAGCGCTTGGTGCTGCGTTGATCGCCGCAACCACGGCTTCTTGACCGTTTGCACTTGCGCGATAAACGTCGTGACTCTTCTCCAGCGTTACTTTAGCGATATCACCTAGGCGGATGACATCCCCTTCACCAGTTTTCACGACCAATGCTTCAAGTTCAGCAACGTTTGATACCTGAGTATCTGCGCTACCGTTATAAAGCACGAACTCACCCGTCGCTTGACCGGTTGCAGATTGGTAGTTGTTGGCGTTAAGAACGCTCATCACATCCGTAGCGGTCAACTTCAAAGCGCCCATTTTGGCAGGATCTAGCCATACGCGCAGTGCGTACTTCATACCACCATACAGGTCAACTTTGGATACACCGTTTACAGTGAACAACTGCGGGTTGATTACACGCTCGAGGTAGTCTGTGATCTGGCTTGAAGATAACTCGTCACTCGTAAAGCCGATGTAAAGCACTGCGGTAGTCGAACCTGTCGACATGGTTACGGTTGGATCTTCGGCTTCTTTTGGAAGCTGAGAACGTACCGAGTTCGTTTTCGCTAAGATATCAGCCAATGCTGCATTCGGGTCAGTATTCAACTTCATGTTGACAGTAATGGTTGATTTACCTAGTACCGATTGCGAAGTCATGTAATCAATATTATCGGCTTGCGCCACCGCTTGCTCCAATGGCTGAGTAATAAAGCCTTGGATCAAGTTGGCACTTGCACCGTAGTAACTGGTGGTCACGGTGACCACCGTATTCGTCATTTCAGGGTACTCACGAACTTGCATTTTGAACACCGCTTGCAAACCAAGCAATGCAATCAAAAAGCTGATCGATACCGCTAAAACTGGACGTTTTATAAAAACATCTGTAAAGCGCATAATGCCTCCAACTTAAAGCATTGGTGTTTCAGCAGGTGGGGTAGTTGCATCGCTTTCGACAATGCTTACTTTCGCATGGTTACTCAAACGGACTTGACCCGATGTCACCACTACATCACCTGGCTTTACGCCTTCTAGAATGTGTGCGATATCTTTAGAGCGTTCGCCAACTTTTACCACATGCTGCTTAACGCGTTTTTCGCCATCTTCTTCTGTTACGATGTAAACATTGTCGCCATATAGCGTAAATGTGATCGCGGTTTGAGGTAGAGTGACCTGATTTTCTAACTTAGGCAGAATGATGTTTGCACGCGCGAACATACCACTACGCAGTTTGCTGTCACTGTTAGGGATATCCGCTTGAACTTGAATCAAACCACTTTGTACGTTAACCGCAGGCTCAATCGCAGAAATTGAACCTTTGAAAGGCTGTTCTGGGTAGGCATCCACGAAGATATCCACTTCTTGGTCGATATTGATACGTGAAATATCGGTTTGCGGCACGGTAAAGCGTAAACGCATCACGCTGGTGTCTTCCAGGCGAACAATATCGGTACCCGCTTGTAGGTACTGACCTAGGTACACGTTACGAATACCTACTACACCATCAAATGGCGCTTTGATTTCGCGTCGGTCGATGGTCGCTTTCAAGCTTTCAATGTCCGCTTTTAAGGAGAAGTAGTTCGCTTCTGCTTCGTCATACGCTTCTTTAGAAATAGAGCCTTTTTTAAATAGCCCTTGGTAGCGTTTGTATTTCGCTTCTGCTGCTGGCAACTTGGCTTGCGAGCTCTTTAAATTGGCTTTCTCAACGTCAGAGTCAAGCAGTACTAGTGGCTGACCTGCTTTGACTTGAGTACCGGAATCAAATGCGATTTTATCGATAACACCGCTCGTTTCGTTCGCTACCGTCACGCCTTGATTTGGCTCGATAAAACCAATTGCCTCGATGACTGGTACCCAATCCACCGCTTGCACTTCAGTTACGGTTACTGGGAATGCTGGTTCAGGGCGATTGGCAAACTGCTCCATTTTGTCTTTGATATCAATTAGTCTGTATGTAACAACGCTACCAAAAAGTAATAAAACAATTGATAGCATCAAAATCCACTTTTTCATTCTATTAAGAACTCCAAGTTAGTGTTTAATAATTGCATCCCAACTGGCTTCAATAGCGGCCTCTAATGCCGTCTTATCCAGTTGATAAAATCCCAAAGCGTGTTTCCGAGCAAGTGCAACACTTGCCTCAAAACTTAATCCAGAAAGTACTTCGTTATCGAGAAGCTTGAATACTCCCTCGTCTTTACCCTGATTAAAAAGAAGATCTACTTGGGCAAACATTTGTCTCTCAAGTTCCCGAGCTTTGCTACTATTTGAACAGGGTAAAGATTCATATTGGACTCGGTTGCTGATCGCACTTAAGTTCGAGCTCGCTAAATTCCAAATATTGAGCCACATGGTTCGATAACGCTGTTTTAAAGGCATCTCTTCACTAACACCTAGTTGCACCGCAGTAGCAACACGCTTAGCAACGTTAAGGCGTAGTTCCTCTAAAAGATGTTCTTTATCTGAGAAATAACGGTAAATCGTCCCTGCTGCGACACCTGCCTCATTGGCGAGCTTTTGCATGGAAAGCCCTTGAAAACCAGATTCAGCAATGAGTTGTTCAGCAGCGACTAAGATTTGTTCTCGTTTATCTACAGCAGGGTTATCCTTCATAATGTCACCCTTTAGTGAATGAACGTTCATTCATTATAGCTTAAATACCCGCCATTTATGCAACAGAATATTGCACTTAATTGGTGTGAAAATTACAAGAAATCAGCATAGCTTTCACGAGGCCACCCCTTTATCATAGGCGCCACATTCATCACCCGCAGAGAATTTCTATGAAGCTGAACCCTAGTCAAGATGAAGCCGTGAAATACGTGTCTGGTCCATGCCTAGTGCTAGCTGGTGCTGGCTCGGGCAAAACTCGTGTTATTACCAATAAAATCGCTTATCTGGTTCAGCAATGTGGTTACAAAGCGCGTAACATTGCGGCGGTGACGTTTACCAACAAAGCAGCACGTGAAATGAAGGAGCGTGTAGGTCAAACGTTAGGGAAAGGTGAGTCTAAAGGTTTGATGGTATCAACATTCCACACTTTAGGATTGAACATCATCAAGCGTGAGTACAAGCATTTAGGGTTGAAAGCGGGCTTCTCACTGTTTGATGACCAAGACCAGCTAGCGCTGCTCAAAGAACTTACCGAAAAGCAGCTTGATGGTGATAAAGATCTGCTACGTCAGCTTCTGAGTTGTATTTCCAACTGGAAAAACGACATGTTGACGCCAGAGCAAGCCAAAGCGCGTGCGCAAGGTGAACAGCAACAATTGTTTGCGTTCTGTTTTGATATGTACCAAAAGCAAATGAAAGCCTATAACGCGCTTGATTTTGATGACCTAATTTTGATGCCCGTTTTACTCTTACGTAATCATGAAGACGTTCGTCAGCGTTGGCAGAATCGTATCCGTTACCTACTGGTTGACGAGTATCAAGATACCAACACGAGTCAGTATGAGCTGGTCAAATTAATTGTCGGTGAACGTGGGCGATTGACGGTCGTAGGGGATGACGATCAGTCTATTTATTCATGGCGTGGTGCGAAACCTCAGAACCTCGTGTTGCTAGGTGAAGATTATCCGAATTTGCGTTTGATTAAGCTAGAGCAAAACTACCGTTCAACGAGTCGAATCCTGCGTGCGGCCAACATTTTGATAGCTAACAACCCTCACGTCTATGAGAAGTCCTTGTTCTCTGAAATTCCTGACGGTGAAAAACTCAAAGTGTTGTTGGCTAAAAATGAAGAGCACGAAGCAGAGCGCGTGACGGGTGAACTAATAGCGCATAAGTTCCTAAACCGTACCGAATATAAAGATTATGCGATTCTATATCGTGGTAACCACCAATCACGTTTGATTGAAAAGTCTCTGATGCAAAACCGTGTACCGTATAAAATTTCTGGCGGCACCTCGTTTTTTGCGCGCGCAGAGATTAAAGACATCATGGCGTATTTGCGCGTTTTGGTTAATCCGGATGACGACAATGCATTTTTGCGCATTGTGAATACTCCACGACGTGAAATTGGCCCAGTAACGTTAGAGAAGTTAGGCAGTTATGCCAATATGCGAGGGAAGAGCCTGTTTGAGTCGAGCTTTGAAATTGGGCTCGAACAGCACCTAACGGGACGTGGCCTAGAAAACCTGCGTCGTTTCACCCAATGGCTAGTGGCGATTGCTGATCAAGCTGAGCGTGGTGATACCGTCAAAGCGGTTCGTTCGCTAGTTCGTGATATCCATTATGAAGATTGGCTATACGAAACTTCAGCAAGTCCGAAAGCCGCTGAAATGAGAATGAAGAACGTTTCTGACCTTTATTCCTGGATAGTGGCGGACCTAGAGGGTGACAACTACGATCAAGAAGAGAAAACGTTAAAAGAAGTCGTTCAACGTTTGACCTTGCGTGACATGATGGAGCGCGGTGAAGAAGATGAAGACAGTGATGCAGTACAACTGATGACCTTGCACGCATCAAAAGGCCTTGAGTTCCCATATGTATACTTAATTGGGTCCGAAGAAGGTATTTTACCGCACCAAACCAGTATTGATGAAGATAACGTGGAAGAAGAGCGTCGCCTGATGTACGTTGGTATTACTCGAGCGCAACGTGAACTGACTTTCACTATGTGCAAAGAGCGTCGGCAGTTCGGCGAGTTGATCAAACCGACTCAAAGCCGCTTTTTGGATGAGTTGCCATTTGATGACGTTGAATGGGAAGTAAACAAAAAGCCAGTATCAGCAGAAGAGCGTATGGCGAAAGGTCAAGCACACATTGCCAATATTCGAGCAATGTTTAAGAAGTAAAGTAACCTTGTTCTCACTGACTAAAAACAAAAAGGCTTGCCAACTGGCAAGCCTTTTTCGTTGATGTCTTTACTTATAGACCTTCAATCATGTGGTCAATTGCTGCGATGATTTCATCGTCAGAACAGTCCATACAGGTCCCTTTGGCTGGCATCGCATTGAAGCCTTCTAATGCGTGCTTCACTAACGTATCTTTGCCTTGTGCAATACGTGGTGCCCAATCATCGGCATTACCTGTTTTAGGTGCGCCGTTTACACCAGATGCGTGACAAGCAATACAAAAAGTACCATAAACTGTGGCGCCATCACGTGGACCGGTTGGTTCTTCTTTCACTGGCTCAGAACCTGCTAGATAAACATCACCGACAGGTTGGATGCGTTCTGCGATCGCATCGTATTCAGTTTGGCTGATGTCAGAAGCTAAAGCTGCCGTAGAAAACGTTAAGGCAGCGAACAAAACGCTAATCATTTGTCGAGACATATCCATTAAACCCACTTCACATTCCCGAGGTAAGTGACTTACCTATTTATATAGTTAGAGTATTAATGCCGAGCAGAGAAATCATTAAATTCCACTGAATGGCATAGAATGATTAGACAACTTGGTTGCAGCTGTTAAATCAATGTAAATAATGGGTGATTATATCCCGATAACTTGTTGCAATAAACAACAAGTTATCCATGACAGGGCGTGAATCACATCAAAAATCCACTTTAACGGAAGATAACTGTCGAAAAAGAGACCAAACGATAAAAAAAGTAAAAAAAGTACTAGACGGCATAGTGTGATATCCGTATTATTCCACTCCGCCGATAGGGCATGCGCCCGTAGCTCAGTTGGATAGAGCGTTGGCCTCCGGAGCCAAAGGTCGAAGGTTCGAATCCTTTCGGGCGTACCATTGCCTCGGAGGATACATCGGTAAAAATCAGTGGTGGCTATAGCTCAGTTGGTAGAGCCCCGGATTGTGATTCCGGTTGTCGCGAGTTCAAGTCTCGTTAGCCACCCCATTCTTTCTTTTTTAGATTGAATACGGTAGCATTGCTCCCAATCTTGATTCAATCAAGATAAAACATCGTCGGTGAATAGCGCAGCTTGGTAGCGCATCTGGTTTGGGACCAGAGGGTCGGGGGTTCGAATCCCTCTTCACCGACCACTATTTAGTTTATGGCTCTAATAGAGCGGTAAACAGCAAAAATTGATGGTGGCTATAGCTCAGTTGGTAGAGCCCTGGATTGTGATTCCGGTGGTCGCGAGTTCGAATCTCGTTAGCCACCCCATTAATTAAGGTGACTTCTTAGTTGAAGTGTCCTGTATGATTTGAGAAAATCAGCAAATACAGTTCGGTGAATAGCGCAGCTTGGTAGCGCATCTGGTTTGGGACCAGAGGGTCGGGGGTTCGAATCCCTCTTCACCGACCACTATTAGAAAGCCTGCTTTTTAGCAGGCTTTCGTCGTTTTAGAGTTTATGATCTCGCTTGGACTGTATTAGTCGGTAATGTATCAATGGATTTGAACCCAAGTGGGGTTCGCCTGAAGTTAGAATTCGGCTCTTCACCGACCGCTATTTAGAGCCTCAGTCGAAAGACTGGGGCTTTTTTGCATCTCTCCTGAAAAGAATCGGCATTCCATTTCAATTTTTCCCAAAAGTGTACAGCTCTAGGGGCTTTTGACCACCTATGATCCAAATGCTTTTCGAGCTGACAAAATAAACCCCAGAGCAGTGTCTGGGGTTTTGTAGTTTTCTAATCCGCTGCTTTTATTGGGCGAGTGTTTTAAGGATTTCTTTCAGTTCTACCGTTTCTTGGATTTCAAAACTTGGCGTTATATCCGTTGAGTTGCTTGCGCCTGTCGCATTCACCCATACACTCAAAATGCCCATATTGTTAGCGCCAGCAATGTCAGCAGGTAAAGAGTCGCCCACGTGTAGAGCCTCTTCTGGTTTTACTTCGACCAAGTCGAGCGCTTTTTGGAAAATACTTGTAGCAGGTTTCTCTTCTGGCTCTTCTCCTCCCACAATAATATGGTCCACCCAGTTGCTCATTTGTGTCGCGTTTAATTTAGGGTGTTGAGAAAAAATCGGGCCGTTAGTGATCACGACGAGTTTGTAATGTTGACGAAGGTCGCTGAGCATTTCTTTTACACCAGGGAAGAAAGTGAACGCGCCCATACGTGCAGAGTCAAAGTAGTCTTGAGCTTGTTGAGCCTCTTTTGCAGTGATGCTGACGCCTTGCTCCGCCAAGATGTTTTGGATCAGGCCACAACGGAAGGCATTTTCATCGGGTAGCAGAGCCACAAGGTGAGGGAACTCAGCATTCAGCTTTTTGTATACACCCTGTAAGTAGCGCTGCAAAAACGCTTTTGGCTCGGTAACTTGTGGGTAGGTCTTATGAATCCAAGTTGTAAACGCTTGTCCTGCAACTTTATCGGCTTGTGACGTTGCACATAAAGTCTCGTCCATATCAAAAAAAATCGCTTTAAGCACAGGGGCTCCTTTTATTTACGGCTTGGCTTTGACACTGTTCATCTATTATCCCACTCTCAATTGTGTCGTAAAGGGTTAAAACCGGCGAGTTTTCTTATGACGTACGAATGAGGATAGCGGTACTTTCCTTTGCTTAGTCAATAAACCGCTTAAGTGGCGCATATTCTGCGTTGGAGCAGGATTTGTGTGGTTTTGCTGTTTTGTTCACGTTTTGACCTATCCTTTCTCTTCCTAAGTTTGGCTTTTTGTATTTGCCGACTATTTTATTAATAGTTTTTTATGTTGAAAAAACACTTTTTGCATATGATATTGTTTGTTAAATGTTAATAAATGCACATGAATAATGCGGTTAATGATTTTGTTTAGCTCATGTTTACTTTTAGAGCATTTTTCTAGTTTTATTGGTGCATGACGCACAAAAATAGTGTGATATGAAAATGGTTAAATACTTGTTAATGCATTTTTATTCGCTAATTGTGCGTTTATTTAATGTTTTTTCGGCGGAATATACTTTAATTGTTGCTTTTTTGTGTGATTTTTGCCAAATTATTTCCGCATTAAGATTTCAGAGTATTATTCTGAATTTGAACGGATTCATTCAGGTGATGAATGGTGCCTTTGGCATGATTCGATACCACAGACAAGGCAGTAGAGGTCTGAAATGTCACTATTAGAAGTGAAAAACCTTCGTATTGAATACCCATCCCGACACGGCGTTCACGCTGCCGTGAAGTCACTTTCTTTTCATATTGAACGTGGTGAAATCGTGGGTGTTGTTGGCGAATCAGGTGCGGGTAAATCCACCGTTGGTAACGCTGTTATCGATTTGCTTAGTCCCCCAGGTCGCGTTGCTAGCGGTGATGTATTCTTGGATGGAGAAAAAATTTCTGGCCTATCACCAGAAGCGATGCGTAAGGTTCGCGGCTCGAAAATAGGTTTTATTTTCCAAGATCCGATGACCTCGCTCAATCCACTTTTTACTGTTGAGCAACAGCTGAAAGAGACGATCCACGCCAACATGAAAGTCTCTGATGAAGAGGCGTATCAGCGCGCGCTTTCTCTTATGCAGCAGGTTGGTATTCCGCAACCAGAAAACCGCTTAAAACAGTACCCGCACCAATTCTCTGGTGGTATGCGTCAGCGTGTTGTCATTGCTATTGCTTTGGCTGGTGAGCCTGATCTCATCATTGCGGACGAACCAACTACGGCGTTAGACGTTTCTATCCAAGACCAAATCCTCAACTTGATCCGCGAGTTGTGTATCAAGAACAATGTCGGCTGTATGTTGGTTACTCACGATATGGGTGTCGTCTCCAACGTCACCGATCGCGTGGCGGTAATGTATCGTGGTGACTTGGTGGAGTTTGGACCAACAGCCAAAGTATTGGGCGATCCTGATCATTCTTATACTCGCAGTCTAATTTCAGCGGTACCACGTTCAGACAGAAAGCTAGATCGTTTCCCGTTAGTAAGCTATATCGAAGAAGCGGCGGAAATGGAGCCACTCGATATCAAGAACCACTGGTTAGGACAAAGCCAAGATGAACGTGAGTACACTGGCCCGCTTTTGGACGTGAAGAACGTCAATCTTCGCTTTGTGACCAAAGACTCTTTGTTCGAGAGCCGCCGAGAATACGTGCAAGCATCTAATAATGTGAGCTTTGAAGTGCACGAAGGCGAAACCTTTGGTTTGGTGGGCGAGTCTGGTTCAGGTAAATCGACCATTGCACGTGTGATTGCTGGTTTATACCAACCTAACTCTGGTCAGGTGAAATTCGAGGGCATTGACCTGACCGCTTTAACCTCTGAGAAAGAGCGCCGCCCGATGCGTCGTCAAATGCAGATGGTGTTCCAAAACCCGTATACTTCAATGAACCCTCGTATGAAGGTATTTGATATTATTGCTGAGCCAATCCGTTTTCATAAATTGACGAAAAACGAGTCGGAAACTCGCCAAATCGTGAATGACCTATTGGATCATGTTGGTTTGGGTCGAATGGCTGGGCTAAAGTATCCTCATGAATTCTCCGGTGGTCAGCGTCAGCGTATTTCTATTGCGCGTGCGTTGGCGACTCGTCCTCGACTTTTGATTTGTGATGAACCGACCTCAGCACTGGACGTATCGGTACAGGCACAAATTCTAAACTTGCTGAAAGATCTGCAAAGTGAGCTGAACTTGACTATGTTGTTTATCAGCCACGATTTACCTGTTATTCGTCAGATGTGTGACCGAGTAGGTGTGATGCAAATGGGTACACTTTTAGAAGTGGCACCAACAGAACAGTTATTCACGGCACCTCAACACGAATACAGCAAAAAATTGATTTCTCTGATGCCGGAGTTTACTGGCTTGCGAGAAGAGATCGAAACGGCATAAACCAAGCAATTCGCTTGGCTAACCTTTAGTCATAACAAAGACGCAAACACAACAACAAGGGATCCGTATCCCCGCATGAAGGAGTTATGCAAATGAAAACCATGAAAAGCAAATTAGCAGTGGCGCTAATGGCTGCGGGCCTAAGCTTTAACGCAATGGCAGCAGATATCAAAGTTGGCTATGCAGCTGACCCAGTAT
This sequence comes from Vibrio sp. 811, assembly GCF_033339195.1. NCBI lineage: Bacteria > Pseudomonadati > Pseudomonadota > Gammaproteobacteria > Vibrionales > Vibrionaceae > Vibrio > Vibrio sp. 811. The sequence continues at coordinate 15,481 of NZ_JAWOUB010000010.1, forward strand.
CGCTTGACCCACATGAGCAGCTATCAGGTGGCACACTGCAAATGTCACACATGGTATTTGATCCGTTGGTTCGCTTTACTCAAAAAATGGATTTCGAGCCTCGCCTAGCAGAAAGCTGGGAACGTATTAACGATACGACTGTTCGTTTCAAACTGCGTGAAGGTGTGAAATTCCATTCTGGCAATACTCTAACGGCTGACGACGTCGTGTGGACGTTCCAGCGTTTACAAAGCTCTCCTGACTTTAAAAACATCTTCGACCCGTACGAAAAAATCGTCAAAGTTGACGACAACACGTTCGATCTTGTAACTAAAGGTCCTTACCCACTAGTGCTGCAAACCGCAACGTACATTTTCCCAATGGACAGCAAGTTCTACACTGGCAAAACTGCGGACGGCAAAGACAAGTCTGAGTTAGTGAAGCACGGTAACTCATTTGCATCGACTAACGTATCTGGCACGGGCCCATTCATTGTGACTTCACGTGAACAGGGCGTAAAAGTGGAATTTGAACGCTTTAAAGATTACTGGGACAAAGAGTCGAAAGGTAACGTTGATAAGCTAACGCTTGTGCCAATTAAAGAAGACGCAACTCGTGTAGCAGCGCTGCTTTCTGGCGGTGTTGACATGATTCACCCTGTAGCGCCAAACGACCACAAACGCGTTGAAGATGCTGATGGCATCGACCTAGTTACGCTACCTGGTACTCGTATCATCACGTTCCAACTAAACCAAAACAGCAACGAAGCATTGAAAGACGTTCGCGTTCGCCAAGCGATTGTTCACGCAATCAATAACGAAGGTATCGTGAAGAAAATCATGAAAGGTTTCGCAACGGCCGCTGGTCAGCAAAGCCCGGCAGGTTACGTGGGTCACGATGACAAACTGGTTCCTCGCTACGATCTGAAGAAAGCGAAAGAGCTGATGAAAGAAGCGGGTTACGAAAATGGCCTGACGCTAACGATGATCGCACCAAACAACCGTTACGTGAACGATGCGAAAGTAGCACAAGCGGCGGCGGCAATGTTGTCTAAGATCGGTATCAAGGTTGATCTGAAGACCATGCCAAAAGCGCAGTACTGGCCTGAGTTCGACAAGTGTGCGGCAGACATGCTAATGATCGGTTGGCACTCAGATACAGAAGACTCAGCGAACTTCAACGAGTTCCTAACGATGACTCGTAACGAAGAAACCGGTCGTGGTCAGTACAACTGTGGTTACTACTCAAACCCAGAAATGGACAAAGTGGTTGAAGCTGCGAACGTAGAGACGGATCCTGCGAAACGTGCAGAAATGCTGAAGGGCGTAGAAGCGACACTATACAACGACGCAGCATTCGTACCGCTACACTGGCAAAGTGAAGCATGGGGCGCGAAGTCTAACGTGAAAGCGGCAGATATCGTTAACCCAATGGTAATGCCTTACTTCGGTGACCTAGTGGTTGAATAATCACGGTTAGTCGACTTTGAGGAGGGATGGTTTTCCCTCCTCAACTTAAAGCACTCGACTCAGTTTTGTTTCAGTCGGATTGAGTTGGTTATTTAGACTGAATTTTCTCTCTAATTTAGAGATCTATGGATAGTTAAGGGGCAAGGAATGTTTTCGTTTCTGGTCAAGCGCCTGTTTCAGGCACTGATAGTGATGTTTGTGATCAGTTTGGTGGCGTTTGCCATTCAGGACAACCTGGGTGATCCGCTGCGTGAGCTTGTAGGTCAGTCGGTTTCGGAATCGGAGCGTCAAGCGCTACGCGACGACTTGGGCCTGAACGATCCCTTTATCACAAAGTACACGCGCTTTGTGGGTAATGCACTACAAGGTGATTTGGGTACATCATACTTTTTCAAGCGACCTGCGGTTGAGGTGATCCTCGATAAGCTGGTGGCAACATTAGAGCTCGTGTTTGGCGCGACGCTTATCATCATTGTTTTCTCTATTCCGCTTGGGGTGTACTCTGCGATTCATCCTAAGAGTGTTTTTACCAAATTTGTGATGGCGATGAGCAGTGTCGGTATCTCGATTCCGGTGTTCTTAACCGCAATCATGCTGATGTATGTCTTTTCAATAGAACTCGGTTGGTTGCCTTCCTATGGGCGAGGTGAAACCGCTAACGTACTCGGTTGGGAATCTGGCTTCTTTACCATTGATGGTATCAAGCACCTCATCCTACCTTGTATTGCGCTAGCGTCTATCATGCTGCCGTTGTTCATCCGTTTGGTACGTTCAGAAATGCTGGAAGTACTGAGTTCGGAATACATTAAGTTCGCCAAAGCAAAAGGTTTGAACTTACAAAAGATTTATTACCAACATGCACTTAAGAACACCATGCTACCAGTATTGACGGTAGGTGGCGTGCAGATTGGTACCATGGTGGCCTACACCATTCTTACTGAAACCGTGTTCCAATGGCCGGGCACTGGCTTCCTTTTCCTAGAGGCAATCAACCGTGTAGATACACCGCTGATCACTGCCTACGTTATCTTTGTTGGTCTGATCTTCGTGGTAACCAATACCATCGTTGACTTGCTGTATGGCATCATCAACCCAACTGTGAACCTAACTGGAAAAGGAGCTTAATCATGAGCCAATCAAATTTAACACCAGCTCCTGCTCCATCAACGTGGCAGCGCTTCAAAGAGTCAGATTTTCTGTATTACTTCAAACGCGACAAAGTGGCGATGGCGAGTTTTACCGTCTTTATGATGTTCTTAGTATTGGCATTGGCTGCACCGATTCTTGCGCCAACAGACCCGTACGATCTGACGTCTATCGACATCATGGATTCTGAGTTGCCACCTTCGTGGATGGAAGATGGCGATGAGCGCTTTGTGTTGGGTACTGACGAGCAAGGTCGCGATATTTTATCGACCATTCTTTACGGCTCTCGTCTGTCTCTAACCATCGGCTTCCTGGCGGTTGGCCTTCAGTTGGTACTGGGTATCATCATTGGTTTGTCGGCGGGTTATTTCGGCGGCCGTATCGATAGCTTCTTGATGCGTTTTGCAGACGTACAGTTGTCGTTCTCGACCATGATGGTCGCGATCATCGTGTCAGCTATCTTCAAAGCCAGCTTTGGCAGTGATTTTTACAGCCAATATGCGGTGGTCATGCTGGTGGTGATCATCGGTGTGGCAGAATGGCCGCAATACGCACGGACTATTCGTGCCTCGGTATTGGCAGAGAAGAAGAAAGAATACGTCGAAGCGGCGCGTGTGATGGGCTTTAAAGCTCCGCGAATCATGTTCCGTCACATTCTGCCAAACTGTCTATCGCCAATCTTGGTTATCTCGACGGTACAGGTAGCGAACGCGATCATGTCGGAAGCGGCACTGTCATTCCTAGGTTTGGGTCTTCCTGTTGATCAGCCGTCACTAGGTGCGCTGATCAGCATCGGCTTTAACTACATCTTCTCAGGTGCGTGGTGGATTACTGCCTTCCCAGGCATCGTGTTGGTTACACTGGTTCTGGTTATCAACTTATTGGGTGACTGGTTACGAGATGTATTCAACCCGAAACTGTACAAAGGTTAAGAATTTTCCCGCCAAGCGTTGTAAATTCGCTTAATTCCTTCCTAAACTGAGAGCCGGATGCAAATTCCGGCTCTTTTTTTGCTAGTTATTCTTTGTTCACATTTTTTTGGCGCTTTGCCGCCATAATGACCTTACCCACTAATTTAGAGTGAAGTGTATGGAAATGAAGAAGGCACAACACCCATCTCGTATCTTCCAAGCAAGCCTAGCTTTCGGCTTGTTGCTGGTATGCGCCCAGTTTTCTAGCCCAGTATCGGCGGAGGAGTTCCTTTGCCAAGCCACTCAAGCCAGCGAGAAAGAATTACCGATGCTTGAGAAAACGTGCCCAATTGGTAACGGAGTATGGGGAAAGAAAGTGCCGCAGGGGGGCAACTACCTTTACTGGATTCAATGCGGATTGCTACCCAAGCCTATGTCTCTCGCGAAAGCTAAGCCTCTCTATAGTAAAATCACGACTGACGTATGGATGAAGCCTGAATCCAAAGGCTATCGCTGTTTGATTGGACCTTACAAGGCATTGTCTGATGCGAGGGATGACTTACGAGGAGTCAAAACCTTGTCGAATTACAAAGAGGCGTTCATCCGAGTGGTTGGGAAAGGGACGAAACAACCAGTAACACCACCTACACCTAAATCTACTGTATCGTCGAAATCAGCCGCATCTTCGGTTAAGCCAACACCGACGGTGACCCCGAAACCCGCGCCAGTTCCTGCTGTGCGAGCTGATACCGACGCCTTTAAAGCGCGGGCAGAGAAGCCAGATACCAAGGCAAAAAGTTCACGTGATAGCTCTTCGTCTACGCCTGTTGCTAAGACCAAAGCGAAGCCAATTGTCACTGGAAATGATGACATTGAAGTTCGGTTGAGAACTTCAGTGCAGGGCAAAACGTACGTGGTCCCATATTTACTCGATCACCATAATCAGTTTTACATGGAACATGGTAAGCCGTGGAACCGCCTCAACTACGAAAACTCGCACAAAGTATGTCAGCAACTGGGTATGAACTTAGCTAACCCTGCAGAGTTTAAAGCGCTGAGGGCGTCTGGGGTGATGGAAAAAAATCAATGGCCACTGCAACTGCCGTATTGGGGCAAAGATAAGAAAGGTTTGTTCGCCGATCGTGAGCCCAATCAGCTCACCGGGACCTCATTATTGAACGTGGTGTGCGTGAAATAACGACTCAGATATTGTGGTCAAAATATAGAAGAAAGCCCCGAGTTCGGGGCTTTTTTGCGGTCTCAAATATAATCGCTATTTGAGTGGCGTTTCTTTGTGACAGTTAGAGCAGATATACACTTCTTTGATGCCGACCAATCGTTCCCAAAGTGTTCTGCGTCTTCTACGCAAATGCACGCTATCACAGCAAGGGTTAACGATGGTTGCTTTAGTCATCATCACCAGGCTCCAAAATCGGTAGTGAACTCGCGATGCTTGTCATGGCTTCTTTGCTGTTAGAGTACAGACCATATTCCGGTGCGGATTCATGACCGTTTTGTTCTTTACTCCAACGAATACCAATATAAAAGTCACCAAAATCGCGGTTGATGTAACGATGACGAGTTTTGTAATCTGACTCTGAGCCTGTTTCTTCTAGAATCAGCAGTTCACGGTCTTCATCATTCTGGATTTCCCAATTACCTGGAGTTTGGAATCCTGTTGGCATGAACGAAGTGTAGTTGTAAGTATCAGTGTCGTATTCGTACGCACCTGACGAGTATTTCAGGACTGTGTCGTCGCCTGTGCCATTACTTTCTACCATCAAGTCATGCTCTACCGTGCCGTGTTTGATGTGTTCTGCAACCGAAAGTGATTCTGCAAATGGGGTATTGCTTGAGTCCATCCAGAACAGCTCATCATCTGATATTTTAACGATCATTTGAGTGCCGTTATGCTCGGTTTTGTGCTGGTACAACATTTCATACTCGTCGCCGTAGCTGTTGTATAGCTTACCGTCTTTCAGCTCAACGTCGTTACAGTCTTTATTGTTGTATTCCGTGTAACCAGTTTGTTGGTCCAGATCGGCAAGAATGGCGTAAGCATCGTGTTCCCATGTGTCTTTTAGGAAGTCACTGATGTTCGCTTTGTACTCTTGATTCATCTCATCGTGGTTTGAACCCCAGCAGAATAGTAGGCCTTCAGAATCTTGCATCAATATGGCGTAGCCAATTTCACCATCTTTCTGTGCAAAGCTACCCATTTTCCATTCTTGACCGTTGAAGTGCTCGTGAGTGAAGCCCAAAGTCGGTACTACTGGTGGTGGCGTGACGCCTTCGATAACCGTTGGCATGCTGAGCGCAATTTGTACCGCGGTATGGCCATCTGTTGCGCTAATCGCAAGTACTGCTCCAGCTTCACCTGCTTTTGTTGGTGTGCCTTTAATGGTGATAATTGCATTACCATCCTCAGATACTGTTAGACCTTCAATGTCTACATAGTCCGCTGAGTAGTCGGTAATTTGACCGTCTTTATCTTGGAACAAACCAGAAATATCGAGTGTTTGTTCAAACACTTCACCTTGTTGTAGGTACCAACCATCAACGATGGACTGCAGACGCGCTTGTTCTGTTTCTACAACCATTGGTGGTAAGTTTGCCGATTCGATTTCGAACTGAAATACGGTGCTTACCGTACCCAAAACCTTACCTGACGAATCAATGTCTTGCGCCGTTAGAACAATCTCAAAATCACCAGCTTTCTCTACGATTGCAGTTGGATGTAGAACAATCAGGTTGCCAGTTTGCACAACTTCAATGCCTGTGCCTGCAAAGCTGTGCGTCAGTTTGGTTGTCACAAGGTTTTGGTCTTTGTCTGCAAATAGACCTTCAATGTCTAGCTCTAAGCCATCAAAGTCCACGCCTTGTACGATTTTTGGTAGTTTTTCTAGCTTATCTTTAGCTGCCTTTTCGACGATTTTGTTTATGGTTAGCTTGTTATTAACTGCCGTTTCAGGTGCTAAGGTGTCGCTGTCTGGGGTCGCGTCAGTGATGATTGGACGTAGATTTGGGTCATTGATGTTTTCGCCAGATGCAACAAGACGTTCCACTTCTTGGTTTGCCGCTTGAGCAAACTCCGTGGCTTTTTTCTCGTAGTTCGTTGGGTTTTGTGCTTTCGAGTCGGTCAGAATCTGAGCGGTTTTATGTAGTTCGGCGTTTTTTGTCGCACCTTCAACAAAATCACTGTACAGATCAATTGGTGCTTCTTCTGAGCCTCCTAGCGCTTGGTTTACTTTCGCTTTCGCATCTTCTTCACTAATGGCTGGATCTTTTGCCATTTCAATCGCCACAAGATCCGTGATAGGTGAAATCACGTTTGACGATGTTGGTGCACGGAATACGATTTCGTGCGCCATAGCTTGGCCTGGATGATCCATATCAACCGTGTATTTGCCAGCGTACTCTTTCGCATCCAAGGCGATGAGCTGTTTCTGCTTTGAACCGTTTGGTGTGATGGTCTGTAGCGCTAGAGTGCTTTCTGGTTTTGCATCCAATTTCAGTTGACCTTTCTCATCGGTCAGACCAAGGAATGTTTCTTGAGTGTCCCATTGGCCGTTGTTGTTCGTATCTTCAAAAACAACGGCATGCTTGAAGTAGCCGTCAAAACCTGTGATCACAACGCCGTCGTTAGCACTGTTTGAACCACCATCTGAACCGCCACAGCCTGTAAGAGCGATAGCCACTGACGCTGCTAGTAAACTCACCTTATTCATTATTTATTTGTCCTTGTTTCGTTTCCGAATGAGAAAGTCGCTTTTTTTATTATTTTTTTCTTTATATCTCACTAGTGAGATATAAGAGAGTGGTGTCTTTTTAATGACTATTGAGCTTAGGTTCAAGACACGAAAATCCGCACAAAACCCGTAAAATTTATTTCTATTTTTTGTCTATGATGGAAAATTTATAATTTGATCACGGTTCCAGTTTTATTTTGGGAATGATTGTTTTGTTAATATAACCACCGGTAAAAAAGGTTTATTGGGTGTCGCTAAGGACAGGGGCGTGATAAATCATGTTGATCTTAAATTCCTCAACGCGATCAGCAAATTGAGGGTGAGGTTTAAGCACATAACTGTAGACTTCGCCTGGAATGAATATGTCGTAATCTGTGTATTCAAGGTTGTAAAACATAAATGTTCGTTGCCAGTAATTATCTGGCCATTCAGCACAATGTATTGGATTTACGCCGTCAAAATCCATTGAGCTAGAGATAATATCGGCAAACTCGCCTCGCCCCGCTACGATAGAGCTGTACCAGTAAAATAAATAATCATGACAAAATAGGTCATGTTGATTTGATTTCATATTGAGATCAGAGTCCAGTTTGTGCACTGGTTCGTTACCCTGAACACTTTTATCAAATATGTAGTTGCTAGCAGTCCCGTTTATGTAACCTCCTCCTGAAATTGGGAAGAGGTAGTCAAACGACGTTCCTTGATATTCGTACTCGCCAGTGTGGACATTGATGCGCTTTTCCATGGACTGCTTGTTCTTTTGCATGGTATAGCTTTCGAATTGTTTACCATCAAACACGGTGGTGAAGTAGTTCCGAGTATCTTCATGAACCTGAGATGGGTATTCTTTTTTGATGGTCCAAATTTGGCGTACACCTTGGACATAAACGATCAACGAGTCATCACTGATTTTGTACTTGCCCACTTTTTTCAAGTCTCCCTTTTCAGGACACTGGCGTTTGTTGTGTGAGGCGGCATAACTTACTTCGCCCCCCTCAAACTGAAAGGCCTCGCAATACACCACTTCATACGCGTACGCGATACCTGCAAGATTTTGTGTCGTCTCTAGGCGATAAACTACATCGCCAACTAACGAGTGTTCTGTGTCATTTTGATCGGGTGTGATAACGGGTAACTCAAAGCGCGTTGTGACCCATGCATGATCGCTATTACCGTGATAATCATCGCGCGCTGCTACCGCCAAATATGTGGTGGTTTTTATTTCCTCAGGCGCTCCTTGCACCATCATTTGTCCTTGGTTGAGGACTCTTAACCCATTGGCGTTTTCAAGCCAAATCTGAGTGGTGAGGAGATCGCCATCTGGGTCTTCAAAAAGCTGGTTAAGGTTGAGCGAATAACTCACCGGAGAGTTTTGTTTCAGCTCCCAAGCATAAATAATGGTTTGTAGCTGCTGTTCCACAGTGAGGTTGATGATGGGTTTATTATTCTCTGATGGGTCCTCTTGTGGTCGGCTGTTCTTATCACCCAATGCTGACTCGTAAAACGTGTTGTCTTCTGTGGTATGAAATGGATTCGTAACAGGGCCAGGTTGTCCTAAAAGGGCGGAGTTAAATGCGTCATCTCCCGTCTTTTTAGGAGTGCGATCCAACGCAGAACCTGTCAACGCTTGCTTTACTTCAACTAAAGATGTGCGCTCATATTGACGATGTGCTTGCTGGGTTGACTTGTCGGCGTTGTCTGACGAGTCTTTCACAGATGCCAAATTGTGTTTGTTTGAAATGAAGTAAATACCGAACAAACCGACGCATACTGCGCCGATTATCCAAAGCTTTTTGTTCATGATTACGTGTGCGCCATTCGTGATTGTAGCCAACTGCGAGAGAATTTGAGGTCTTTCTCTATCAGGCTTGCGCTGCACTCGAGTAGCTCACTGATTTCTTGGTTTTTCATGCCCATTAAATACTTGAGTTTGAGTGCGCTCGATTGGCGTGGATAGCGGCTACTGAAACTATCCAGAGCTTTATCCATGATAATCAATTGCTCGAAACGATCTTCTTCATCTCTCATCAATGTAATGTGTTGACGCTTTTGTGCTTGGTGCGAGCGTGCGTTGTCGATCAAGATTTGACGCATCACTTTGGCGGCCATCAAAAAGAAATCGCGCTTTGTTTCAATTTCACTCATGTCGCAGTTGGACATTTTCAGGTAAGCATCATGAATTAATGCCGTGGTGCTGTTGACGCTGTCTGCCAGTACTTTGTTGTCGGTGCCGTACTTTTCTGCATTTCGTTCACGCTCGTGTTGGGCGATCTTACGCAACTGTAAATAAGCAAACTGATAGAGCTCGCTCTCAGCTCGTTTATCACCAGATTGCCATTGTTGAATGATTTGTGTCAGTGCTACTGCTGTTGCCATGGTTATACATCCTCGCTCACTTTGACAAATTCAGAAATGGTGTGGGTTTCAATGCGATCGGAACCGTCTTGGTTGCGCAGAACATTTTGTTGATAGCGATATAAAATGCCTTGCTCCCAAGTTGCACCAGCTGGCAAGTATTCCCAGGTGGTGTAATTGATTTCGGATGGGGTTGTTGACCAACGTACCATGACGTTCATTTGCGCGAGTTCGGCTTTGGGGGCGCTATTGTTGACCCACCACATGTCGGCAAATTCGCGGGTAACATCTTGGGTGTACAGGCTTGTATCGGTTGGGCAGGTGTCCGTATTTTGCGGCAGTCGCATGACTTGTTGATGGCGCATCAATAGGCACGATTGTGTCATGGACTGTTGGTGGTATTCGGTTTGCTGCCACACGCCGAGGTAGTCAATATCGTGTTCGCTAGTATTGGGATACGTAAACCAGAGCATTTCTGTGCGGTTATTGTGTTGGATGTTTTTTTTACGCCCGAGACCTTGTACTTTTTCCATCAATAACTCGGTGCTCGGATCAAAATTGAGGGCAACGGAGCGGTACTTCCAGTCACCTTCATCATCGAAGTCTTCGAGAGAGAAGCCATTCAAGTCGTTGCGGGTGCACCCTGTGATTGAACAACCAACGATATTAAACCAATCCGCAAACTTGCTTATCGGTTCGACGACATCTTCCGTGATAGGGCGCTTCATCGAGAGGAAGCAGCCTTGAAAATGGTCGCCAATGCTTGGGTGTTCAATCAATGAGTCTTTGGTGATAGTGAATCGAGTTTCACCAATAGGAGGACGATATTTGGGATGATGCTGATAGCGTAGATCGTAAGCACAAGCGCGGCCTTGCCAATCCTTCTTTTTGATGACGATGTTTTTGAACGTCATGTCGCGAGGTTCAAAAATGATCTCATCAGAGGAAAAGTTTTTTTCAATGTACTGCTGGCTTTCGTTTAGGTGCTCAATCGCCTCATTGACAGATACCCAATCGAGATTGAGGTAGCGTTTAGCGTCATCCAGGTAATTGAGATCAAGGCCTTTGAGCTGGCTTTGAAAGTGAGGATCAGAAAGCACACGGTTTGCTAGGACAATTTCCTCACGATTCTCAGGCGTGCTGTCGAGAGAAAGCAGCAGACGCGTCATATTGATGCTGCGGCTAGGTTTGGTTGTCGCCATCGTCGGCGTCAGCACTTCTTGGCTTGATAAGGTCGTCAGCAGATAACCTTTATCATCGTTACCAAGGAAGAAGCTAATTACATCACCGGGTTGGTAATGAAATGCTCCTTGCTGAGTGACGCCAGTGATATTGGAACTGGTTTTGTAATACAGGCCAGTCACTGGGGCGTCGATAAAGTAGCCTTGCTTCAAGGTTGAAGCTGGTGGTTGTGAAGTGGCAGCTGAAACGTCTGCTGCCAACGTGGACGTAGCCGTCAATGCAGACAGCCAAAATACCACTGAACGTGTATACATCTTGTTTTAAGCCTTATTGGTTGGTGCTGTCCTTAGACGCACAATTTGGCTGACAACTCATTGGTGTAGTTAGGTGCTTCTCTGGCACCGGTGTCATCATCGCCAACAACATTTTTTGTTTTATATGTTTGGGGATATCTGGGTTAGAGAGTATCCGCCTTCGTGTTAACTCCATCATGGAGTTCACTGAGAGATGTTCGACATTTTGCCCCTTCGCGTGGAAGATGAGGCGAGTCATTTCGTACATCATATCTTCTGCAATCTTCTTCTCTTGTTGCAGCTGGATATTCTTTTGCATCATGGCGCTGCCAAATAACACACCAGAGAGCACAATGATGCCTGACAATACCGAAGCAAGGGGACGTCGTTGTACCAAGCGAAAGGCGCTATACAATGGCCAGTTTTTTTTCTGCTCGATTGGACGGCGTTCGATAATTCGTTCGATATCAATGCCCAATGCTCGAACATTGATATATCGCATTTGAGTGGCAGGACGCGTTGCGCGTCTTATCACCCAGTAAACATCAGACCAAATTGTTGGTGATGGAAACATCAAAGCGAGAATTTTGCCTAAGGAGTACACGTCGCTTTGCTCTGTTAGAACCTGTCCTGCTTGCTGCTCTGGGCTGGCAAAATTTTGGCTAAACGCAATCAGCGCTGAGGGTGAATCTTCTCGGTTGGAGTGCGCTTTTTGAGTCAAGTTGAAGTCAAGCAGCTTGGGACGCTTGCTACGATCAATCAGTATATTTTCTGGTTTTAGATCGGCATGCAAAACCTGGTGCTGGTGGGCGTGCTCCATCGCCTGGCAGATCTGCTTAAACAACAGCAGCTTCTCCGTTTTTTCTAGCTTATTTTCAGATAGATACTCATCCAAAGTTTGACCAAACACCCGCTCCATCACGATGTAAACCGAATCTTGATGGAGACCGCCGTCAAACACTTTCGCGATGTAAGGATGGTTTAGACGCGCGAGAAGTTGAGCTTCATCGAAGAGTGCACGTTGCCCTAACACATTGCTCAAATTGCTTTGAATAAACTTGATAGCCAGATCTTGCTCGAACGTTTCATCTGCACGTAGAGCGGCGTATACGACACCCATGCCACCACGCCCCAACTCATGAGTTAGGCGGTACTTACTGATGATTTCTCCGCTTAGATCGACGTCTTGGTTCGTAGCCTGATGAGCACCAAAATAAAGTAACTGCGTTAGTTGTTCTTCCGGTGTCTCGTTGGCTAAAAGAGGAACGAGTTGTCGATACAGCTCAGGTTGACTTCGTTGCAATGCTTGGAGGTATTGCTGCTTTTGGGAGTCGTCCAGATCAAGCAGGTGGTAGTAAATCTGGGTTTCGCTAGAGCCTAACTGCACTGTGACTAATGTCTTATTCTTTTAGGTACGGCATTTTATAAGAACTTTGATATAAATGTCATTTATTTATTCGGTTTTGATTCACAATCCATGAAACGCAATTTGATGGCTAGTGGAGTAATAACGTCATGATTTTGCGAATTATTTTCACTGAGCTTGTCGGCAGAGAGTCTATTCGTCATAATGTTACTTGTAACATTACTGATAAATCACATATTTATGGCTCAACAGAATAAGAAAACTCGTACGACATTGCAGGATGTCGCAGACCAGGTTGGCGTCACGAAAATGACCGTTTCACGCTATATGCGTAACCCCGAATCGGTGGCAGAAAAGACTCGGGCCAAGATTGCGACTGCGATTGAAGAGATGGGTTACATCGAAAACCGTGCACCGGCGATGTTGTCAAAGTCCTCCAGTAAAGCCATTGGTATTTTACTGCCGTCTTTGTCCAACCAAATTTTTGCTTCCTTTGTTCAGGGCATAGAGATGGTGACCAAAGCCAATGGCTATGAGACGCTTTTAGCGCATTTTAGCTACGATGAGCTTGAAGAAGAGCGCAAGATCGCGTCATTACTCTCTTATCAAGTCGATGGGCTTATTCTAACTGAAAGCCATCACACGCCGCGTACATTACAGATGATCAAAAATGCGGGCATTCCGGTGGTCGAAACCATGGAACTGCCATCGGAGCCGATTGATATGGCGGTTGGACTCGATCATGAGGATGCGTCGTACACCGTGGTTAAGCAGATGCTAGATACGGGGAAGCGTACAATCGTCTATTTTGGCGCGCGTCTGGATACGCGAACCAAATTGCGGATGCAAGGTTACGATCGCGCGATGACAGAAGCAGGGCTAGAACCCAAACATGTATTAACTGGTGATCATTCTAGTTTTTCTTTAGCACATGATTTGCTCGAACGCGCACTGGAAACGCACCCAACGCTCGATGGGGTGTTCTGTACCAACGATGACATCGCAATTGGCACCATGTTGAGTGCGCAGCAACGTGGCATTCAAGTTCCACAGCAATTGGCAGTGGCGGGCTATAACGCGCTGGATATCGGTCAAACCATCAGCCCGAAACTGACCAGCGTTGATACGCCGCGTTTCCAAATTGGTGTAAAGAGCGCAGAACTATTAATTGCGCGCCTGAAAGGCGAAACGCAAGAAGAAAAAGTCTTCGATATGGGGTATCAGATTACGTCGGGAGAGAGTGTTTAACTCGCAGTTAACCGCTCTTCGTATTCGCTCATTAATGGTATTGGCAGGTTAGGGTATGGCACATCAGCTGGATGCATTGGATCTCAACTTAATGCGTTTATTAAAAGCCGTGGTGGAAAACCGCAGCATCAAGCTGGCCGCAATGCAGCTTGGCATTTCTCAACCGAGCGCCAGCCGCGGCGTGATGAAGTTGAAACAAGTGTTTGATGACCCGCTTTTTGTGCGTAAAGCACATGGGGTAGAGCCATCACCCATGGCGATTCGTCTCGCCGCCGAGTTCGACAATATGGTTGCACCACTGGAAAAAGTGGTGCAAGAATTTGAAGTGTTCGACCCGCTGCAATACCAAGGGCAGATTGCGATTGTAACTGACCCTTATTTGATGGATGAACAAGGGCAGCGACTGCTCACTGGTTGTCATCGAGCCTTTCCCAAAGCGCACTTTGCTTTTTCCAGCTGGAATACTTACTCGCACGATGAAATGTTAGAAGGCGAGCACGATTACTGCATTCTTGACCAAGAGACCGAGCTGTCGAAAGACATTTACATGCGCCCGTTATTCGTTGAAAAACGGGTGATTTTGGCGCGCAAAAATCACCCAACGTTGTCGAAAGTCAGCAATGATTGGGACACGGTGTCCAAACTACCACTTGTCTCTTTGCCTGCGCCCGCGTCATATAAACCGCTTTGTACCGTGGAGTCCGAGTATCGACGCATGGGTTATGAGCCAGTAGTGTTACTGAAGTCCTATAATTTGCGTTTGGCTTGCCAAATGTTGCAAGAAACCGACGCGATTATGTATGCCAGTCAAAGCTCGGCATTGTTGATGCCAGAACTCGCCTCTTACGCAATGCCACCCGTTAATCGTGAGTTCAGTCAGTTTGTGGTCTCTGGCGGTTTCCTTCAAACCAACCGCAACCATCCTTTGCACAGACACCTACATAAAGTGGTGCGACAAACCCTCAATACGCCGCTGATTTTTACGCAGTGACGTCACCTGATGGCATCAGCTGAATGAGAGAGCAGATGCTTTAACCTTATCAATGTTGTGTGATTACATAGACAACTTATTTCTTAAGATATTCAAAAATGAATATCTCAATTACCTGTCTCTTTTTCCTACCCAGCGCTAACCTTATCTCAAATAGTCAGGAGAAGTGGCTCATTTTTATCTTTTTAACTTTTTGAATGTCGATATAGGTACGCGGCATTCACCATTCTCCGTTATGCATTTTTTTAATTTCTGATGGAGGATTAATCATGCTAGTTGCACGTCTATTTTTATTGCTCGCCATCGTTGCCGAAGTGGCTGGCACCAGCACTATGTCTCTTATCGGACAAGGGCACGGGTGGTGGGGCTACATCGTAATGTATGTGCTGATCGCAATCTCTTACTACTTCCTCGCATTTGCCGCGAAGAAAATATCGATCGGTGTGGCATACGCTGTCTGGGAAGGGTTAGGTATCTCGTTGATCACCGTGGTGTCGATCATCGCCTTTGATGCCAACTTAAACCATCAAGAGTTGTTTGGTTTGATGTTAGCCGTTGTTGGCATTGTGTGTGTGACCTTAGGGGAATCACATGGTCAGCCTAACGCCAAGAAAAATGCCGATAAACCGGCAAAAGAACGTTCATTTTCTACTAGTACAAGGTGCGAATCATGAGTCAATTTTTTACGATGTCATTTGGATTTGTCGTGATGGCTGCCTTGGTCGATATCATGGCCAATATGGCGCTGACACGCTCAAAAGGTTTTAAATACAAAGGCTGGGGCATTGCGGCGATTGTGTTGGTACTGACAGCATTCACGCTGTTGGCACAAGCGGTTAAAGAGATCGACTTAGCCATTGCTTACGCCTCTTGGGGCGCGATCGGTATCTTGGGTACCGCAGTGGGTGGAGCCTTGCTGTTTAAGCAGAAACTCAAGCCAATCGGCTGGTTTGGTATCTTTGTGGTGATTGCTGCGGTCGTGGTGATGAAGACCGCTTGATGTAATTTACTGAATGCTAGATATCGTCATTCTGAGCAGCAAGAGACGAGTGTGATTCAGAATCTACCAACACAAAAGTGTTTCGGCAGAGGTGTTTTCTCTGGATTCACAGCACCTTGATATTAGATTCCTGATCTCGCCTAGGCTCGTCGGAATGACGGATTCATTCGTTTTTTAGAAAGAACTGAGGCCAATCCCAAAGCTTGCCATTTTGAAAAGCGAGGGATGAGCGTGATTCAGAATCTACCAACAAAAAGTGCTGTGGCAGAAGTGTTTTTTCTGGCTTCACAGCACGTTGATAGTGGATTCCTGATCTCGCCTAGGCTCGTCGGAATGACGGATTCATTCGTTTTTTAGAAAGAGCAGTGACCAATCCTAAAGTTCGTCATTTAGAACAGCGAGGGACGAGCGTGATTCAGAATCTACTAACAAAAAAGTACAGTGGCAGAGGAGTTTTCTCTGGCTTCACAGCACGTTGATATTAAATTCCTGATCCTGCTGAGGCTCGTCGGAATGACGGATTCATTCGTTTTTAAAAAGAACCGAGGCCAATCTCAAAGCTCGTCATTCTGAACAGCGAGGGACGAGTGTGATTCAGAATCTACCAACAAAAAGTGCTGTGGCAGAGGAGTTTTCTCTGGCTTCACAGCACGTTGATATTAAATTCCTGATCTTGCTTGGGCTCTTCGGAGCGACGGATTCATTCGTTTTTAGAAAGAACTGAGGCCAATTCCAACGCTCGTCATTCTGAACAGCGAGGGACGGGCGTGATTTAGAATCTACCAACAAAAAGTGCTGTGGCAGAGGTGTTTTCTCTGGCTTCACAGCTCGTTGATATTAGATTCCCGATCTCGCTTAGGCTCGTCGGAATGACGGATTCATTCGTTTTTAGAAAGAGCGGTGGCCAATCCCAAAGCTCGTCATTCTGAACAGCGAAGGACGAGCAAGAGTCAGAATCTACCAACAAAAAGTGCTGTGGCAGAGGAGTTTTCTCTGGCTTCACAGCACGTTGATATTAAATTCCTGATCTTGCTTGGGCTCGTCGGAGCGACGGATTCATTCGTTTTTTAGAAAGAACCGAGGCCAATCCCAACGCTCGTCATTCTGAACTGCGAGGGACGGTCGTGATTCAGAATCTACCAACAAAAAGTGCTGTAGCAGAGGGGTTTTCTCTGGCTTCACAGCACGTTGATATTAGATTCCTGATCTCGCCTAGGCTCGTCGGAATGACGAGGTCTTTCTTCTCGCCTTAAACAATAAAGCTTGCGCCTTCTTCTGCACTCGATACGTTTTGGCGGATCACGCTAAACAAGCCTCGTCCCCAAGTTTGTTGGGTCGATTCGGTATCGAAATGAATCAACTCGCGACCAGTGGTATCGCTTAAGTTGTTCAGTTCGCCCGTTTGGCAATCCAGATGAATCAAATCACCGTTGCGCACCAAACCAATCGCGCCACCACGAATGGCTTCTGGAGAAACGTGAATCGCAGACGGAATTTTACCGGATGCACCAGATAAACGACCGTCCGTCACTAGCGCGACTTGAAAGCCCGCTTTCTGCACGTTGCCGAGGATTGGCATCAGTTTATGCAGTTCAGGCATGCCGTTTGCCGCTGGGCCGTTGTGTGTGACCACAACGATGCAGTCTTTGTTCAGCTCGCCACGTTTGTATGCGGCTTCCACTTCGTGTTGGCATTGGAATACGATCGCTGGTGCCACAATCACGCGTTGCTCTTCTTTCACCGCAGACACTTTCACCACGGCTTTGCCTAAGTTGCCAGTCAATACGCGAGTGCCGCCAGTATTTTGGAATGTGGCGTCTGGTTTGGCGATCACGTCACCGTCTTGGCTGCCTTGGCACGATGTCCAGGTCAGTTGGCCATCGACAAGGCTCGGTAGCGTCATTTGGTCTTCAAATTCACCAAACACGGGTTTCACATCGCGATGCAAAAGCTCGGATTGGTTCAAGCGGTGCAATAACGCTGGCACGCCCCCCGCGTCTTGGAACGCGTTCATATCGGCTGGGCCGTTCGGGTAAACGCGCGCTAATAAAGGAACCACATCCGACAGATCGCTGATGTCTTGCCAGGTGAGCAAGATGCCAGCAGCACGCGCCACGGCGATCATATGAATGGTGTGATTGGTGCTGCCGCCAGATGCAAGTAGAGCGATGATGCCGTTGACCAAGCTCTTTTCTGTGACCACCTCGGCCAGCGGACGGAAGTGTGCAGAACCCGCCGTCATTGAGGCGATTTTCAGAGCCGCGTGATTGGTTAACGCTTTACGCAGTTGGGTATGGGGATGAATGAATGCTGAACCTGGCAGCATCAAGCCCATGGCTTCGAACACCAACTGGTTGGTATTGGCGGTGCCGTAAAATGTACACGTACCCGCAGAGTGGTAAGCGCGACACTCCATATCCAGCAGAGCGTCTTTGCCGACTTCTCCCGCTGCGTATTTTTGGCGCACGTCGACTTTCTCTTCGTTGCTGATGCCTGTTGCCATCAGACCCGCTGGCACAAACGCCGTTGGTAGGTGTGCGTAAGACAGCGCGCCCATCAGTTGCCCCGGTGCGATTTTGTCACAGATGCCAAGCAGTAATGTGGCATCAAAGACATTGTGACTCAAAGACAACGCCGTTGATTGCGCAATTAAGTCACGCGAAAACAGTGACATATCCATGCCTGCTTGACCTTGAGTCACCCCATCGCACATCGCTGGCACACAACCTGCGACTTGCGCCGTATGTCCGTAGTCCGCCAGCACTTGTTTGATTTGCACTGGGTAATCTTGGTACGGCTGGTGGGCGCTCAACATGTCGTTGTAGGCGCTGATCAGCGCGACATTGGCATGAGTAAAATCGAGAATATTTTTCTTTTCAGAAGAGCAAGAAGCGGCGACTGCATGGGCTAAGTTACCACAAGATAAACCAACGCGGCCTTTGCCCGCTTCGGCTTGCACTTCGGTGCGAGCAAGAAAGGCAGCGCGCGCTTCGCGGCTGCGCTCGGTCAAGCGTTGTGTGACCTCAAGAACAACAGAGTGAGTCATTACGCCACCTCGATCGCTTGCATTTTGATTAGCTCAGTAGCAGAGCGTTCCACCACGTCGCTGATGTCTCCGTCGATACTGACGATCAGAGTTTGAGGCTCGTTGTCTGGGCGCTCTAGTGTCTCGAATTGGCTCTTCACCATGTTTTCTTTCATGAAGTGGCCTTTGCGCATACGCATGCGATTAAGGATCAACTCCATATCGCCATCAAGGAACAAGAAGGTCACGTTGTTGTTACCTTCGCGGATCTGATCGCGGTAAATCTTTTTCAGTGCTGAACAGACAATAATGCCGTGTTCGTTTTTGCTTTCTAGGCTGTACGCCGCATCACGAATGCGTTCTAGCCATGGCTTGCGATCATCATCGTTCAGAGGCTGGCCCGATGCCATTTTCTGAATGTTCGCTCGTGGATGAAGATCATCACCATCAATGAATTTACGCCCTAGCTTTTTCGCTAGATGCTCACCAATTGTGCTTTTACCACTAGCACAAACGCCCATAACGATGACACTACTACCAGCCATAACTTATCCTCATAACCAAATTTGCGCGTGATCTCAATTTTTGAATTCACTTTAAAATATGGGTTTATCTTATTCATGTTATCGGTAACATGTTACCGGTAACTGAAATAAATGTGAACCATAACACAAACAATAATTATTAAAGGTGAACCTATGGAGCAATTAACCCTAGCCCCAGATCCTACGTTCCTACTGACGATTGCAGGCCTTGCCATTGCAGCGTTACTCGTTCTGATCATTAAACTGAAAGTCCATGCTTTTGCTTCCCTTACTATGGTGAGTTTAGGTACGGCAATCGCCACTGGCGTTCCTTCAGAGAAAGTCGTATCGACCATGATGGGTGGGTTCGGCGGTACTCTGGCTTCCGTGGCATTGCTGGTTGGTCTTGGTGCGATGATCGGTAAAATTCTGGAAGTGACTGGCGGTGCGAAAGTGCTGGCAGACACTTTGATTGGTCGCTTTGGTAAAGAGCGCGCACCATTTGCTTTGGGCGTCGCTTCATTACTGTTTGGCTTCCCAATCTTCTTCGATGCAGGCCTTGTAGTGATGATGCCAATCATCCTAAGTGTGGCGGCTCGTTTTGGTGGCTCACCAATTAAATACGCGTTGCCAGCAGCCGGTGCTTTTGCGGTTATGCACGCGTTTGTTCCACCACACCCAGGTCCGGTTGCAGCGGCAGAATTCCTTGGCGCAAACATCGGTCTGCTATTGGTGGTGGGTATTCTGGTTGCTATTCCAACTTGGTACCTTGGCGCTTACCTATTTGGTTTGTACGCGGGCAAAAAATTCGATATCCCACTATCTAAAGCCTTCTTTAATGGCGAAGCGATGGTGGATGAGCGCAACGCACCAAAATTTGGCACGGTTATGACCATCCTTGTGCTGCCAGTCCTGCTAATCTGTTTGGATACGGTATTGAACACACTGGCGGTTGCGGGTGTGATTGATGGCAAAACGGCACTGGTTGAGTTCCTACGCATGCTAGGTAAAACCCCAGTTGCGTTGCTGATCACTTTGATTGTCTGTCTGGCTGTGTTTGCCAAAGACTACGGCATGGCAAAACTAGAAAAATTATGTGGTGAGTCATTGGCTCCTATCTGTGGTGTTATCCTAGTAACGGGTGCAGGTGGCATGTTTGGCGGCGTACTGCGCTCAAGCGGTATTGGTGATGCACTGGCTGACGTTCTTACAGACACAGGTATGCCTGTGATTGTGGCGGCGTTTGTGATTTCAACTTGTCTGCGTGTTGCTCAAGGCTCGGCAACCGTAGCGCTAACCACTACGGCAGCTCTTATCGCGCCAGTTGTGGCTGCATCAACAGGTTTGAGTGAACTAGACCTTTGCTTTATCGTAATCGCGATTGCGGGTGGTGCAACGGTACTGTCTCACTTCAATGACTCTGGTTTCTGGTTGGTATCTCGTCTGCTTGAGATGGATGAGAAAACCACATTAAAAACTTGGACGGTAATGGAAACGTTACTTGGCGGTATCGCGTTTATTATCGTCGCAACATTAAGCTTTATTCTTTAGAGGTTCCCCATGACAACACTTGAACAACGATTAAGAGATATCAAAATCGTCCCAGTTATCGCAATCAACGACGTAGCACACGCTCTGCCACTGGCAAAAGTGTTGGTAGAAAACGGTTTACCATGTGCGGAAGTGACATTCCGCACCGAAGCGGCGGCGGAATCGATTCGCATCATGCGTGAAGCGTACCCAGAACTGTTGATTGGCGCGGGCACCGTTCTGACCACAGAACAAGTGGATATCGCGATCGAAGCGGGCGTGGACTTTATCGTTAGCCCAGGCTTCAACCCAACCACAGTGATATACTGTCAGCAACGTGGTGTGACTATCGTACCGGGTGTAAACAACCCAAGCTTGGTTGAGCAAGCGATGGAAATGGGTCTGCGTACGTTGAAGTTCTTCCCTGCTGAGCCATCAGGCGGCGTAAACATGCTGAAAGCACTCACGGCGGTTTACCCAGTGGAATTCATGCCAACAGGTGGCGTGAGCCCATCCAACGTGGAAGATTACCTAGCGCTGAAATCGGTTGTAGCTTGTGGCGGTACTTGGATGGTGCCAACCGCAATGATGGACAACGGCGATTGGGAAGGCATTGCTGAATTGGTTCGCGCAGTTAAGTAAAACGCACAAACGGCTCCGAAATACCCCCGAACGTTAGAAAAAGTGATACGAAAAAGGGTCATCAAGTTACTTGATGACCCTTTTGCTTTTTGGGATGAAACGGCTTTAGAAGTGATGCTTCATAAAGCGCTTAATAAAGCGAATGAAATCGGCTTCGGCTAGCTTCGCGCACTTCAATGTTTGGGCGTGAGACAATTCTACATCTCCCAAGCCTTCTGCCATGTTGGTGATCGCACATACTGCCAATACGGGTAAGCCGCAATGCGCCGCAGAAATCACTTCTGGCACGACCGACATGCCCACGACATCACCACCGATGATTTGCATCATGCGGATTTCGGCTGCGGTCTCAAAGTTGGGGCCTGTGTAAGAGACAAACACACCTTCATTCAGGTGAATACCATTGGCTTTGCCGACTTCAAACGCTTCTGCACGTAGGTCTTTGTCGTACGCATTGGCGAGGCTGAAGAACCTCGGGCCGTACTCTTCATCATTCGGACCGATCATTGGCGATTCAGGCATGGTATTAATGTGATCATGAAATACCACCAGAGAACCGACATCAATGCGTTCAGGGCGAAGTGAGCCTGCTGCGTTGGTGACGAGCAAAAACTCACAGCCCAGCTTTTTAAAGGTGCGCACGGGCGTGGTCATGACCTTCATTGAGCCGTGTTCGTAGTAGTGACCGCGACCTTTCATGCACACTACGTCTACGCCGCCCATGGTACCAAGCACCAACTCACCAGAGTGGCCTTGCACGGTGCTAACCGGAAACCCTTCGAGCTCTTCGTATGGAATGACCACTTTGTCTTGTAGTTCGTCTGCCAATACGCCTAAGCCAGAGCCTAAAATAAACGCCGCTTTAGGTTGGAAGTTTGGTTTGCGTTCGCGAATGGTTTGTAGCGCGCCGATTACTGGATCGTGATTCATGTTAGTCACCTTCTGGTTGTGTGTTGATTCCATTGTGTGACTTTCTGCGCTGGTTATCTTTGCTTTATTCGCTACTATCATCCTTAAAAAGAGGATGATGAAATTCGCTAGGACTCAATGCATGAAGTCAGAACCATTTGAGCGCGTGACGCTGAAGATGCTGCGTTACTTTTACGAGGTCGCACAAACCAAGCATTTCACTAAGGCGGCCGAGAACCTCAATATCACCAATTCGCCGTTGAGCAATCGCATCAAAGAGTTGGAAGAGGTGCTTAACGTCAAACTGTTTGAGCGTGATTCAAGAAACGTCATGCTGACGGAGGCCGGACGATTGTTGGAGTCCAAATGCCAACTGATTTTTCAGACCTTAGATGTCTCGCTCAATCAAGTTCAGCAAGTGGGGTTGAACCAGAGAAACATCTTGCGAGTTGGTATGGTAAGTAGCGCATTTTGGGGCGGATTTGATCGTCTGTTACAGCGCTTCCATGCTGAGCATGACACTTATCACGCCGACATTTTTGACCTTAACCCAGAGACGCAAAAGAAGCATCTGAGCGAGAAGAAAATCGATGTGGGCATTGTGCGTTTTGCTGATGCACTCAACATTTATCCGTATCAGTCGGTATCTTTGGGCAAAGATGTGTTTGTGGTGGCGGTGTCGGAGCAACATGAGTTAGCCAGCAAATCTTTGCTGCGGCTCCAAGATTTAAAGACGTGTGAGTTTGCGTTTATGAGTCTGGCGAATTCTGCCTCGGCAAACTTCATCATCAATGCCTGTCTGCAAGAAGGCTTTTCACCCCATATTGGCAAACAAGTGGTGGAGCCAAGCACCTTGATGGCGTATGTGGCAAACAGCAATACCGTGACGTTGGTGCCGTCGACGTTTTCTCAGCATCATTGGCATGGAATTCGTTTTATCAATCTGAAAGAATCACTGCGTGCAGACTTGTGTCTGATTCATGACGGTAAGCAGGAGAGTGCTATCAAAGCCGAGTTTATTCGCACGTTATTGGAGAATGCGAGTTAAGCATGGGATAACAAAAAAAGGTCATCCTAAGATGACCTTTTCAAATGATTCGCTGAAATCAGCAATGCGATTAGCGCGTAATTAACGCATCGTTACGAACTCCTCTGAGCCCGTTGGGTGGATAGCCACAACAGAGTCGAAGTCTGCTTTGGTTGCGCCCATCTTCATTGCTACGCCGAAGCCTTGGATCATTTCATCTACCGTGAAACCGATGCCGTGCAGACCAACAACCGTTTCTTCTTCGCCCGCACATACAAGCTTCATCTTACATGGTTGACGGTGCTTAGTAACGGCGGTGTACATCGCCGTAAAGCCAGATGTGTAGACTTTGATGTTGTCTTTGCCGTACTTCTCTTCCGCTTCTTGCGTTGTAAGACCGATAGTGCCGATTGGTGGGTGGCTAAATACCACAGTTGGTACCAAATCGTAGTCCATCTTCGCGTTTGGTTTGTTGTTGAACAAACGCTCAGAAAGTTGACGACCCGCTTTCACTGCTACTGGTGTTAGTTCGATACCGCCTTCCATGATGTCACCCACACAGTAGATGCCTTTCACGTTAGTTTCTTGGTATTCGTCTACCTTGATGTAGCCTTTTTCGTTCGTTGCCACACCGGTTGACGCTAGGTTGATTGCGTCTGTCGCTGGGTGACGACCGATTGCCCAAATCAGTTGGTCAACGTTTTGGCTTTCACCGTTTTCTAGGTGCAGAGTTAGGCTGCCATCGGCTTCTTTTACTACTTCTTTTGGTACAGAGTGGGTGTGCAGTTTTGGACCTTCTGCGTCCATTACTTCAACCAACGTATCGATGATCATTGGATCGAAGCTACGTAGTGGTGACTCTTTACGTACGAACAGGTGCGTTTCTGTACCTAGCGCGTGCAGTACGCCAGCAATTTCAACTGCGATGTAGCCTGCGCCAACAACCGCAACGCGTTTTGGTTGCTCTGCTAGGTCGAAGAAGCCGTTTGAATCGATGCCGTATTCAGCGCCTGGAATGTTTGGAATAGTAGGACGACCACCAACCGCGATCAGGATGTGATCTGCTGTGTAGTGTTCACCGTTTACTTCGACAGTTTTTTCGTCAACAAACTTAGCAAAGCCTTTAATCACGTTTACTTTATTGTTGCCAAGAACGCGATCGTAAGATTGGTGAATACGACCAATGTACGCCTGACGGCTCTCAACCAGTTTGCTCCAGTCGAAACCTTTCACGTCGACATCAAAACCGTAATCTTCTGCGTACAGGTTCATTGCTTCTGCGATTTGCGCGCCATGCCACATTACTTTTTTCGGTACACAACCTACGTTGACACAGGTACCGCCAAGGTCTTGAGCTTCGATTAGCGCAACTTTCGCGCCGTACATCGCCGCACGGTTTGCAGATGCGATGCCGCCACTGCCGCCACCGATACAGATATAGTCAAAATGAGTCGCCATTACTTTCTCCAAGAGCTTATAAATTTTATCTGGTACATAGATAGATTGGGATGACCTTGTCCGAACTCAATGCCACCGTTATCCCACTATCATAAATCGAATTCGACTAATTCCTAAATGGGAAAAAGCGACAATACTTATGACAAATAGCGATGAGAGGCACAAAAAGAAGAATAAGCACGACTGGAGGGAGAAGGTGAGAGCATAAAAAAGCGCAACGAGAATATCGTTGCGCTTGAAGATATCGGTACTGAAGTGCTTACTCTGGCACAATCCAGTCCACTTTCCAGTGGCCAGTTGCTGGTGCGATCGCGTCTTGCAGGAATGGCAGAATCTCTTTCATCTGGCTTTCCAGTTTCCACGGTGGGTTAATCACAATCATGCCGGATGCCGTCATGCCGCGCTCGTTGGTATCTGGTGCAACACCTAACTCGATTTGCAGAATTTTACGAATGCCCAGTGCTTCCAAGCCTTCGATCATATCTTCGATGTCGTGGCGGTTTACCACTGGGTACCAAATCGCGTAGATACCGGTTGCCCAACGTTTATGGCTCTGATGAATCGCTCGCACCACATCGCGGTACTCTTTCGCGAGTTCGTATGGTGGGTCAATCAGCACCAAGCCACGACGCTCTTGTGGCGGTAAGCTTGCTTTGAGGCGTTGGAATCCGTCTTCTTTGAAGATGCTCACTTGGCGATCACGATGGAATTCTTGCTCTAACAATGGGTGATCGGCCGGGTGCAACTCGGTCAGCACCATGCGATCTTGTGGGCGGATTTGCGCGCGCGCCACACGTGGTGAGCCTGGGTAGTAACGCAGCTTCTCGCCATTGTTGAGCACTTTAATGGCATCGATGTAGCTTTTGATGTCTTCAGGAATGCTTGGGTTATCCCAAATACGTGCGATGCCTTGTTTGTATTCGCCCGTTTTTTCAGACCATTCGTGAGTCAGATCGTAACGGCCCACACCCGAGTGGGTATCGTGATAAACGAATGGTTTATCTTTTTGTTTCAGCGCATCAAGAATGAGGCTTTGAACGATGTGTTTGACCACGTCGGCATGGTTGCCAGCGTGGAAGCTGTGGCGGTAACTTAACAAATTAAACTCTCGAAACACTCTTTGGCTGAGTGTGGTCTGTGATTTTCGCGATATGGCGGTATTATACTCAAGTAACTTAAAGAAGTAGAACTTCGATTCAAATCAGTATCACTGATAGGGATTCGCTATTGAAATTTCTTTAAGTCACCCATACTTAGTATGAGTAAACAAATTGAACCTAAGTGGGATTGTGCCGCTCCAATAGAGTGCCAAACCGAACTTAGGCATAACAAGACTCAAGGACAGAGTAAGCGCTCTTTGACCCATTCGGTCATTGCTGCATCGAGAAAGGGAACGGAAATCCCCCCATCCATGTTGTCGGCTTGCCTGTGCATTGAGTTCGCCTACTGTTTTGCAAACACCAATAGGTGCTTTGCAAATGCGAATAGGCAAATACAGAGCCAAAACACAAAAGGAATTATTCATGTCTAATCCACTTCTTACGTTTACGGATCTTCCTCCGTTTTCGCAAATCAAACCAGAACACATTAAACCTGCAGTGGAGCAGGCGATTGCGGATTGTCGTGCCAAGATTGACGAGGTACTAAAAGACAACGCAAACCCAAGCTGGACCAGTGTGATCGCGCCAATTGAAGAAGCGGATGACCGCTTGAGCCGCATTTGGTCACCAGTGGGTCACATGAACTCAGTAGTGAACAGCGAAGCGCTACGCGAGGCTTACGAAAGTTGCCTACCAATTTTGTCAGAGTACGGCACTTGGGTTGGTCAGCACAAAGGGTTGTACGAAGCGTACAAAACCATCAAAGCGAGCGAAGAATTTGCAACGTTAACTCGTGCCCAGCAGAAAACCATCACTGATGCACTGCGTGATTTCGAGTTATCAGGCATTGGTTTGCCATCCGATGAGCAGCACCGTTACGGCGAGATCAGCAAACGTATGTCTGAGCTGAGCTCTAAATTCTCTAACAATGTGCTGGATGCCACCATGGGTTGGACCAAGCACATCACAGACGAGAAAGACCTAGCAGGTATGCCAGAATCGGCGCTGGCAGCAGCGAAAGCTGCCGCAGAAGCAAAAGAGTTAGATGGTTACCTCATTACGCTAGATATCCCATCTTACCTACCTGTCATGACGTACTGCGATAACCAAGAGTTGCGTAAAGAAGTGTACGAAGCGTACGTGACGCGCGCTTCTGATCGAGGTCCAAACGCAGGCAAATGGGATAATTCAGAAATCATTACTGAGCAGCTAAAACTGCGCCATGAAATTTCACGTATGCTAGGTTTCAATACTTACAGTGAAAAGTCGTTAGCAACAAAGATGGCTGAAACGCCGGATCAAGTGCTGGGCTTCCTGAATGACCTAGCGACACGTGCGAAACCGCAAGGTGAACGTGAAGTCGAAGAGTTACGTCAGTTTGCGAAAAGTGAGTTTGGTGTTGAAGAGCTGAACGTTTGGGATATCGCTTACTACAGCGAGAAACAAAAGCAGCACCTGTTCCAAATTTCGGATGAAGAACTGCGCCCATACTTCCCAGAGTCAAAAGTCGTGAGCGGTCTGTTTGAAGTGCTAAACCGCGTGTTTGGCATGACCGTTACTGAGCGCGAAGGCGTAGACACTTGGCATGAGTCCGTGCGCTTTTTCGATATCTTTGATGCTGAAGGCACACTCCGTGGCAGCTTCTACCTAGATCTCTACGCTCGTGAACACAAACGTGGCGGCGCGTGGATGGATGATTGTCGTGGTCGTCGCGTTACGCTATCTGGCGAGCTGCAAACGCCGGTTGCGTATCTAACGTGTAACTTCAACCGTCCAGTGGGCGACAAACCAGCACTGTTCACGCACGATGAAGTCGTGACGCTATTCCATGAGTTTGGTCATGGAATCCACCACATGTTGACGCAAGTTGATACAGGTGCTGTTTCAGGTATTAATGGCGTGCCTTGGGATGCGGTTGAGCTACCAAGTCAGTTCCTAGAAAACTGGTGTTGGGAAGAGGATGCGCTGGCGTTCATTTCTGGTCACTATGAGACAGATGAGCCGCTACCTAAAGCGATGCTAGACAAAATGCTCGCAGCGAAAAACTTCCAATCTGCGATGGGTATTTTGCGTCAGCTAGAATTCGGCTTGTTCGATTTCACGCTTCACACTGAATATGACCCTGAAGTGGGTGCGCGTGTACTGGAAACTCTGGCGAAAGTGAAAGAGAAAGTCGCGGTAGTTCCTGCGGTTGAGTGGGCGCGTTTCTCACACAGCTTCGGCCATATTTTTGCTGGTGGCTACAGTGCGGGTTACTACAGCTACCTATGGGCTGAAGTGCTGTCGTCAGACGCGTATTCTCGCTTTGAAGAAGAAGGCATCTTCAACAAAGAGACGGGCCTAAGCTTCCTGAACAACATTCTAGAAATGGGGGGCAGTGAAGAGCCAATGGAGCTGTTCAAGCGCTTCCGTGGCCGCGAGCCACAAATCGATGCACTGTTGCGCCATTCGGGTATTGCGGCGTAAATTGAGCAAAAAACATCAAGGCCAACCGTTCAGTTGGCCTTTTTTGTACATTTTTTATAAAAAATTTTACGGATTTACGTTGCGGTTGATCGGGTTCTGCAACGATATCAATGTCTCTGTGGACTGAACCTCATCAATGGCTTGCAGCTTGTCGATCAGTACAAATTGCAGCTCTTCAATCGATTTGCACATCAATTTGACGAATATGTTATACGCGCCCGTGGTGTAGTAAGCTTCAACGACTTCGTCGAGCGCGTTGAGTTTTTCTAACGCGGAGTGGTAATCACGAGCTGCATTGAGGTTAATACCAATAAAGCAGCACACATCGTAGCCAAGCTTTTTGGTATTGATGATCACCTCCGTTCCTTCGATGATGTCAGCCGACTTCATCTTCTCGATACGCACATGGATAGTGGCAGGGCTGACATCGAACTGCTTTGCCATTTCTGCGTAGGGCGTTCTGGCGTCAGCCATCAGTGTTTTTAATATTGCGCGGTCAAGGTCGTCGAGTTTCGGCAGGCTCGCATTCATACTATGATTTCCGTTAGGGATAGAGTTTTACCTCCCTTTTATACTCATAGCGGATAGGATTCACAAGGTTTGGCAGGAGTAACTGCGGGTTAACTCCGAGCTATGGAGATAATGTGCAGCGTTTTCTGGTTATTGCCGCGCTATGTTGGAGCGCGTTTGCTACGGCCTCAGATCCGAAGGTGTTGGTCGTGCACTCCTATCATCAGGGTTTTTTCTGGACGGACTCCATACAGCGAGGCATCGAGCAACAGCTGGGCGATCGAGCGTTGGACATGCGTGTGCTTTATCTAGACTCGAAACGTAACCAGAGTGAGCAGTTTTTTGCACAACTAAAATCCTTATATCTTACGAAATTACGCAAAGAGCGATTCGATGCCATTTTAGTGAGCGATAACAATGCGCTTGAACTCATGCAGCGTTTAGCCCCAATCATCAAAGACACCCCAGTTATATTTAACGGCATTAATAACTACCATCCTTCTTTACATCGTTCTCTGAATGCAACCGGAGTCATGGAAGATGTCGATTTGGAAGCGAATCTCGCTCTTATTGAGCGCTTACATCCGAACTACACACAAGTTCTCATCGTCAGTGACCACTCGGTGACCGGTGAGGTGTTGCGTTATCAAATCGACAATTTTGTCCTCAAGTTCCCGCAATATCGAGACAAAATCGTACAAGTTGTCCCAGACAGTATCATCGATCTAAAACAACAAGTCGCAAAACTGAGTTCCGATAAAGTCGTCTTGTTCTGGACCTATTACCGAGATAAACAAGGTATGGTTGGCAGCGAGCGTGACTGGGTTGGTGTCAACAAAGTCTCAAACGCGCCGCTGTTTATGGTGCATGACATTGGTTTGGGTCATGGCGCAGTTGGAGGGGTTATTCAAAGTGGTTATCGGCATGGTATTGAGAGTGCAGAGATGCTTGAATTCGTTTTGGATAACCCTGATCAGCCTCTGCCTGCCGTGAAAAAAAGTGATTCTGAAATAAAGCTCGATTACCAAGCGGTAGCGCGTTGGGGATTGGGGGCTGAACAAGAGGTTTCTGCGGTATTTTTTAATAAGCCAATGAAGCTTTCTGAACGTTTTGCCAAGGAAATTCGCCTGTTTGGTAGTCTGTTTGTGGTGATGTCGGTGGTCATTTTGCTGATGGGTTATTATTTACAGCGGATGCGTCGCAGTGAGAGCGCTGCGCGAGAAAGCCAGGCTATTCTAGAATCGATTTTCGATCAGAGCATGCAGTATATGGGCATTTTGGATGCCAACGGTGTGCTTAAATCGGGCAACGATCACCTTCAATCCTTACTTTATCACCAAGGACTGCGCTTAGACCGACCACTTTGGTTTCACCCCAACTGGAGTGAAAAAGCACAAGCGTTGCTTGAGGAGTATTTCCACGCGCCTCACCATCAAGTGTCGACGTTTGAAGCTGAAATTTGGAGTAAAGAACACGGCGCATTGGTGTTAGAAGTTTCGCTCAAGCCTTTTTCTCAGCAAGTAGGGAATCATAAGCAATACTTGTTTGAAGCGCGCGATATTACCAGTCGTAAATTGATGGAGGACAAGCTCTACCAACGTGAGTCAACCCTACGCAACTATTACGAGCAGCAGCCCGTGATGATGGTGACGCTTGATAGTAATAACCGAATTCAAGAAGTGAATCGATTTGCTCAACTACTTCTTGGCTACAAACCGATGGACATGCTCGGACATCGCCTGAGGGAGTTCTATTTTGATGACAAAGTGCTGTTCCCTCGCCAAGTGTTATTGCAACCCAACCAGCAAGTGCATGGTGTTTGGCGACGTGAAGTCGAGTATCGTCATGCAAATGGTCATCGTGTTTGGGTGCGCGAGAATATTCGTCCGCTGAGTGAATCTGAGCAACTGCTGATTGTGGGCGAAGATATTACCGAAACCAAACTGCTCTCCGAGAAATTGGAATACCAAGCTCGCTATGACTTACTGACGGGGACTTACAACAGAAACCATTTTGAACTAGAGCTTAAGACCGCACTGTGCGAAGTGGACAGCCATCGTCGAGTCCACGCCATGTTGTACCTCGACTTAGATCAACTAAAAGTCCTCAATGATACGGTTGGGCATGATGCAGGTGATGCGGCGATTCAATTCTGCGCCAGTATGCTGGAAGGCGTTCTGCCGTACAATTCCATCTTGGCTCGAATGGGAGGCGATGAGTTTGCGGTTTTACTCAAAGATTGTGACGAATATGGCGCCATCAATATTGCCAAACTGATCATCTCGACACTAAGCGAGCACCTCTTTATTTGGGAAGACACACGCCTGTTCATCAGTTGCTCAATTGGTATCCGTATCATCGATCATACCGCTGATACGCCACAAATGGTGCACGCTCAAGCAGACTCTGCTTGTCACGCCGCTAAAGAGCAAGGCCGTAACCGCTATAATCTATTCAGCTTAGATAACGAAGAGTTGCAGCGTCGTCAGATGGAAATGCAGAGCGTCAATTTGGTGCATGAGGCATTGTCGAATCAACGTTTAGAACTGTTTGCTCAACCGATAAAAAGCTTACAAAAGCACGAGACTCAAATGTATTTTGAGATTTTGGTGCGTATTCGCAATGGGTACGGTGATTATGTTTCTCCTGCGCTGTTTATCCCTGCTTCCGAGCGCTACAACATTGCCCATTGGATTGATAAGCAGGTTATTACTCAAACACTAGAGTGGTTTGAACAGCGTCCTGAGGTGGTTGAACAGCTTGGTCGCTGTTCGATAAACCTTTCAGGTCAATCTATGGGGAATCAAGAGTTTATTGACTTCTTATTGGAGCGATTGGAAAGTTCGACTCTGCCGTGTGAAAAAATCTGCTTAGAAATCACCGAGACAGCGGCGATGAGCAATCTGGATCAAGCCATTGAGTTGTTTACCAAGCTAAAGGCTTTGGGTTGCATGATTGCATTGGATGATTTCGGATCTGGATTGTCTTCATTTGGTTACTTAAAGAAACTTCCTGTCGATATCGTGAAAATTGATGGTCTTTTCGTGCAAGATATCAACGTAAATGAAATGGACCGCGTGATGGTTCGTTCAATCAATGACTTGGCGAAGCAACTAGGCAAAGTGACGGTGGCGGAGTTTGTCGAAAATGACCAGGTCATGCAGCATTTGATAGACCTCGGTGTGGACTACGGCCAAGGCTACGGTATTGGCCATCCTAAGCCGCTTTCTGAGCTAGTGGAGCAACTGACGGCTGTATAACCTCTGCGTAGCAAGCTCAACCTAGCATTAATAGGTAACTTAGGTATACACTCAGCGCCAGTTACCTCGATTTTTATTGGAGCCTCCTTTTGCAACTGCAATTGATCTGTGAAAACCCGTCTCAACAATCTCATCTTGATGAACTCGCTGCGCGTTGGCAGCTTTCACACACTGACGATAGCGATTTTGCTTTGGTGCTAACCACCGAGCGTTTGGAGCTACGTAAAGTGGATGAGCCAAAGCTGGGTGCAATCTTTGTGGATTTGATTGGTGGTGCGGTCGGTCATCGTCGCAAGTTCGGTGGTGGTAAAGGCCAGGCAATTGCGAAAGCTGCGGGGTTGAACAAAGGGGCAACGCCAACCGTGTTAGACGGCACGGCAGGTCTTGGTCGTGATGCGTTTGTGCTCGCCTCGCTAGGTTGTAAAGTGCAGATGGTCGAGCGTCATCCAGTCGTAGCGGCTTTGTTAGATGATGGCTTGGATCGAGCGAAACAAGACCCAGAAATCGGCACCTGGGTATCTGAGCGCATGTCGCTAATCCATGCCTCTAGCCATGATGCGCTGGAACAATTGGCGCAAGATAAAGACTTTGTCCAGCCAGATGTGGTGTATCTTGACCCGATGTATCCGCACCCAGAAAATAAAAAGAAGTCGGCGCTCGTGAAAAAAGAAATGCGCGTTTTCCAATCGTTGGTTGGCGCCGATTTGGACGCCGATGGTCTGCTAGAACCAGCCATGGCGTTAGCCACAAAGCGTGTAGTAGTTAAACGCCCAGACTATGCTAACTGGCTGAACGAGAAAAAACCGACCATGGCGATTGAAACGAAAAAAAATCGCTTCGATGTCTACGTTAAAGCATCGATGGCATAACTTCCTGACGGCTCAACTTTTCTTGTCATAGTACGGTGTGTCGTGCTGTGACTCAGCCTCTCTTTCCTCGTCTCTATTGATAGTTTTCTCTTGCTAATTCCCTTCCCTGACTGTATATCTAACTAAGAATTATTATTATTTCACTTGTTGTGATGCGGTCGATAACTGGGAAGCTGGAGTAGTAGAATGGCTAAACGTTTATGTAAAATGAGTCGCAAACAGATCGCGGCAGAACTGGGTGATATCCATCGTTTAGTTGTCGCACCAAAATTCGTTTGTCGTTCTTGCGCACGATCTTCATCGGCCAAAGATACCCTTTGTAAGCCAGCCGCAATTCCTCCACAAAAATGCCAAGACAAGCCATTGAGTGAGCAACAAGCATGTGGCTTATTGGTTGAAGCTCTGCCATCACAAGCGATTCCAGTGACCACGAAACAAAGCAACGAAAAAGCCGCGATTGTGAAGCGTGTTGTTGAGCGCGTGAAAGAGAAAAAACAAGCCGAAAAATCTCCGGAGCCAGTAAGAGCCGACGCATCAGTATGGTTTGATTTAGCGGATAAAAAATCGCTCAAGAAAGCGAAAAAAGCACTGAAAAAGCACTATAAGCAGCAAAAGAAGTTGCTAAAAGTGGCGAAAAAACAACAAAAGTTACTTAAGCGTCAGCGTAAACTGGAAGCGCGTAATGCGAAACTAGAAGTGTTGCTGCCAACGCCACCTAATGCTTTGATGAACGCAATCTCACAAGCCAAAGTGCATTAATCAAATAAAAAAACGCTCTCCAGTCGGAGAGCGTTTTTTATTGTCGAAATGTTTATAGGATTAGCTGCGTTACTTATTGGCGTAGCTCATCTCTACGCGCTTTTTCACCCAGGTTTCGTTAATCCATAGGGATAGCATGATGATCGCACCGCCAATGGCGAGTCGCATGACATCAACATCGCGGTTCCAAATCACAATGTTTACAATCAAGCCCGCCGGAACCAATGCATTGTTCATTACTGCCAGTGCACCTGCGTTCACCATAGTCGCGCCTTTGTTCCAAGCAAAGTAACCAAAACCAGAAGCAATCAACCCAAGGTATGTCAGAATGCCCCATTGCGTTGTAGTGGTTGGTAGTTTTTCGAGGTTACCCATGAGCGCGAAAGCCACGGTTGCTACACAAAGTGCACCTAAGTAGAAGTAGCCAAACACGGTGTGTTGTGGCAAATCGACGGGTTCACTCTCCATGATATATTTGTAGCCCACCTGACCGATGGCAAAGCAGAGGTTTGCTCCTTGTACGACCAAAAAGCCCAGTAGGAAATCTTCATTAATGCCTGCAAATTTAATCCAGGCGGCACCAAATACGGCTATTGCAGCGGTAACTAAGTACCAAGGTGAAAAGCGACCTTTCAAGAAGTCATAGATTAGCGTGACGTAAATGGGTGTGAATACGGTGAACAGCAATACTTCTGGCACGGAAAGGAGCAAAAAAGATTGGTAGTAGAAGCAATACATCAAGCCGAGCTGGAAGCCACCGACGGTCATCAGTTTCGCGATCAGGGGTTTGCTAACGCCACGGAATTTCAAAAAGGGAATGAAAACCAGGCTCGCCAGTGCCACGCGCATGAACACCGAGAACCAAGAATCAACCTGACCGGCGAGGTAAACGCCGATCAGGCTAAATGAGAATGCCCAAAGTAGGGTAACTGCGGATAGATAAGCCATGGATGAGAATCTTTATCAACAACAAATGTGCCCGCAGTCTAACCAAGTTTTATCGCTGCGCCAATCAGTCTTTTAGCGGTACGACCAGCATATCGACTGGTGAGCAGTTAATCAGCTGTCGAGTCGAAGATAGAATCTTGCTCCAGAAATCTTGGTGATGACCACAAACCACCAAATCAATACTGTAATCTTGAATGGTATCGCACAGCTCATTACTCAAATCGCCACTACCGACTAAAGTATGGGCAATTGGGTATTGCGCATATTCAGCGAAGTTTGCCAATTGTGTGCGCGATGCTTCCATTGCTTGATGTTGCGCTTCTGCCATATTGATATCGATAAGCCCGGTGTAGAGTTCTGCGTAGTTCACGTCGATGTGAATAAAAGAGACTTTCGCATCCAGAGGTTTAGCCAGTGATACGGCTTTCTTAATCAACACTTTACTGTCGTCTGAAAGGTCGACTGCCACAAGTATGTGTTTGTAACTCATATTGCTATCTCCTTGTAAGGTCATAGTTTTAGATTAGCACCAACCCCAAAAAAAATTTGCTGAAGTGATCTCATATCGGTGCCGTAGGTACAAAGTCTTGTCTCAGTAATCATGTTATAGTGGCGTTATACCCAAGTGACTTTGATATGCTGAAATAAGCGTAGTGTTACTGACTAGAGTTGAAGTGAAACTTCGCCGTGTCTGCCAGACCAAGCTATTCTCGCAGCGTCATTTATTTCGAGGTTACTTGGGTATATTGCATGCACAATAATAGGAGTTAACATGCTGTCTCAAACTATGGTCGAACAATTGAATGAGCAAATTAACCTAGAATTTTTCTCATCCAATCTATACTTACAAATGAGTGCTTGGTGTGAAGACAAAGGTTTTGAAGGTGCGGCTGAATTTTTACGCGCTCACGCCGTAGAAGAAATGGAGCACATGCAACGCCTATTCACTTACGTGAGTGAAACTGGCTCAATGCCAATCTTAGGCGCTATTGATGCGCCAAAGCATGACTTTGCGAGCCTAGGTGACGTTTTCCGCGAGACATTTGAACATGAGCAAATGATCACGGAAAAAATCAACAAACTGGCGCACGTTGCATTTACTAGCCAAGACTACTCAACGTTTAACTTCCTACAGTGGTACGTGTCAGAACAGCACGAAGAAGAGAAGTTGTTTAAAGGGATTTTAGATAAGATCGAACTGGTAGGTGAAGACGGTAAAGCGTTGTTCTTCATTGACAAAGATCTAGCACAAATGGCGAAAGAAGGTTCATCTTCAATCATGGATGCTCCAGCTGCGTAAACGCGTTTTGGGACGTTGTAAGTAGCGGGTAAAGACGAAGTGTTGATCGTCTTTTTCTCTTGAGCATTGTTGAAGATGTAGGGAGGAAAAGATGATCAGTGGAGACACAATCTTATTTGCGCTAATGGTGGTAACTGGAGTTAATATGGTCCGGTATCTCACCGCTCTTCGTTCTCTAATTTATATCATGCGTGAAGCGCATCCGCTGTTATATCAGCAAGTTGATGGTAATGGTTTTTTTACCACTCATGGAAATGTCACCAAGCAGGTGAGGTTGTATCACTACATTAAAAGTAAAGAATATCATCATCACCACGATGAAATTTTTACTGGTAAGTGTGAAAGAGTGCGTGAATTGTTTGTTCTATCGACCGCGTTGCTCGGCGTGACGCTACTTGCAGCCTTCATTCTCTAAGAGTCAATAATCTAGATAGTTGTTCTGTCTGAGATTTTGCGGACATACAGAGCGCTTAGAGTTTAAGCGCTTTTCCCTTTCGGTATTTGTCGGTAGAATGTCGCGCCTAGAAAGCAAGGATGTGCAATGTGCACATCCTTTTTTATTTTGATTCGATACCAATCAGTCTAAGAGCTACCGATGAGTAAGAAATTTGATGTTGTTGTAATTGGCGCAGGCGCAGCAGGTTTAATGTGTGCTGCAGAAGCAGGCAAGCGAGGCCGCCGTGTTTTGGTGCTCGATCATGCTAAAAAGCCAGGACGTAAAATCCTTATCTCGGGCGGTGGTCGTTGTAACTTCACTAACTACGACGTTTCAGCTAATCACTATTTGTGTCAAAACCCGCACTTTGTTAAGTCGGCGCTCTCCCAATACACTAACTGGGATTTCATCTCGATGGTGTGTAAACATGGCATTGAGTTCGAAGAGCGTGATCACGGCCAGTTGTTTTGTGTCGATGCATTTACGGCCAAAGATATCGTGAAGATGTTGTTAGCTGAGTGTGACATGCCGAACATCGAGCAGCGTTACCAATGCGATGTTCATTCGATTGAAAAAATTGATGAAGGCTTTCGTTTGCATGCTGGTACTGAGATTGTCGAATGTGAGTCTTTAGTTATCGCAACAGGTGGCTTGTCGATGCCAAAACTGGGAGCGACACCATTTGGTTATAAAGTCGCGGAACAATTTGGTCTTCGAGTTATCCCAACCACGGCAGGTCTTGTACCATTTACTCTGCATAAAGAAGACAAAGAAGACTTTGCTGAGTTATCCGGTATCGCGGTACCTGCGGAAATTACGGCTGAAGATGGCACCATGTTCAAAGAAGCCCTGTTGTTCACACATCGTGGGTTATCTGGTCCAGCAGTGTTACAGATTTCTTCATTCTGGCGGGCCGGACAAAAGGTGTTGATCAATCTTGTGCCAAACGATGATGTTGCTGAGTTATTAGAACGCAGTCGTGAGAAGCATCCAAATCAGTCACTCAAGAATACGCTTGCCAAAGTGCTGCCTAAGCGTCTGGTTGAAGTCTTAATTGAACGTAAAGAGCTAGTCGATAAACCGCTAAAACAGTTCAATCAAAAGGAGCTTGCGGCGATTGTGGAGCGCCTAGAGCATTGGGATATCGCCCCGAATGGCACTGAAGGCTACCGAACTGCGGAAGTGACACTCGGCGGTGTCGATACTGATCACTTATCCTCGAAAACCATGGAATGCAAAGACATTAAAGGGCTTTATTTTATTGGTGAGGTGATGGATGTGACTGGTTGGCTAGGGGGCTACAATTTTCAGTGGTGCTGGTCGAGCGGCTTTGTTGCGGGGCAGTGGGTTTAATCAAACACCAAACGCAGCCTAACTGCATAAAAGATAAGATACAAAAAGAGCACTGAATAAAAGTCAGTGCTCTTTTTGTATTCCCATAGCGAGTTACTCGTCTTGATACTTTTCGAGTTTGTTATAGAGCGTTTTCACGCTAATGCCTAACTCCTGCGCTGATTCCGTTTTATTGCCTTGATTCTCTTCAAGGGTATTGAGAATGGCGGCTTTTTCTAGCTCTTCTAGCGAAACGCCCGCCGGAACAAGGTCTTCGATGCTGGTGCCTGTTTCCAATGGTGGTGTGTCGAAGATAAGGTGTTCATCTCGGATAGTGTCATCAGCCAAAATAAATGCACGCTCGATCGTGTGTTTGAGCTCACGGACATTACCTGGCCAGTCGTGTGCAGCGATTTTTTGGATCGCAGAGTCAAGAATCGTTTTGGTTTTTGCCTCATTGGCGTTGCGGTGCGCGATAAAGTGCTTGGCCAGACCGACGATATCACCGCCTCGTTCTCGCAGTGGCGGTATCGTTAATGGGAAATGCGATAAGCGGAAAAACAGATCTTCACGCAGGAACTGCTCCTCAATGGCGATTTTAGGATCACGGTTTGTAGCAGCAATGATGCGAGTATTAGCGATATGAACCGTATTACTGCCAACTGGGCGATACTCTCCGGTTTCTAGCACCCGTAATAGCTTCACTTGATGCTCGATAGGCATCTCGGTGATTTCATCTAAAAATAGGGTGCCGCCCTCTGCCTGCTTAAATACACCTTGGTGAGTTTTATTTGCTCCGGTAAAAGCGCCTTTCTCATGGCCAAACAGTTCACTATCAACCAATTCAGGGCTAATGGCACCACAGTTAATCGCTATAAAGGGCTGTTGTTTACGCTCACTCGCTAAGTGGATGGTCTGCGCCACCAGTTCTTTGCCTGATCCACTTTCACCGACAATAAGGACGTTGGCTTCTGTTTTAGCAACGCGCCTGATCATACGATAGAGCTGATGCATCGGAGAGGAAGAGCCGACCAAAAGACCAAATTGGTCAAGATCGCTGGTGGACACTTTACGCCCTTGATCTTGTTTGTGTTGATAGTACTGGCTGACTTCGCTCAGGGTGTCCGTCAGAATGGCAATATCAACGGGCTTTCTGTAGTGAAAAATAGCACCCAAGTTCATCAGCTTATCCAAGTTCTCGTTTGGAGCGCCTGAGCTAATGATGATCAAGTCCATATCGTAGATGTCTTCGATATTAGAAAGACGTTGATAATCTGCACTAGTAAAGTGGGCGACTTCAACAATCGCAACTTCCGGTTTGAGTTGTAGGAAATCTTCAATCCATTGGTCTGCGGCATCGATGTCATGCAGACGAAATTTGTTCAGTTCCTGGCAAGAAGCGATGGCATTTTTAAGTGATGGATCTTGTATTCTTAGAAACAGGCTTGGCATCGACATAGAAATGTCCTCTTTACTATGACAGAAACAATGTACGTGGATTATTCTCACTTCACAAGACAAAATATTGTCAGCATAGATTTAAGGATTTGTTCGGTATTTTTATGTTGTTAGCCCCTTTTTGATATATATCGGTGAGAGCCATCAGTAGATATTTCCTTTTGTTCAGATTTTTATTTTTAAAATAATAATTTTGCTATTAATTGATTCTGGAGAAATAGCCTTTCTGTTTTATCAGGTTATTTCGGCACAAGTGACGGAGGCTTTATCACCGATTAAAAATTACATTTTTTACGTGTAAATAATTCATGCTTATACTTTATTGCTCATCTCTTTTTTACTTCTTTCCTTTATTAGTCACTTAAAAACAATGAGTTATAAAGTTGGCACATGGTTTGCTCCTAGGGAAGTGCAACGTCAATAAAGGAGAATTACCATGAATAACATCGCAGCTAAAATTGTACTTACGTCAGTTCTTGCTACTTCATCTACAGCAGTCTTAGCGAGTGATAAATGGGAAAAAGAATCCATGGACGCTTGGCTAGATGGTAAAGCTGAAACCACACTACTGCTAAACAGCAATCTCAACTCTTTTGATATCAATACCGATGTTGAGAATCAGGTCGTTACCCTTTCTGGTTCGGTAAACAATGATCTTGAAAAATCACTTGCCGAAGAGCTTGTTACTGGTCTTGATGGTGTGAAAAAAGTAAACAACGAATTGTCAGTAGTGAATGAAGGCAAGAAAGAAACTGATTCAGAAGCTTTAGCTACACTGACCGATTCTAAAATCACGACTATAGTTAAAACGCGCCTACTAATGGATACCAATGTGAGTGGTACGGATATTGATGTAACGACAGAACGTAAAACGGTAACGTTGGCAGGTAAAGTTAATTCAGATGCGGAGCATGATCTTGCAATTTCAATTGCAAATAACACCAATGACGTAAATAAGGTGATTGATAAGCTAGAAGTGGTTCAATAATAGCGAGCCGAGTGATTTAACCCACTTTTATTAGGAGGTAACACTATGGTTCGTTGGATGTTTATTTTTCTGGCACTGGCACTAATTTCTGCTCTATTAGGCTTTAC
Organism: Vibrio sp. 811; assembly: GCF_033339195.1. Classification (NCBI taxonomy): domain Bacteria; kingdom Pseudomonadati; phylum Pseudomonadota; class Gammaproteobacteria; order Vibrionales; family Vibrionaceae; genus Vibrio; species Vibrio sp. 811. The sequence continues at coordinate 55,818 of NZ_JAWOUB010000010.1, forward strand.
CGGTATTGCAGGAGCTTCTGCCTCTATCGCGCAAGTGATATTTTACCTATTCCTATTGTCATTAATTGTATCAATAGTGATTGTTCTGCTAGGAAGAAAAAACGTAAATAGATAGGAGATTCCATGCAACTTACGTCATTTATTTACCGTATCGCCGCAGTATTCGGTTTGGTGTTTGCGTTGGCAGCTTGTAGTGAAGAAGGGCCAATGGAACAGGCCGGCAAAAAGATAGATGAAGCCGCCGAAGAAACCCAAAATGCGATTGAAGATGAATGTGAAAACATTAAAGAAAATCTAAACGCTGAAGACCAAGACTGTTAGCCGAATCAGGTTAGGTTTTTTACGCATAGCTATGTAAGAGAGGGGCGGTCAATCACCGCCCTTCCTTTTGTCCCAATTGTTTACAATCAGATAAGGAGTCAAAGATGAAAAACATATTTGATGTACTGAAAGAGAGTCATGAAAAGCAGCGCCTTTTACTCGATGCTCTGATGGAAACGTCTGGAGATTCCCCCGCTCGTGAAGAGTTTTACCACAACCTTAAAGAGGAACTCGAACAGCACGCAGCGGCAGAAGAGCGATTTTTCTACGCGCCTTTAATAGATAGCGATAAGACCATTGATCTCACTCGCCATGGCATCGCAGAGCATCATGAAATTGATAAAGTGATTGCACAGCTTGATGCAACCGATATGAGCTCGCCAGCGTGGCTCAACCTAATGAAAACCTTGCGTCACAAAGTGTTGCACCATCTTGAGGAAGAAGAGCAGCGTTTCTTCCAGTTAGCCGGCAAGGTAATGACCGATAAGCAGAAAATGAAACTAGCGGATGGTTATGTTGAAGAGATGGCAAGCTAGGTAGAGTGTTGGACCTTTTCGTGCCATTTCGGCACGGGAAGGCACTCAATCAAGGCGTTTACTCAAGTTCATGTATCCAAGCTCAATCCCCCGCGTATTCTAACTTCCACTAAAAAGTGCACTCGCTGAAGGCAAGGAGAGCGAATGTTTATCATCAAATATTATATTCTTGGCGCTCTGATCAGTTTATTGGCCGCTATCTATACGCCTCAAATTATCGTTAGTCTGCTGTTCTTGTGGATATCTCTTTCTTTAGCGTTGGTCAGCGTAGCCTACGTATTCGACATTCCCTCTATTTTTAGAAAAAACCAAGATGGCAAGATTGTCAGATGGATTCGCTGGGCATTCATCCCATTTTTATTGGGGGCTAGAGCGTATAACGCCTGGGAAAGACGGCGTGATACAGTACCTCCAATCCAAAAAGTCAGCGACAATTTATACCTATCTCGCCGTTTGTTTCAGAGTGACTTAGATTTTCTCGAATCCAATGAGATCTCTTGTATTGTCGATGTCACCGCAGAATTTGCAGGCCTTGAAAGCGCGATGACCGACAAGCAGTTTCATTACCTTTCGATTCCGGTACTCGACCACAAAGCCCCAACGCTAGAGCGTCTTCGCCATGCGATTAACTGGATTGATACTCAAATCTCGTGCTCGCGGGCCGTGGTTGTGCATTGTGCGTTAGGGCGTGGTCGTTCAGTGTTTGTTGTGGCGGCGTATTTACTGAGCAAAGACCCGTCACTGACGGTTGAATCCGTGATGAAAAAAATCAATGACGTACGCAGTACCGCGAGATTGAATAAATTACAGATTAGGACGTTACGAGCGATCAGTGAAAAAGGCGTACTGGGGCTGGATCAATCCACTTGGATGGTGGTTAACCCTGTTGCAGGTGGCGGCAAATGGGAGGAAAACGAACAGCACTTGATTCGTGAGCTAACCAAAAAATATCGCTTGAGTATTCATCAAACCACCACAAACCTCAGCGCCGAGCAGCTAACACAACAGGCAAAAGAAAGTGGAGCTAAGCAAATCATCGTAGCTGGTGGCGATGGCACAGTAACAGAGGTGGCGAGCCAATTGGTGGATACCGACCTCAAACTCGGTATTGTTCCGCTCGGAACTGCCAATGCGTTATGTCATGTGCTCTATGGCGTTGGCGCAAAATTCTCACCGGTCGAAAAAGCGTGTGAAGCGTTGCTTGGCGGACACTGCCAACGTATTGATACTGCGGAATGTAATCAGCGGCTTATTTTATTGGTCTTAGGCATTGGGCTAGAACAGAAAATGATCGAGCACGCTCAGCGAGAAGAGAAAAATGTTTTTGGACAACTCGCTTACCTCACCGGCTTTTTTAATGCTGTAGTGGCGGAAGAAACGCAAGCTTTAACCGTTTCGTTAGACGCTCCAACTGAAGATGGAAACCACGACAATAATACACAAACGCTTGAAGTCCATAGTTTTGTCGTTGCGAATATCGCTCCATTTAGTACGTTGCTTGCCCAAGGTGGTGATGCGCCGCAGCCTGATGATGGCAAGCTGCATATCACATATTTAGATAACACCGAGTCTTTAGGCGGACGTCTTATCGCATTGTCGGATCTGACATTAACGAGCGTAGGCGCACAGGAAGAATCGACACATTTTCAATACGCGACGGCTCAGAGCGTCACTATTTCTGCGAATAAGCCGATTGAGTATGTGATTGATGGTGAACTGTATTCTGATGAGCAACTGGCAATCAAGCTGCGTCCAAAGTCATTGAACGTATTTGTTCCAAGCCAGAGACGTAAATCAGCTTCGCTTTAACACAGATAATCCGCGGATAACGCGCCATTTTCTTCGTATTCTACATGGCGCTTTTTCTGTGTTGTTTGATGATTTGGTGCGCGTCGTAAAAAGGCTATTAAGGTCGCTGCGTAGATGCAGCGGCTTTTGTCTATCTACACCTTTTTATTAGGTTGATTGGGGATGAGGGTTAAACAAAGTGAAGAAAGAGGGGCGAGTATAATTACTCACCCTGAGGTAAGTGCTTTTCAATTTCATCGTTTTCAACTTGTAAAGCAGCTAACCAATAAGAAACAAGTGCGGTTAAGTTGGTGTCGTCAATGGCTCTAAGCAGGGCTTTTAAATCATCTAACAGTAATTTATTCATAAAATGCATTTCTTTGTAATTACCTAGCTCGGCAACGCCGTATTCGGTGGCATTTTCTGCAATGAATTGTTCACCGTCTTGATCGAAGAACAGCTTCGCCATCTTTTTGATCATCACTTTTTCTATTTTCACGAATCGATATGCCGCTCTTGCGAGTGTCATATGTGATTGCGGGTTAACGAGAGGCAAACACGTTTGGCGATGGTGTGTCATTTTTACGAGTAGCTCCCTTACTCGATTGTTATCCAATGTCATAGTGACCTCTTTATTTATGACTATTGTCGTGGGACATTTCTCGTGATGGTTATGTTAATGCGCCTGTGGGCTTGTCAGAAATGGCCAAAGCAAGTTGGCCATTTCTTTGATCAATACCGAGCTTTATTGCAAAGGCGACCACCAAGTTTTAGCTAATAAGGCTGATGCTGCTGAGTTTTTCTTTGCAGCTTTTTATATCGCTACGAACTTTCAGCAGAACCGAGTTATCCGCCTGCTCTGGGTGGGAAGTAATCAAATTCTCAATCTCTTTGAGTACCTTGCTTTCGACACCTTCAAGCTGTTCTAAATACATAGACTCTTTGTCAGAGGACACTTCCTTCATCACGTCGCTGTAGACCTCACGCGCCTTGATGGTGTAGGAAACCGGAGTGTCGTCGGCAGATTCTTCATTGTTACTTGCTAGAGAGTAGGGAGTGAGCTCAATGACTGCACGCTCACGTACTCTGAGCAGTTCTACCAACACATTATTCAAAGAAGTGTTGTCGATGTTCTCGATGGCCTTGTTGTAAATTTCATTTCCGCTTTCGATAAGCTCAATGATTGAGGCGATGTTTTCATTTTTCATATGCCACTCCTTATTTACTGGTGATAGGGGTGTTTGAGCGTATGGAATACAAACACGATGTTTCGTCTTGAGTTGCAGGTTGTATGCCAATGAACTTTAAGTCTTATTAATCAGTGACTTAATATCTTGTTTTGCAATAACTTGCTAACAGTCGGTAAGGCGCTAAGAAAAAATTACAAGAATGGCGGGGAAAGCCTGGAAAGAATTACACGTACAGATACGGCTTTTTATCGAAATAAAAATAAAATCGATAAAAAACAATGACTTACAATTCTGGCATGGATGTGGCTTTGTAGGGAGTAAGTGAGGTCAAACATTGTTTCACTTGATTCACTATTCAACTCATTAATGGAGGCTAGTTATGGCTACTACAAAAGAAAGCACAGTAAAACCTCAAGAGCAGTTAGAAGAAGCATATCACTTAGCGGAACAAGCCACGACGGAAGCCGTTGGCGCGATGAAAGACCAAGCCAAAGAGAAGCTGGATGTCGGTGCGCAGCAAGTTCAGCAGGCGACTAAGTCGGCAGAAAATGTAATCAAGGAGCGCCCATTGCTGAGCATAGGCTGCGCCTTCCTTGCTGGTTGGGCGGTTTCGAAGCTGATCAAATAATAGTGGTCACCAAGGATTAAGCCACACAACAGAAAGGCGAGGCTTCACATGAATAACTCAGGGCAAGTTACCAATCAGCAATCAGGCTCGGCGGCTTCAGACAGCGGCCGAGCCCCTGATGGGGCAGAAGAACAGGATATCCAACAAACCATTAATGGTTTGAGCAGCATTCTTGCGCAATTGGACCAACTGACGAAATCGCTAAAAGTATGGTCAGGTTCAACGTTGGATTTGTTCCTCTTGGAGATGAAAGTTAACGTGTCCGCAGTGCGTCAGATTTTGCTGTGTACCGTTGTTTTTACTCTATTGTCGGTATTGTTCGTATTCAGTTTGTGCCTTGCCTCTGGGGTGGTGGCTTATCAGTTAACTGCCAACGTGTATGTTGCCGTGGGTGTATTTATCACATCATTAGGCTTGGCATTATTTGCTTTAGCCTGGTGGCAGAAGCGTTTAGTTGGATTTCTTGGATTCAAAAATACGACAGAACAATTACAGGAGGGGTGGGATGCGCTCGCTACAAAAGCTCAATCGAGCCATGCGGATCAAGCGGATGGAAGGTAAAGCGTCTCTAGAGCAATGCTGTTTGTCGATGGAAATGTTCACGTTTACCACCAAGAAGTTTGTGAGAGAAAACCCTTGGACGACATTAGGCATTAGTGCTGTCGTTGCCGTTACCGCAGCAAAAGCAGGTCGATTGTCTCGACTGACTTCTTCTATTTCGTCAATGGGGCTATTGGTTAGCAGCGTGTCTGATATTACCGATTCGCTCACAAAGCCGGTCGCGGCAGCTTCTCTGGATGAGTCAGGTGCGGAGCAAAATGGAAATGCAGCAACACAAGTAAGCAACGCTGCGACGACAGAGGGCGAACCACTCTAATAGCGGATTTCACCGCAAATTTTCTTACCGATTCTGAGCTTATTATGACAGCGAAATTGAACATTCCTGCCAACACTGCGATTAGTGCAACGCTTCTCGTCCTGTTACTCGTCCCAGGGCTGTATTTTGCCAAGCCAATATTGTTACCTATTGTGCTTAGCACCTTTATTTCTCTGCTGTGCAGCCCTTTCATTAATTATCTTGAAGACAAAGGCTTACCACGTGCTATTACCGTCGTGTTGGCGCTGTCATTCCTCGTTGGCGCTTCAATTATTGGTCTTGCCGCCATGTCGGAGCCCGCCAAGCAATGGTGGTCTGAGCTGCCCAGTATCGTGAAAAATGTGTCGCAAGAAGTAAGCGAAGTTACTAAAGCTTCGGCTGATCACCTTAATACTCCATTGAATATCGCCAACGATATGAGTATGGATGAGGTCGGGAACAACACCGTATTTTCTTTGGTAAAAACACTCGCGACCACGACGCCGACGATTTTGACACAAGCGATGATCGTGCTGTTTATGGTTTACTTTATGCTCAATCATGGACGAAGCTTATTTCGAAAGTCAGTGTCTTACTTACATGGGTTCGCCAAACAGCGCCAAGCGATTGAATTGGTCAAAGCGCTACAGAAAGACCTATCACGATACATTGGCACCATCACTTTAGTGAATGCGGGGCTGGGGTTGAGTGTTGGGGCCGTATTTTTTGTTCTAGGCCTTGAAGATCCATTTCTATGGGGCGCATTTGCAGGCGTGATGAATTTTGCGCCGTACCTCGGCCCTGTCATATCCATGGTGAGCTTTGGCTTTGTTGCTTATCTTCAGTTGGAGTCGGTCAGTTTTATGCTGACGGTGGTGTCTATCTATTTACTGCTCAATTTGATTGAAAGTCAGTTTGTTACACCAACACTATTGGGGAAAAGGTTTAACTTAAACCCGTTAGTGATTTTTGTTTGGCTTGTTTTTTGGGGCTGGCTTTGGGGCGGAATGGGACTATTGATCGGTGTGCCGTTGCTGGTTTGTATCAATATTTTGGTTGATCGTCTAGAGCTATGCCAATCAACCCAAAATCAAGCAAAAAAAATCACCTCCGCGGACGTGGCACCGCGAGAGTGACTTGAGGAGCAAGCTGGTTCAACGAAACAGTTTTTCAGCGCTCACTGGCTGACTAAATAAATATCCCTGACCATAAATACAGCCTTTTTCGAATAAATAATCGGCTTGTTCCCGAGTTTCTATCCCTTCCGCGACGACTTTCAACGACAGCGTTTTTCCCATGGCAATAATGGCATTCACAATCGCGTTGCTGTCGCTATTACTTGGGACATCACTGACAAATGAGCGGTCAATTTTCAGTTTGTTGATTGGCAAACCTTTCAAGTAAGACAAAGACGAATAGCCAGTTCCAAAGTCATCCAGAGAAATCTCAATACCCAGCTCTCGTAATTGATTTAACGATGCAATGGCTTGTTGAGGGTCGATCAGTAAAAAGCTCTCTGTGATCTCCAAATCTAACCGTTGGGCAGGGTATCCGGTGTTATCGAGGATAGTACTTAATCGCTGAATGAAATTTGACTGCTGAAGCTGCAACGCAGAAACATTGACGGCGATTTTGCCAAACTCGATGCCTTGGTCCAGCCAAGCATTACCTTGCAAACAAGCTTGTTGTAACACCCACTCACCAATGCTTTGAATCAGCCCTGTTTTTTCTGCAATTGGAATAAAGTCTGCTGGTGGTACAAGGCCAAACTCTGGATGCTGCCAGCGTAATAAAGCTTCCACGCCGACAATCGTATTTTGTTCCAAATTGTATTGCGGTTGGAATTCTAACCGGAGTTGTTGTTTTTCTATTGCTTGATGCAAAGCGGATTGAATGCGTACATGGGATACGGATTTATCGGTCAAATCCGGTGAGTAAAACGCGTAGCCGTTGCGTCCATTTTTCTTCGCTAAGTACATCGCGGTGTCTGCGTTTTTCAGTAAGGTTTCACTGTCTTGACCGTCTCTTGGGTACAAGGCAATACCAATACTGGTCGAGACACGAAGTGAGTCGTGATTTACCAAGTCGAATGGTTGCTGGAATACGCTTAGAATATCGCCGACGGTTTCCAATAAGGCAACATCACTATGGATATCTGGCAAAATAATCACAAATTCATCGCCGCCAATACGAGCCACATGTGCATTGAGGTGAAGGACATCTTGCAGACGAATCGCTAACTTAGACAGCAATTGGTCACCACAGAAATGGCCCATGCTATCGTTGATGTGTTTGAAATGGTCGATATCTAAGAATAGGGTGGCAAACGTCTGCTGGTTTTTGTGTCCGGTTTCGATGTGTTGTTCGAGTAAGCTGAGTAAATGGGTGCGATTAGGTAGATTGGTTAATGGATCGTAAAAAGCCATGCGCTGCAGCTTTTCTTCGTGTGCCTTACGCACAGAGATATCTTCAAACACACAAATGTAGTTAATAAGGTGGTTTTTATCGTCCATTACGGCGCTAATGGTCGCTAATTGCGGATAAATGCTGCCATCTTTCTTTCTGTTGATGAATTCGCCTTTCCATTGGCCTTTGTTTTCGAGTTGATGCCACAACTGTTGATAGAAACCTTGATCATGATGGCCTGAGCGCAGAATTCGTGGGTTTTTTCCTATCACCTCTTCAGAGCGGTAACCTGTAATTTGGGTAAAAGCCGTGTTTACATCAATGATGTTGGCATTGCGGTCTGTAATGACCATGCCTTCTTGCGAATTGTTGAAAATTTGGGACGCTAAGGAGAGCTGCGTTTCTACCATTTTTCGGCGGGTGATGTTACGTGTCATCCCCAGAATGCCGATTAAGTTTCCCGCATGATCACGGACAGGAGACTTAATGGTTTCTAGCCAAGTGGGGTTATTGTTTTCATCAATTTGACGGCATTCTTCAACAATATTTTGCGTGCCTGTGGCTACCACCAATTTATCGGCATCAATGAATTTTTCCGCACGTTCATGGCTAAACAGGGCAAAATCGTCTTTTCCAATGATTTCACTGTTGGTTTTTTGCCACGCGTTTTCTACGCTTCGGTTGGTCATCGAATAAAGGCCATCCATGCCTTTTATCCATACGTGGTCTTCAAGGCAGTCGATAAACTCTTGTAGTGTTGGTGTTGGCTTTATTTCCGCGCTTTGATGTCGCGTTTGTTCTTGCTGACAGTGCAAGTTGATATCAAAGCTGATCCGCCCCGCGATTGCGCTTAGCCATGCCGAAACAACCGTTGATTGATCATTAGGGTGAGTCAGTGTCAGTACGGCAATCAATTCGCCATTAGGTAGCCAAATCGGTCCAATGCTCAAGGTTTGCTCTTCAAAGGGGGTATGGCTAACTGTAAAATCTGTCGGCGTAAAGTGATCGACAACTTGCGTTATCACATCGACGATAGCACGATGATTTTGGTTTGAGGTGGACACCTCAGTCGATAGCCACTGCTGAGTATCGCTCAGAGTATAAAGCTGTCCCTGAGCTTGAGTTACATTACAGCATTGTCGCAGAACGTGTTGCCAGTCTGCCATCAAAGGCGAAGGAATAGCGAAGCGAAACATAATTAATAACGAGTCCTAAATCGCCCAAAGGTAATTATATTAGAATCTAGCGTAAGCTATTGGGCTTTGTGAGTATCGTATCCAACGCGTAGCTAAATCCTAGCAGCGTAAAGTGCTTTCTATCATTAAAATGTTATCTATATCTCTTTTTTATCCAACTTATTGCATCGTTTTTTAGGGCTTTGGATAGGTGATTAAGAAGCGTTTACCGCTTTGGTTTTCTTGCCCCATGAGACTTGCTGAATGACTAAGCCACTGATGATCAATACCAGGCCAATCAAGGTTGAAGGATGAATTTCTTCGCCGATGATGGTAGCTAACAACATGAGTGAGATAAATGGAGAAGCAAAGATCAGATTACTGATACGCGCGGTGTTTTGCGTTGATTTGAGTGCGCTCAGCCACAAAACGAAAGTGATCCCCATTTCAAACAGTCCGACATACGTCACCGCTGCCCAGCCTTTAGCTGAGATCATCTGCCAGTCAGCACCTTCATAAAGACTTAAACCAATGGCGAATGGAATAGCGACCAAAAAGCCGAGCAGAACGCCAACCACAGGGTCGGCCTTATTTTTGGTATTTAAAATCCAGTAACCGGCCCACAGCAGCGTTGATAGCAGCGCAAGACCAACACCCAACGGGCTCTCAAATTCCATGCCTAAAAGATTGCCTTGTGTAGCAATCACTATCACGCCGACATAACTAAAACCGCAAGCCAGCCAGTCCTTACCACGGATCTTTTGTCCTAAGAAAACAGCGGCCATTAGCGTTAAGGTGATGGCCCAGCTGTAGTTGATCGCTTGAGCCTGAGATGCGGGCAGCAAGTCATATGCTTTGAACAGAATAACGTAATACGCCAAAGGGTTAATCAACCCAAGCAGTAGGTAATACCAAGGGTTTGAGAAAAATGTAGCGCTTAACTGGCCCAGTTTACCTTGCACACCACAGATTACTGTTAGCGCAATCGCAGAGACGATGCTGGCAATGCATAGCATTTGAATCGGCGTAAATTCTGCCAACGTGAGTTTAAATGCGGTTGCAACGGTAGACCAAAGTAATACTGCTGAGAGCCCAAATCCTAGGGCGCGACGCTCGTTCATGATGCCTCTGCGTGATGATGTGCCGCTCGGTTTGGATAATTTTAGCGGAAGAAAGAATATTATAGGAAGGCCTAGTGTATGCGAGGATTTTTCATTCAACAAACTGGACATTTATCCAGTGTCTAAATACCATTGTTATAGATACAAAACACAGGCTAACTCGCTATTATGCAATGGATTCTTGAGTACCAATCTCTCATTCTCTCTTCTCTTTGTGCTGCCACGCTTAGTGGTGTCGCTGCCGGTTGGTGGGTGAAACAGCGTTTTATCACCCAAACTCAGCTTCTCGAGCAACAACTTGTTTCAGAAAAACAGCTTCATCAACAGCAACTTGAACAGGTCAAGCAAAGCCTTGCCGATGCTCAGCAAGAGTTGGATGAGTTAGATGATGAGCGCGATAAAGCCGCATTTGAAGTGCGTCAAACGCACGGAAAGCTGATGGCAGCTATGGAAAAGCTGCGTTACTTCGAGGCTGTAAAGCAAGAGCGCCAGCAATACTTTGATGAGCTTGGTCAAATGCGTGAACACAAATCACGTCTAGAAACGCAGCTGCGTGAACAGCAAGCTCGCCATGAGCAAATTAACCAAGCTAATGCCGAAAAACTGCAAATTTTAGAACAAGCAGAAGCACGCTTGAAACAACAATTTGAGCACTTGGCAAATCAACTGTTTGAAGAAAAAACCGCGAAGGTCGATTTGCAAAACCGTCAGAGTTTAGAAGGCTTGTTGTCACCGCTTAGAGAACAGTTAGAAGGGTTCAAAAAGCACGTTAATGACAGCTTTAGCCAAGAAGCTAAAGAACGCCATACCCTAGTGCATGAGCTGAAAAACCTGCAACGTTTGAACGAGCAAATGACGCGCGAAGCGGTTAATTTGACCCAAGCGTTGAAAGGGGACAACAAACAACAAGGTAACTGGGGCGAAGTGGTGCTCGCTAGGGTACTTGCCGAATCTGGCTTGCGTGAAGGGCACGAATATCAGACTCAGGTGAACTTACAAAATGAAGCAGGCAAGCGTTACCAACCTGATGTCATTGTTCATCTCCCACAAAACAAACAAGTGGTTGTGGATTCTAAAATGGCGCTGGTTGCCTATGAGCGCTACTTCAACGCCGAAACTGATGCTGAGCGCGATCAGGCTTTGAATGCGCACTTAGCTGCTCTACGTGCACATATCAAAGGGTTAAGCACGAAGGACTACCACAAACTCAAAGGTATTCAGAGTTTGGACTATGTACTTATGTTTATTCCGGTTGAGCCGGCGTTCCAAGTCGCGATTCAAGCCGATCCGAGTTTGATTAAAGACGCGATGGAGCAAAACATCATTTTGGTGAGCCCAACAACGTTGCTGGTGGCATTGCGCACCATTGATAATCTATGGCGCAATGAACGCCAAAATGAAAACGCCAAAATGATTGCGCAGCGTGCGACAAAACTCTACGACAAATTACGATTGTTTGTAGACGACATGGAGGGGCTCGGCGGTGCGCTGGATAAGGCGAATCAAAGCTATCAAGGTGCGATGAATAAGCTTGCCACAGGGCGCGGAAATGTGATTCGCCAAGCCGAAAGCTTTAAACACTTGGGAGTTGAAATTAAACGACCGATTTCTTCCGACCTCGCGCAGTTAGCGCAGAGTGATGCATTTTCAGAAAATGACCCGTTAGTAGAAAGACATCCGGCTGAGGATAAAGTAAACTAATCGCCCGCAGTGCAGTGGGCGATTTTATTTGTCAACAAACGCCCCGTAGAGGAAAGCGCTGCCTAAGAGGAATTAGAATGACGGACACAAGTTTGCAATCCAATACAGCGTTAGAGAATGAAACCACTCACTTTGGTTTCTCTACAGTGGCAAAAGACGAAAAAGTGACTAAGGTTGCCGAAGTATTCCACTCCGTGGCAACAAAATACGACATCATGAATGACCTGATGTCAGGTGGTATTCACCGCCTTTGGAAGCGCTTCACTATCGATTGTAGTGGCGCTCGCCCTGGCCAACGTATTCTTGACCTAGGTGGTGGTACGGGGGATTTGACGGCGAAATTCTCGCGCATTGTTGGCGATGAAGGCCATGTCATCCTTGCCGATATCAATAACTCAATGCTTAACGTTGGTCGCGATAAACTGCGTGATAACGGTATTGTGGGTAACGTGCATTACGTTCAAGCCAACGCAGAAGAACTGCCGTTCCCAGATGATTATTTTGATGTCATCACCATCAGTTTTTGTTTGCGTAATGTGACTGACAAAGACAAAGCGCTTCGTTCAATGTTCCGCGTACTGAAGCCAGGCGGCCGTCTATTGGTGTTGGAATTTTCAAAACCAGTGCTAGAGCCGTTATCGAAAGTATACGACGCATATTCATTCCACTTGTTGCCGAGAATCGGTGAGCTAGTTGCGAATGACTCAGAGAGTTACCGCTACCTAGCGGAGTCAATCCGTATGCATCCAGACCAAGAAACGCTGGAAGGCATGATGCAAGAAGCAGGTTTTGAAAACACCAAATACTACAACTTAACTGGTGGTATTGTGGCTTTGCATCGCGGTTATAAATTCTAAGGGTTAACGGCATGCCATTTGAACCACTTATCACCGCTGTGATTGAAACGTCACTGAATACACTGATCAAAGACGACCCTGCATTGGGCCGTCGTTTAGCGCGTCTAAAAGGTCAAGTTATTCAAGTTCACCTGAAAGAGATCAATAAAACACTGACATTCGTTTTTAGTCAGCAAATTGATGTGCTCGGTCATTACGAAGGGCAGCCTAACTGCTATCTATCGCTCAACTTGAGTGTGTTACCAGAGCTGCGCGATCAGGCCAACATCACTCGTCTTATTAAACAAGATAAACTTGAACTCGAAGGCGATATTCAATTGGCGCAGAAATTCTCTCAGTTGATGGTGGATTGCAAACCAGATGTTGAAGAGTGGTTGTCTCGCGTGACTGGCGATGTCGCCGCACATACCTTTGTGCAAGGTTCAAAAAACATCGGCAACTTTCTTGCGTCTCAAGCAGAAAAACACCAGCGTCATCTTGCGCAAGTAGTGACTGAAGAATGGAAACTGGCTCCCGCTCCGTTAGAAGTGGCCTATTTCTGCGACCAAGTTGATGAGGTTCGCAGCCAGGCTTCTCGCATTGAAGCTCGTTTAACGGCTTTGCTGAATAAGCTGGATGCAGATAAGCCTGCATTGGAGAAACCATGACGCCAGCAGAACTAAAGCGCTTATACCACATCGCCAAAGTACAACTGGAATACGGCTTAGATGAGCTGCTTCCCGATCACCAACTGACCAAAGCTCCGCTTTTACTGCGCAAAAGCTTGTTTTGGATTAAGAACAAGCACCCAGAAAAACCACTCGGTGAACGTCTGCGTTTAGCACTGCAAGAGCTGGGGCCGGTTTGGATTAAGTTCGGTCAGATGATGTCGACGCGCCGTGACTTATTTCCTCCGCATATCGCTGATCCCCTAGCTTTACTTCAAGACCAAGTCGCTCCTTTTGATGGCGAGTTGGCAAAAAAGCAGATGGAGCAAGCATTAGGTGGTCCGTTAGAAAAATGGTTTACCGAGTTTGATATCAAACCACTGGCGTCTGCGTCGATTGCTCAGGTACATACTGCGCGCATAAAAGACACTAACCAAGAAGTGGTATTAAAGGTTATCCGCCCAGATATTCGCCCAGTCATTGATTCAGATCTAAAACTGATGCACCGAATGGCGCGTATAGTCGCCGGAGCGATGCCTGAAGCACGTCGTTTAAAACCAGTTGAAGTCGTGCGTGAGTACGAGAAAACCCTGCTTGATGAACTCGACTTGCGACGTGAGGCGGCGAATGCCATTCAGTTGCGCCGCAACTTTGAGGGCAGCGAAGAATTGTATGTTCCTGAAGTTTTTCCCGACTTCAGTAATGAAACTGTCATGGTTTCTGAGCGAATATATGGCATTCAAGTCTCTGATATTGAAGGCTTGAAAGCAAATGGCACCAATATGAAATTGCTCGCGGAACGCGGTGTGAGTGTGTTCTTCACTCAGGTGTTCCGAGACAGCTTTTTCCATGCCGATATGCATCCGGGTAATGTGTTCGTCAAACCCGAACATCCAGAGAACCCAATGTGGATAGGGCTAGATTGCGGAATCGTTGGTACACTTAATAGCGAAGACAAGCGTTATCTGGCGGAAAACTTCCTGGCGTTTTTCAATCGTGACTACCGCCGAGTGGCGGAGTTACATGTGGATTCAGGGTGGGTGCCTGCGGATACCAATGTCGATGAGTTTGAGTTCGCGATTCGCATTGTGTGTGAGCCTATTTTTGCTAAGCCATTGTGCGAAATCTCCTTTGGTCATGTGTTGTTGAATTTGTTCAACACGGCACGTCGATTCAATATGGAGGTTCAGCCACAGCTTGTACTGTTGCAAAAAACGCTGTTGTACGTGGAGGGGCTTGGTAGGCAGCTATATCCTCAACTCGATTTGTGGGAGACCGCAAAACCATTCCTGGAGGAATGGATGATGAATCAAGTTGGGCCGCAAGCTCTAGTGAATGCGATTAAAGACCGCGCACCATTTTGGGCAGAGAAATTACCTGAACTGCCAGAGCTACTTTACGATAGCCTGAAACAAGGTAAAGCGATGAATCAACGTATGGATCAGCTTTATCAAGGGTATCGCCAGAGCAAGCGCCAGCAGGCGACAGGAAAGTTTTTGTTTGGCGTTGGCGCGACTTTAGTCGTATGCTCGGCAATATTGGTGAACGATGCTTTTGAGCAGCTTTCGTTGGCCTGCGGTATCGCAGGTGTCACATTTTGGCTGCTTAGTTGGCGAGCTTATCGTCAATAGACGTTAAACTCTTGAAATATTTTTGTTTGTTTAAAGACCCCGAGGTAAAGAGAATGGGTGGTATCAGTGTTTGGCAACTTCTAATCATTGCTGTAATTGTTGTATTGCTATTCGGAACAAAGAAACTACGTGGTATCGGTGGCGATCTGGGTGGTGCCGTTAAGGGCTTCAAAAAAGCGATGAGCGAAGATGAACCTGCGAAAAATGACAAAGACGCAGACTTCGAACCAAAAAGTCTAGAAGAGCAGCAGAAAAAAGAAGCTGCTCCTGAAACGAAAAAAGACAAAGAGCAGGCGTAAAACGTGTTTGATATCGGTTTTTGGGAACTGGTATTAATATCTGTTGTTGGTCTGGTCGTTCTTGGGCCGGAGCGTTTGCCTCATGCTATTCGCAGCGTGTCTCGCTTTATCGGTGCCGCTAAGAGTATGGCAAATAGCGTCAAAGACGAATTGTCACACGAGCTGAAAGTCCAAGAGCTGCAAGAAAACTTGCGCAAAGCAGAACAAATGGGGATGGATGATTTATCCCCTGAGTTGAAATCTTCAGTTGAAGAGTTGAAGAAGGCAGCGCAATCTGTAAATCGTCCTTACGCAAAGAACACCGATTCAGAGGCTGAGCCTGTAAAAACAGAGCCAGCAGCAGAAAAGGTAGAGAAAGCGGAAGAGAGCAAGGTTACAGCGGCAGATAAGAAAGCCGAATAGTCTCATTAGGAGGAGCTACTAGTGATTGGTAGCTCCTTTTTGATCTGGTTTTTAATAAGAGGTTTGCCATGTCTACCGTCGAGCAGACACAACCTTTAATTAGTCATTTGTTGGAGCTTCGCAACCGACTACTGCGCTCAATCCTCGCAGTGTTGGTCGTGTTTGTCGGACTAATTTATTTCTCTAACCACATTTACGAGTTTGTTTCCGCACCTTTAGTAGAACGTCTACCTGAAGGCGCGACCATGATTGCTACGGATGTAGCGTCACCTTTTTTTACGCCACTTAAGCTGACGTTAATTGCTTCGGTATTTATTGCGGTGCCGTTTATTTTGTATCAAGTTTGGGCCTTTGTAGCGCCAGGTTTGTACAAGCATGAACGTCGATTGATCATGCCACTGCTGTTCTCTAGTTCGCTATTGTTCTACTGTGGAGTGGCATTTGCCTACTTCGTGGTATTTCCATTGGTGTTTGGCTTCTTTACCGCCATCTCTCTTGGTGGAGTAGAGTTTGCAACTGATATCTCGAGTTATCTCGACTTTGTGCTGGCGCTATTTATGGCGTTTGGTATCGCATTTGAGGTGCCTGTTGCGATTATTTTGTTGTGTTGGACTGGGGCCACTACACCAGAAGATTTAAGACAGAAACGTCCTTATATTATAGTGGCTGCGTTTGTCGTAGGTATGGTGTTAACGCCACCAGACATGATCTCGCAAACCTTACTCGCTATTCCGATGTGTTTACTGTTTGAAGTCGGTTTGTTCTTCGCGCGTTTTTATACTCGTCGAAGCGAAGAAGTAGAAGCGGAAACCGAAGAATAAGGCTAATCTAGATGTGAAAAGCGGCTCAATTGAGCCGCTTTTTTTGCGGTTGGTTTTTTCTTGGGCTAATTACTTAACTTTCATGACGTAACCACATTTTGTGCATACGTATACTTCCTTGATGCCCAGCAGCTTTTGAAAAAAACTGCGCGGTACGCGTTGTAAGTAAGCACCATGTGTACACACTTCAACTTCCATATTCATGCTGTTTTACATTTGTGCTAATTAATGGGCGTAAATCAGTATAGAAAAATAATGTGTCGAGTTGTCGACAGTTTTGCAAAGCGGACGAAGTAAAGTGACGATATGAGAAGTAAGTAGAGTTGCTAGTTAATTATTATGTTTATCAATAATTTTGTATGGATTGTTCTACTATTTCAACGGGTTGAATCGTTCATTCAATAGTTTAGGTGATAAAAAAGCGACGTTGATTTCGTCGCTTTTTTCAATTCTCGTGAATTAAATATTAAACAGCTTTTTGGCATTCTCAGTCGTTATGGCATCGATGGTTGCGATGTCGACATCACGCAAGTCGGCAACACGTTGTGCAACGAGAGAAGTGTAGGCTGGTTCATTACGTTTACCACGGTGTGGCACAGGCGCTAAATATGGACAGTCGGTTTCTAAAATGACCCACTGCATATCCAAATGTGGAATGACTTTATCCATCCCGCCATTCTTAAAGGTCGATACGCCACCCAAGCCTAAGTGGAAGCCTAGCTCATTGATTGCTTGCGCTTCTTCTAAGCTGCCTCCAAAACAGTGGAATACACCACGCAGACGACCATCTTGCTCTTGTCTTAGCAAAGTGAGTGTTTCTTCAATCGAATCACGAGTGTGGATAACGACTGGTAAGTCCATCTCTTTTGCCCAGTTAAGTTGAGCTACGAACGCCATTTCTTGCTCAGCACGATAGGTTTTATCCCAATACAGGTCGATACCGATTTCGCCCACCGCAATAAACTTGTGTTTCTCAAACCAACCGCGGATGATCTCCAACGTTTGTTCAACATTGCTGTCCACATAACAAGGGTGGAGTCCCATCATTGAGTGGCACACGTCAGGATATGCCGCTTCGGTTTGTAGCATGGGCTCAATAGAGTCCAGATCGATGTTTGGCAACAGGATTTTATTAATGCCTTGCGTTAAGGCGCGTTGTACTACTTCATCGCGGTCGTTATCAAATTCGCTGGCATAGATGTGCGCGTGGGTATCGATCATCGTTACTCTCTGTGCTTCATAGTTGGTTTCGTATTCGAAGTATACTTGAGTGTGAGTGCTGGGTCATTTTCAGTTTTTTTCATTACCTTTTTCCAGATTGTCACTCGCAACATGCATCAAGAGTGATATGATTTTGTTCACCAGATGATTTGATCATCATAACCGTCCAGACAAGGAGAAAATGGTGTCTGTATCAATTCAAGGTCCATTCCCTGCACGCCGTATGCGTCGTTTACGTAAGCACGATTTTAGTCGTCGTTTGATGGCTGAGAACCAACTTTCTGTTAATGATCTGATTTACCCAATGTTCATTCTTATGGGTAAAGATCGTCGTGAGAGCGTGGAGTCCATGCCGGGTGTAGAGCGTTTGTCGATTGATTTAATGCTAGAAGAAGCACAATACCTTGCAAATCTAGGCGTTCCAGCAATCGCGCTTTTCCCTGTCGTAAACCAAGACGCTAAAAGCTTATGTGCTACTGAAGCCTACAACCCAGAAGGTTTGGTTCAGCGAGCAGTACGAGCGCTTAAAGAACACATTCCTCAAATTGGTGTAATCACAGACGTGGCACTCGACCCATTCACGACACATGGCCAAGACGGCATCATCGATGAAGATGGCTACGTAATGAATGATGAAACCACAGAAGTATTGGTTAAGCAGGCTTTGTCTCATGCAGAAGCGGGTGCTGACGTAGTCGCGCCTTCAGACATGATGGATGGCCGAATTGGTAAGATCCGCGAAGCATTAGAAAACGCGGGCTACATTCATACTCAAATCATGGCTTACTCGGCTAAGTACGCATCGAACTACTACGGACCATTCCGTGATGCGGTTGGCTCTTCTTCAAATCTAAAAGGCGGCAACAAGAAAAACTACCAAATGGACCCAGCAAACATTGATGAAGCGATTCACGAAGTGGCGCTAGACATCAACGAAGGTGCGGACATGGTGATGGTTAAACCTGGTATGCCATACTTAGATGTAGTTCGCCGAGTAAAAACTGAACTTCAAGTACCGACATTTGCTTATCAAGTCTCTGGCGAGTACGCGATGCATAAAGCGGCGATCATGAATGGCTGGCTCAAAGAGCGTGAAATTGTGATGGAATCACTATTGTGCTTCAAACGTGCAGGTGCAGATGGCATCTTAACGTACTTTGCGAAAGACGTTGCTGAGTGGTTGGCAGAAGAGAATGCACAAACTGCTCAACACCTAAATCGTACTCCGGAAGCGACAGAAGAGTAATTATCGCTCAGTGAGAAATACCAGACCAACAAGAGTTGTTCGTCTGTATATACCCAAGTAACCTCAGGCGGATTACAACAGTAACAATCCAAGGTGCTTGGGTATTTTTATTTTGGAGAAGAGAACAATGACAATGCTGATTCGTGAAGGCACATTGGAAGAAGCACTTCAAGTTGTGGCGCGTGTTACCGAGTTTTCGAAAGGAGAAACGGTAGACTCCATGACTCAACGTTTAGAAGAGAAAAACAGTTTAATCCTCGTTGCAGAAAAAAATGGCACGATTGTCGGCTTCAAAATAGGTTACGAATTAGAGGATGGTGTTTTCTATAGCTGGTTAGGTGGTGTTGTCCCTGAAGCTCGAAATGAAGGCGTGGCACAACTGCTTTTGGAAGCTCAAGAGGATTGGGTGGCAGAACAAGGCTACAACACATTAAAAGTGAAATCTCGAAACCAGTTTCCGGCTATGCTTCGCTTGTTATTGAGAAATGGCTATATCATTGAAAAGTTTGAAGAAAAAGTAAATCTTCGAGAATCTAGAGTGCATTTCATTAAAGCAATGTGAAAATAAATGAGATTTTTTCTCATTTAACTGTTGACTACGAAATGAGAATCATTATTATTAAACCTGTCTTAGGGAATGAGGAAAGTTCACAAGGACGTTGAGTGACTTATTAACAGAAGTTAATTAACTGAAAGTTGAGAAGTGATGAAACATTTTTCCGAGAACTTGCACGAATTCTTTTTGACACGACATTGCTCACATTGCTTCCAGTGTAATTTATAGCTTCTTGGTTAAGCTGCTCTATTTACAGAATTTGCTTTACCACTTCTGCTAGGCGACCCCATTCGGGTCGCTTTTTTCTTTTCTACGATTTCTATTTGACGTCACTATTAATATCTTTTCCACATGCGATGATCATTTTAGGATCGTTGATCTTCTCGCCGTTATGCGAATTTATTATTATAAATCAATGATTTGAGTTGGTGTTTTCTTGTGTTTTTTGTTATTGGATAACCAGTGGATAATTTCTATAAACAGAGTTATCCACAGGAGGTGGTGTTTTCGTGAATAAAGTCGGAAAAATTTACGCGACCTAGATCGAGCGAACAAGATAGATTCGGATCAGCAGTCATGGCATCCTAGGCAGATCTCTCAAGTACTGAATTGGATACAGACAATTATGGCAAGTATTCCTGAAAATCCGTTGATCCTTATCGACGGCTCTTCTTACCTATATCGCGCTTTTCACGCCTACCCGGGCACCATGAGCAATGGTGAAATTCCAACTAATGCCGTTTACGGCGTCGTGAACATGTTACGCAGCATGATGCGTCAGTTTGCGTCTGAGCGCATCGCGGTGGTTTTCGATGCAAAGGGAAAAACCTTTCGTGATGATATGTATGCAGAATACAAAGCGAATCGTCCGCCAATGCCGGATGACCTGCGTTGTCAAATTGAACCATTACACAATGTTATTCGTGCAATGGGTTTGCCGCTGATCTGTGTTCCTGGCGTCGAGGCGGATGACGTCATCGGTACGTTAGCATACCAAGCATCACAAAAGGGCATGCCTGTATTGATCAGTACTGGTGATAAAGACATGGCGCAGCTAGTGGATGATAACATTACCTTGATCAACACCATGACGAACGTCGTAATGGATCGTGAAGGTGTGGTTGAAAAGTTTGGCATTCCACCTGAGTTGATCATCGACTACTTAGCACTGATGGGCGATAAAGTAGATAACATTCCTGGTGTACCGGGTGTCGGTGATAAAACCGCGACCGCACTACTGCAAGGTATTGGTGGTCTGACGAAGTTGTATGAAAACCTCGATGATATTGCAGGGCTTGGTTTCCGTGGTTCTAAAACCATGGCGAAAAAGCTCATCGACAACAAAGAAAATGCCATGCTTTCGTATGAGCTCGCGACCATCAAATTGGATGTTGAGCTTGAGGAAACGCCAGAATCATTGCTGAAAGCGGAACCAAATAAAGACGAATTAGTGAAGCTGTATGGCCAACTGACGTTTAAATCTTGGTTGAATGAACTACTTGAAGGCGGTTCTGGATCTGTGGAGGCTGTAGAGCTTGCAGGATCTTCACAAGCTTCTTCTTCTCAAGCCGAGATGGAAACTTCTGCGGTAACAATCGATCGCAGCCAATATGAAACAATTCTGGATAAAGAAACCTTCAATGCTTGGCTAGATAAACTTCAAACGGCTGAGCTGTTTGCATTTGATACGGAGACCGATAACCTAGATTACATGCTAGCGAATCTAGTTGGTTTGTCATTCGCTGTCGATGAAGGTATTGCGGCTTATGTGCCAGTTGCACATGACTATTTAGATGCGCCTGAACAGCTTGATCGTGATTGGGTACTAGAACAGCTGAAGCCAATTCTTGAAGATGCAGCGAAAGCAAAAGTCGGTCAAAACTTAAAGTATGATGCGTCTGTACTCGCTCGTTACGACATTGAGCTAAAAGGTATCAAGCACGACACGATGTTGGAATCGTATATCTACAACAGTGTCGGCGGTAAACACGATATGGACAGCTTGGCGCTTCGCTTCCTACAGCACAGCTGCATTTCTTTTGAGCAAATTGCAGGTAAAGGCAAAAATCAGCTTACGTTTAACCAAATCGAACTGGAACAAGCATCGCCATACGCGGCAGAAGATGCGGATGTGACCCTTCGTCTGCACAATCGCTTGTTTACTAATATCGAGCAGGATGAAAGCCTGAAGACAGTTTACGAAGAGATTGAAATGCCGTTGGTGCCAGTTCTTTCGCGCATTGAACGCACTGGGGTCTTTATTGATGAAATGAAGCTGAGTGCGCAGTCGGTCGAGATTACCGCTCGCCTTGATGAGCTTGAAAAGAAAGCGTACGAAATTGCTGAGCAAGAGTTTAATATGAACTCGCCAA
The DNA here is from genome assembly GCF_033339195.1 of Vibrio sp. 811. Taxonomy (NCBI): domain Bacteria; kingdom Pseudomonadati; phylum Pseudomonadota; class Gammaproteobacteria; order Vibrionales; family Vibrionaceae; genus Vibrio; species Vibrio sp. 811. Next base: position 77,592 of record NZ_JAWOUB010000010.1, read on the forward strand.
AGCAATTACAAGCCATCCTATTTGAAAAAATGGGTTTACCGGTTGTGAAGAAAACGCCATCAGGCACACCATCGACGAATGAAGAAGTTCTGCAAGAACTCGCGCTAGACTACCCGCTACCAAAACTGATTTTGGAATACCGTGGTTTGGCGAAGCTAAAATCAACTTACACCGACAAACTGCCGAAGATGATCAACCCATCGACGGGACGTGTGCATACTTCTTACCACCAAGCAGTGACTGCAACGGGTCGTCTATCTTCTACTGATCCGAACTTACAGAACATTCCAATTCGTAACGAAGCTGGCCGTCGTATTCGTCAAGCGTTTGTCGCGCCATCAGGGCATAAAATCTTAGCGGTCGACTACTCGCAAATCGAACTTCGCATCATGGCGCACCTTTCTGGTGACCAAGCGTTATTGGATGCATTCCGCGATGGCAAAGATATCCACGCGGCAACCGCAGCAGAAATCATGGGTGTTTCTATTGAAGACGTTTCAAGTGAGCAACGTCGTCGTGCGAAAGCGGTTAATTTCGGTCTTATTTACGGCATGAGTGCGTTTGGTTTGGCGAAGCAATTAGGCATTCCTCGTGGTGAGGCTCAAGCGTATATGGATACATACTTTGAACGTTACCCAGGCGTGATGCAGTACATGGAAGACACACGCAGCACGGCAGCAGATAAAGGGTATGTTGAAACTATTTTTGGTCGACGTTTGCATTTACCAGAAATCAAATCACGCAACGGGATGCGTCGTAAAGCTGCTGAACGTGCGGCAATCAACGCACCAATGCAAGGTACGGCTGCGGACATCATTAAGAAAGCGATGCTGTTGGTTGATCAGTGGATTCAGGAAGAAGGCAATGGTCGTGTGAAGTTATTAATGCAAGTACACGATGAATTGGTCTTTGAAGTTGAAGAGTCATCATTGTCCGAAATTGAAAGTAAAGTACAGAAATTGATGGAATCTGCAGCAGAGCTAAAAGTACCGTTGGTTGCAGAAGCAGGTCACGGTGATAACTGGGATCAAGCTCATTAGTCACTTTTAGACCAAAATAACCAATTAATTATGAGCCAGCGCACAAACGCTGGCTTTTTTTTGAGATTAAAAAAGCTAGCGCAAAGTTAACTTTGATGTTGCTTAATAAAAGTTTCATGAAAAAAAACTACAAAAATTCTTTGCAATTCTGACCAATTGTTGTACATTAATACTCGTAGGGTACAGAGGTAAGATGTTCTATCTTTCAGACCTTTTGTTTCACGTTATTGGATTAGGCTGATTCAGCCGCCCCAGTCAGTTTTTGACTGGGGCGTTTTTTATTGGACGAAAGAAAATTATTCTTTTGGATCAGCAGCTTAAAGTTAGCCTTCAAAAACCTTCTTTTTTGACCTTTCTAAGTTACTGCAAAATCTCGATTTTTCCTTCAAATTTATTGCGTTATTCATCCTGTAAATTTACGCCAGTCACACTATTATTTTTTCTTGAAAGAAACTAAGTTACATCTTTTTGAAGATTTGCTTGGCTTAACTGTCTGAATTGTAACGCTATTGGGTGTTTTTGGAGTGAATGTTTGGTGATACACAGGAAACAAGAGCGCTTTTTAACCTATTGAAATCGAATCTCAGTTCAGCAATGCTTCGTCACATAACAATAATTACCAATTTTTCTCTCCCGTTATCCCTGCCAGGAAGGCGGGGATTTTTATTGCCTGTTATTTAGTTCAGATAAACAAAAGCCCCACCAAATGGCAGGGCCGTGTCGAAGAAATTTAACAAATATTGTTAATTATTCTTCATCGCTCGCTGGTATCTCTTGTTCGTCTTCTTCTATCAGGTGTGCTAGTGCTGGTGCAAACCAGGTATCCAGTTTTGCACGTAGCTGATCGACACCTAATCCTTTAAGTGAGGAGAACACATCAACAGAAACGTCACCACCGAAAGTTTCTACTTGCTTACGAACTTTCAGTAGAGTTTGTTTGCGTGCACCACTTTTTAGTTTATCTGCTTTGGTTAGCAAAACCTGCACAGGAATGTGGCTATCGATGGCCCAGAAAATCATTTGTTGGTCGAGATCTTTCATTGGATGACGAATGTCCATTAGAACCACTAAGCCTTTTAGGCACTCGCGTTTCTGTAGGTATTCACCCAAAGATTTCTGCCATTTGTTTTTCATTTCTACCGGTACTTGAGCAAAACCGTATCCAGGTAGATCGACAATGTGACAACCTTCTTCTACTTTGAAAAGGTTGATTAATTGCGTACGACCAGGTGTCTTTGATGTCTTGGCTAAGCTTTTTTGATTAGTTAGACGGTTAAGTGCACTCGATTTACCAGCGTTTGAGCGTCCTGCAAACGCAATTTCGACACCTTCGTCTTCCGGCAGGTGACGAATATCGGGTGCGCTGGTGATGAAATGCGTATTTTGGTAATGAATTTTTACGCTCACTGTTAACTCCATCTCGACTTTGTGTAGTCGATTGATTACTTTTTTGTGAAAATGTGTAAAATAACCGTGCTCGGCATAAGGTCGCCTATTGTACCATGAGTGTACGCGGTATGTTCACATTCCGTGGTACTGGAAGCTTGATAATTATAATGGAATGTCATGAAGAAATTAGCGCTAATTTTGAGTCTTTTAGCCAGTTGCTCAGTATGGGCCCAAGGTAATATTGAGGCTGGTAAAGCAAAATCACAAACCTGTGTCGCCTGTCACGGAGCAGATGGCAACAGTGCAATAACAACGTACCCGAAACTCGCAGGCCAACACGCTAAGTATCTTGAGAAGCAGTTAAAAGAACTTAAGCTAGGCATGACAAGTGGTGGTAAACAAGGTCGTTACGATCCTGTAATGAGTGGTATGGCAATGCCACTGAGCGATGAAGATATCGCAGACCTATCTGCTTACTACGCTTCGCTACCAGTTTCAGAAAACTCAACACCTGAAGATGTAGTAGCAAAAGGCAAAACGCTTTATACCGCTGGTGATGCCGAGCGTGGCCTAACCGCATGTATTGCATGTCATGGTCCTCGTGGCAATGGTACTGAGCTTTCAGGTTTCCCGAAAATTTCTGGTCAGCATGCTGACTACATCAAAGCTCAGCTAGAAAAATTCCGTGATGGCGACCGTGGTAATGATATGAATGCCATGATGCGCGACATCGCGAAGAAAATGACAGACGAAGATATCGAAGTGCTGTCTAAATACGTTGGCGGTCTGCACTAATATACCTAAATCGCTCAAGAACCTGCATCTTGAGCTGGTTGGGTAGATGTCCCTACATCGTTCGAGCAACTTGTACAAAAATGCCCTAGTGAATCCACTAGGGCATTTTTGTTCGTGACAGATATCACAGTCGAGTTTGGATACGAAAGCGATAGTTGGCTCGGCAGTTTGTGAGACATTTGCCATACTTGATGTTGGCTTTTTCTTGTTCGTGTTTTTAAGTTTTTGATTAAATGATAATTTTGATTTTTTAGAAAAATAGGCGGATTATTTTTTCAACCCATTACTTGTGAGCATAACGGGATGGCGTAAAGTAGAAGTCGTTCACAGGGAGTGAATGTAAGGATTTAAGACCACGGTTTAGGTCTCCAAGGATGTAGCTCGGATGCTTGGTGATTTAGAAAGGGATTTAGATAGGTAGGGAGCCTATCAGATAAGGATGGTCATCTCGTCTGACGGTTAAGACAGTGAAACGGATCAGGCACAGGAAGTTGCTCAGTAGACAGGAAGTAAACGGATAGCCAAAACTCATCAGGAAGATGAAAAACAACTCTTTTTGGCAGGGAAAGCTCTAAAAACAAAGGGATCATTGGTGCACCAAATGTGTGCAACACAGTTTCGCCAATTGATGGCACTTAGAAAGCGACAGTCTGACTGTCGCTTTTTTTATATCCGTTGACTTGCTCAGTCGTAACTTGAATTGAGATTACTGCACTTATTTAGCTTTATAGGTTGTAAACAAAGTTTTTTAACAAAAATTGCTGAAAAAATACTCAACAACACTCCAATCCGAGTTCACTTTCTGGTATGTTTCGCATCCCTGTTTGAGGAAGTCAGCATGCATACCTGTCCTTTATGCCAAAATCAGCGCACTCACCATTATTTTGAAGATAAGCGTCGTGAATATCTTCAATGTGAGCAGTGCAGCTTGGTATTCGTAAATCCAGACCAACGTTTGGATGCGGAAAGCGAAAAAGCTCACTATGATTTGCATGAGAACAACCCCGATGATTTGGGTTACCGACGCTTTTTGTCGCGTATTGCTGACCCGATCACAGAGCGAATTTCACCACAATCGAACGGTATCGACTTTGGTTGTGGTCCTGGCCCAACGCTCTCCTTGATGCTGGAAGAGGCGGGGCACAACATGGCGTTGTACGATCTCTACTACCACCCTGATACGTCGGTTTTAGAAAAAACGTACGACTTCATGACAGCAACAGAGGTGATAGAGCACCTCTACCACCCAGATTTGGTGTGGAAGCAATGGTTGAATTTAGTTAAGCCAGGGGGCTGGATAGGCCTGATGACGAAAATGGTCATCGACGTGGAGGCTTTCAAATCATGGCATTATAAGAACGATCTCACTCACGTAGTGTTCTTTAGTCGTGACACGTTCCAGTTCCTAGCAGAGCGGGATAAGCTCGAACTCGAATTTATTGGTAATGATGTAATTTTACTGAGGAAACCCCAGTAATGAGCCGTAGTAAAAAATCTAGAAAACCGGGTGCCGCTGGTGCACCTGAGTTTGTTGTAACTCGTAACCGTACAGAATCTGATGTGGAAGGCCGCTTACGCAAGCGTGCTAAAAAGCGTAAGGGTCTGAAAACGGGTAACCGTAACTCAGAAGTTAACGAGCAGAAAAAGCAAGCTGCTGCACAAAATCGCGACCCGCGCTTAGGCAGCAAAAAGAAAATACCTCTGATTGTTGAACCTGCGAAGAAAATGACGAAGCAAGAGCGTCGTTTGTCGGCAGAGCAAGAACTAGAGATGCTAGAAAATGACGCGCAATTGAACGTGTTGCTAGACCGTATTGAAGCGGGTGAAAACCTGGGCACAGGTCTACAGAAATTCGTCGATGAGAAACTCGATCGCATTGAGAAGCTAATGGACCAACTAGGTTTGTTGGAACCTGAAGAAGAGGAAGACTTCACTGCACCTGCTGAGAAAAGCACGCGCAACGATGATGACTTGCTGGCAGATTTCGACGACATTAATTTCGACGACTATAAAGGATAATTAAGCTATGAATGTAACCTTATTAGCTATTGCTGGTGTTGTGATTATCATCGCACTCGCTTCTTATGCAGGTTACCTTCTGCTTCAATTGAAAAAGCAAAAGGAATTGCAGCTGAAGCATCAAAAATTGGCGATAGACAAACGTAACGCCAACATTTTTGAGAATGTGCATACCTTGTGTCAGGCGGGCATTCAAGGGCAGTGCGATTTATCTGAAATCAGTATCCGTGTGTATAACATCATGGATTATGTACAAGGTGAAGACCGCGTTGATTTCGATAAAACGTACCCTGCGATTTCTGAGCTTTACCACATAGTGAAAGATATGGCGCGTGGCGAAGAACGCCAACAACTTGCCAAGAAAGAGCGTATGCAACAGAACTTGACGCGTCATAAAGCGGAAAGCCGCCTCACTGATGCGATTATTGAGGAGCTCAAAGTGTTGCAGAAAAACGTCCAGCCACTGAATAATCAAATCAATATTCAGATGATTTAAGCGCGACCCCCAATAGTCTCCTTATGGCTAATGGGGGTATCGTGATCACGCTAGCACTTCTTTAGTTTTATACTTAAAAAGCCAGTCGGCGTTGCCACGCTTGTCATCGTCGTATGGCAAAATAGCGGCTCTGAATATCGGGTGACGGCTTTCGTTGCCCTAGCATTTAACGGAAAGTACCACCATGTCGAATCAACACACTGAATCGAAACAGCAAATCGTCTGGGATCAAGCGGTATTGGATAAGTACAACTATTCCGGGCCTCGTTATACGTCGTACCCAACGGCGCTGGAGTTTCATGAAGCGTTCACCATTTCTGATTATGATATGGCATGCACTCAATACCCAGAACGCCCATTATCGCTGTACGTACACATTCCGTTCTGTCACAAGCTTTGTTACTACTGTGGATGTAATAAAGTCATTACACGCCATTCGCACAAAGCGGATGAATACCTCGACGTGCTTGAACACGAAATTCGTCAACGTGCTGCATTACTTGTTGGTCGCACCGTGACGCAATTGCATTTTGGTGGTGGTACACCGACGTTTCTCTCTGAAAAGCAAATCACGCGTGTAATGAGCCTGCTACGCCAAGAGTTTACTTTTAGTAGCGATGCTGAAATCAGTATCGAGGTTGACCCGCGTGAAATCGAGCTGACCATGCTGGATCATCTGCGTAGTGAAGGCTTCAATCGCTTGAGCATCGGTGTGCAGGACTTCAACAAAGAAGTGCAAAAGCTGGTGAATCGTGAGCAAGATGAAGAGTTCATCGTTGCGATGGTTGCGCGCGCAAAAGAGTTGGGTTTCCGTTCGACGAACCTAGATTTAATTTACGGTTTACCGAAGCAGACCAAAGAATCTTTTGCCAAGACTCTAGAACAAGTGCTAGAGATGCAGCCGGGCCGTCTATCCGTGTTTAACTACGCGCACATGCCACAGCTATTTGCAGCGCAGCGTAAGATTAAAGACGAAGATCTGCCAAAAGCAGAGGAGAAGATGGCGATTCTGCAAGACACCATCGCGACACTGACTGGTGCTGGCTACCAATTTATCGGTATGGACCACTTTGCTTTGCCGGACGATGAACTTGCTGTTGCCCAGCGCGAAGGTATTTTGCATCGCAATTTCCAAGGCTACACCACACAAGGTGAATGTGACTTGGTTGGCTTTGGTGTTTCTGCAATCTCGATGATCGGCGATGCGTACGCGCAAAACCAGAAAGAGCTCAAGAAATACTACGCTCAAGTCAACGAACTTCGTCACGCTCTATGGAAAGGGGTCTCGCTGGACTCTGATGATTTGCTCCGTCGTGAAGTGATTAAGCAGCTGATTTGTAACTTCAAGTTAGACAAGAAAGCCATTGAGTCTGAGTTTAAAGTAAAGTTTGATCAGTACTTTAAAGAAGACTTACAGCTACTTCAGACCTTCATCAACGATGAGCTGGTGGAAGTGGATGACAATGAAATTCGTGTGACGCTGCGAGGTCGTTTGCTGATCCGTAATATTTGTATGAGCTTCGATAAGTACCTGCGAGCGAAGGCGCGTCAGCAACAATTCTCTCGTGTTATTTAATCCGAGATACAGATTCAAGATATAAAAAATGCCAGCAGATGCTGGCATTTTTTTATGTTTTCGCTGGATTTAAGTGCGATCTTTTACTTTTTCTTTCAGTTCCGCTTTTTCTGCTTCTGAAAGGAACGCAATCTCAAGGCCATTGATTTGCGCTTGGCGAATCTGGTCTTGGCTCATACCAGCGGCTGGTGCCGCTACTTCGTATTCGTATGGCAGTTCGATACCTTCAACCGCTGGATCGTCAGTGTTAAGACACGCAAGAACGCCATGCTCTAGGAACTGCTTGAGAGGGTGGTTTTCTAGCGTTTCTACCGTACTTGTTTGGTAGTTTGACGTCAGGCAAGATTCAATACCAATGCGGTTTTCTGCTAGGTAATCCATCAGTTTTGGATCGTGAATCGCTTTTACGCCGTGACCGATACGAGTTGCGCCCAGCTCATTGATTGCTTGCCACATGCTCTCTGCACCTGCTGCTTCACCAGCATGGACCGTTACCCCAAGGCCAGCATCGCGTACTTGCTTGAAGTGAGACACAAAGCGATCACCCGGTTGGCCTAGCTCGTCACCCGCAAGGTCGACGGCAACGATGTGATCTTTCTGGCTCAGAATGCCGTCCAGTTCTTGTTGACATGCGTCAGTGCCAAATGTGCGACTCATGATACCGATCAGGTTGGCTTTCACGCCAAAATCGCGCATACCTGCTTGCACACCGTCCACGACGGCTTCAACAACCCCCGCTACTGGTAGCTTGTGTTTCATCGCCATGTAGTAAGGAGAGAAACGCAGCTCAGCGTAATCGATTTGTGCGTTTAGCGCGTCTTCTACGTTTTCGTACGCGACACGACGACACGCATCTAGATCGCCCAGTACAGCAACACCCCAGTCGAGCTTAGAAAGGAAAGCAACAAGAGAGGGTTCCGCTTCGACAATTTGAACGTGAGGAGTGAGAGACTCAATATCGTACGCTGGTAGGGCAATGCCAAACTTTTGGCCTAGCTCAAGAATCGTTTTAGTACGAATGTTACCGTCGAGGTGACGGTGCAAATCAGTAAGAGGAAGGTTCTTCGTTATCATTTTGTCGATCCGGATAGTTATGAACTGGAACAGGGCCCAAACATCATCTGTGACAATACATGGGTAAGATTTGCAGTTAAGTATAAATAACAGTTGGGTAGATTGTCAGTAGAGGATGACTAGGAAATCAACGATTCTCGCTCTTTTCTACTTCATGTTCACCAAATGTGTTGGCCATTCTTCTAGTGGCATAGGGCGGCTGTAGTAGAAGCCTTGCACCTGATTACAGCCTAAAGAGCGCAGTAATTGTGCTTGATTGCTATCCTCGACACCTTCCGCGACGACATTAGTTTTGAGACCTGCTGTGATATTGATGACGGCAGCGACGACTGAACTGTTTAAGTTTTCTTGTGTGAGTTGATTGATGAAGGTGCGATCAATCTTCAAGCAGGTAAACGGCAGAGAGTGGAGGTAACCCAGTGATGAGTAGCCGGTGCCAAAGTCATCTATCGCGATACCAATACCCATTTCACGCAGTTTAGTCATATTTTCTAGTGTGGTCGGTGCGCTATCAATGATACGTGATTCTGTGATCTCTAGTGTGAGGTTACTTGCTGGTAATTTCGTGATATCCAATACGCTTGTCACCGTATCAACAAAACTTGGGCAGGATAGTTGATTAACGGAGATATTCACATGCAGTTGGAAGTCCGACGGCCACTGTTTGCTTTCGATCGCTTGGTAAGTGTCGCGACAAGCTTGTAACAGAATCTGTTGGCCGATGGCTTTGATCATGCCGCTTTCTTCCGCGATTGGGATAAAATCTAATGGTGACACCATACCTGAGTCGCTATGCCAGCGCGCAAGTGCTTCGGCGCCACACACTGTGCCACTGACGAGATCCACAATCGGTTGGTAATGAGGAATAAACTCTCGGTTTTCAATGCCAGTTTGGATCTTGGTCAGCATTTGCGTACGAAACTTTGAAGCGCTCGCTAGTTCTGGGCTGTAGTGACAAACACCAGTCAGTGAGTCTTGTTTAGCGTAACTTAATGCGATGCTGGCGTTGCGTAACCATAAAGGCATGGTTTCGTTTGGCTGGGTTTGTACAATACCAAGTGAAATCTTCATCACTACATTCTCGCCTTCCACCATAAATGGGGTGGAAAAGAGTTGCTGTAATCGACGCTCGGTTTGTTTAATTTTGGTTTCAGTGTCGACCTTTGAGAGAAACACCGCGAACTCATCACCACCAATCCGAGCCAATAATGCGTTGTCACGAAACTGCTGTTTTAGCCTTTCAGCGATGCTGACCAACAACTGGTCGCCGTTGTGATGACCCACACTATCGTTGATATCTCTAAATTTGTTGATACCAAGTAAAAATAAACTGCCGTGACAAAGATGAGACTGATTTTCACAGATTTCGACCAAACCCTGACGGCTATATAAGCGTGTTAGAGAGTCATAAACTAACTGTTCACGCAATGCTTTGAATGAAGCTCTTAGATTGTTCGCCATTTCATTAAAAGCATGAACCAGTACGGTTGTCTCATACACATAACCAGGCTTTGGCATGCCGCTATCCCAATCCCCATTTGCCAGGTGCTGAGCGGCGGCGGCCGTCGCGTTAATTGGTCTGGTAACTCGGTTGAAAATGATCCAACTGATGGCGATCCCAAATAGGCTTACAATAATGCCAACGAGCCAACTCTCTTGCTGGCTTTTCGGTAACAGGCCGAGAAGCTCAGACTCCGAAATGGAGGTGCCGATAAACCATGTTAAGCCGTCTTGGTCTCGATACGGGGTTAGCCGACTGAAAATACGTTGGCCATCATGTTCAAATGAAAAAGTATAAGGTTGCTTGGTGTTGTTGAGATCGAAAGACCGGACGCGGCTCGCACTGATTTTGATGATCGGGTCTGCGTTTTCAGCGGCAAGCAAACGCTGCCCTTTATCCGAAAATTTTGTGCCCCATGAGATGACGCTTCCCGGGCCTGAGTGAGCGATTAAACGATGATCTGGGTCCATGATGTAGACCGACGCTTTAGTGTTGTATTTTAACTCGCGCAGGAATTCGTTGAATGTATTGATACGAATGTCTGTCACCAAAACACCAGCAAATTGGTCGTGTTTGTACACCGGCGTCATGGCTGATAGCGTAATATCCTGGCGTTCATCAGCATTGGTATAAATTTCAGACCAAGTGGCGTTTTGGCTCTCTGCAACGGGCTTATACCATGGGCGAGTGCGAGGATCGTATTGGGAGATAACCGTTCGAATGTTGTTACTCACATGGTTGGTTCCATAAATAACCAGATCACCATCGGTGTAGCGATCTTGCACCATTAAGGTGTAATCGTCGGAAAGTTCGCGGCGAAAGCCTGCAAAGTCGCCGTTTTCTGAACCAAATGCGATTACATCCAACTGCGGTATCGATTGGTAAAGATTTTTGAATGCACTTAGCAGGTAGTTTTGAATGTCTGAGGTATCGTGAGGGCGATAAAGATTGTGATAGCTGACGTTGTGCGCGAGAGCCATAACCGCAGTAAAAGGCTTACGTAGATAGCTATTGAGGTGGTCGTGGACACTTTCGGTTAACACGGAAAGTTGCTTGTCACTGATATCCGTGACCACTTCTTCGTAACTTTGTTTTTGGACGTAGACAATGACACCGATCGCCAGTAAGAAGATCATGACAAATGGAATCAGAACAGCAGTACGCAGTGTAATTTGAGTCGTAGCAGTAGACATCGCCTAATCACATAGATGGTGGTGCGCCACAATTGTACTGATGTTTTTATTAATATCGAGTGACAAACGACGCTCGTTGTTAACGCACCACGTAAGTGATTGTCAGTACAATTCTTTTAATTTTCTGGTGAGTGTATTTCGCCCCCAGCCTAATACTTTAGCGGCATCTTGCTTATGACCTTTAGTGTGCTCTAAGGCTGCTTCTAATAAAATGCGTTCAAATTCTGGTAAAGCGTAAGAAAGTAGTTCTTTATCTCCTGCTGCGAGTGAATGCCGTGCCCAATCCGCCAATTGTTCTTGCCAACTACCATGTGAAGAGTCTGAAATGGATTTTTTCTCTTCGAGTAGTTCGCTTGGCAAGTCATTTGGTAACACTTCGCTACCACTGGCCATAACGGTTAACCAACGGCAAATATTCTCTAATTGACGAACGTTGCCAGGCCAATCAAGGCGGTTAAGAATCTCCACGGTCGACGGGTGGAGAGTTTTTGTTTCCACACCAAGCTCATCAGCCGCACGGATAAGAAAATGCTGTGTAAGCTTTTCAATGTCTTGCTTACGCTCACGCAGTGCCGGGATCTGCACGCGAATCACGTTTAAGCGATGAAAGAGGTCCTCACGGAAGTCACCTTCGTGCACCAGCTTTTCTAAGTTCTGGTGTGTTGCCGCGACAATTCGTACATCGACACTGATCGGAGAGTGACCGCCCACTCGATAAAACTGCCCGTCAGCTAGAACGCGTAGTAAACGAGTTTGAATGTCCAATGGCATGTCGCCGATTTCGTCTAAAAATAGAGTGCCGCCATTGGCTTGTTCGAATCGTCCTTGACGAACATTGTTTGCCCCCGTAAACGCGCCTTTTTCGTGGCCAAATAGTTCTGATTCAATCAAGTCTTTGGGAATCGCCGCCATATTGAGCGCAATGAAAGGTTTGTTAGCACGTGGACTGTGACGGTGCAGTGCATGAGCAACGAGTTCTTTACCCGTGCCCGATTCACCGTTAATCAAGACTGAAATAGAGGAGCGAGAAAGACGACCAATGGCGCGAAACACCTCTTGCATCGCTGGTGCTTCACCGATAATTTCAGGCGTTTCTGCTGGAATGTCTTCTGGAGAGAGCTGCTCGCGTTTGTTTTCGTGGCTGTGTGCAATGGCTCGCTCAACCAGAGTTAAGGTTTCATCAATATCAAAAGGTTTTGGTAAATATTCAAAAGCACCTTTTTGGTACGCATTCACTGCCGCATCTAAATCTGAGTGTGCGGTCATGATAATCACGGGAAGGTCTGGGTAATCGCGCTGTACTTGTTTTAGTAGCTCCAACCCATCAATACCTGGCATGCGAATGTCTGATACTAGAACATCCGGCACTTCGCGTTCGAGCGCCATTAACACGCTTTCTCCATCGGCATAGGTTTCACATTTGATGTTGGCAGAGGAGAGCGTTTTCTCCATTACCCAGCGAATTGAACTGTCGTCATCAACGACCCAAACATATCCTTTACTCATGTAGTAATCCTTGCAGCAAACCGAAAAACTGACGCGACTTGAAGTCCATTAGCGCAATCAGATCGGCAGATAAATAGTAAATGTTGTGTGACCAGGCCAGCTTTCTACGTCTATTTTTCCATTGTGCTGGTCGATCAAATTTTGCGAAATAGATAGCCCTAATCCTGTTCCTCCCTCGCGGCCACTGACCATGGGATAGAACAGCGTGTCTTGTAGTTCCGGTGGAATACCTGGGCCGTTGTCTGTGATTTCGACACGAGCAGCGAGTTTACAGCGTTTGCCGTGAATATTGGCTTGATGCACCGTTCTGGTGCGAATGGTTATTTTCCCGTGTTCTTGATGGCTAAGAATTTGTGCGGCGTTGCTGACGATATTAAGCATTGCCTGTTCGATTTGGTCTGTATCCATCAAAATCTCTGGCAAGCTTGGGTCATAATCTCGTTCAATGATGATTGAGCGTTGTGACTCTAATTCAACCAGTTGGCGAACCTTTTCAAGAATTTGGTGCAGATTCTCTTGTGTCTTCTTACCTGGCTTCTGCGGTCCTAGTAATCGATCCACGAGCGCCCTTAAACGGTCTGCTTGCTCAATGATGATGTGTGTATATTCGGTGAGAGAGGGCTCTGGCAGCATTTTTTCTAACAATTGCGCCGCACCGCGTAAGCCGCCAAGCGGATTTTTGATCTCATGTGCAAGCCCTCGGACTAACAGCTTCGCCGCTTGTTGTTGGGCGTGTTGGTTCAGTTCTTGAGAGAGTCGGCGCTGCTGATCAATTTTGCGCATCTCGACCAGAAGCATCAACTGCTTTTGCCAAGTGATAGGGCTAACCGTCACCTCTAGCATTAAAGGGCGGCCATCAACAACGAAAGTGACGTCACTGTCGGTGATGCTTTGGCCACTTTGCAACGGTTGAGTGAGCAGCGCGAGATCCAGCGACGCATGCTGAATCAATTGAGAAAGTGATTGTTCAATAATTCGTTTGGCGCTTTGAGAAAATAGCAACTCGGCAGCCGGATTGGCATAACGGATGGCCAATCCATCATCAAGAATCAGCGTTGCTGTCACCATATTGTTGAGAATGGCACTAGGAAGACTGGTATCCACATTACGTCCTTGTTTTGCTTTAAGATTGTGCGATGCACAATAATGGTGCAATTGAACGTTAAGTATGGCGAATAAATCTTAGAAGAAAAAGTGAAAAGCACCGCTGTGATGTGATTTTTTTCACCAGATATTCTATTTTGCCCCTTTTACGGTCGGCTTAACACTTGCTCTATGTAAATGCACCGTTATAGGGCTAGTAGATGCAATAAGCTTGCCGCTTCTTTTCGCGTGCACAGCAAGTGTGTGAGTGCCTCGGTCAATATTGTTTAACTGCCACACTATATGGCTTTGTGGTGCACCATAAGGTTTTCCATCGAGTAACAATTGCAATTGCTCACCTATACCAAGCTTGCGATTGGTTTCTAATTGAATATTGATGATGCCTCGATTGCTGCGGATGGTCTCGTTGTGCTTGGGAGTCAGCATCGAGAGTTGTAATGGAAGAGGCTTCTCGGTTGTTTTCTCTGGCTTGTTTTGTGATGCAGTAGATGGCGTAGTCTGAGGTGCGAGCGATTCAGTACTTTCTACCTCAGGAGCTGGTGCGCTGGCTTCAAGGTTTGGCAGTGCGATCGCTTTTGCTCCTTTGTTTGGCGTATCACTAAAGTGAACCACGCCATTTTCATCTACCCACGTATACGCGACCTGCGCGAAGGCGATAGAGGCGATTAACAATCCGCTGAGTGCACACAGTGATGGAATAAGCTGAACTTTCATTGCTCACCTTCTCTTGTTCGATGATTTCACGTTTCAATGGCTTAGCTCTTTGACCTGTAAGGAAAAATTCTAAGCGTATTTTTATTATCCCCTCATGTTAAACGTCGAAGCTTGAGTGGCGAATACAAAAAAGGCCCGCCTGCGAGGCGAGCCTAATATTTTATTGCTGTGTTTACATTTTACACAGTGTCGACCTTACACAGAGTAGTAAAGTTCGAACTCAACAGGGTGAGTTGTCATGTTCACACGCTCTACGTCCTGAGACTTAAGGTCGATGTATGAATCGATGAAGTCGTCAGAGAATACGCCGCCCGCTGTTAAGAACTCCCGATCAGCATCTAGCTCTGCTAGCGCGTCTTTTAGTGAGTATGCAACAGTTGGGATTTCTGCTGCTTCTTCAGCTGGAAGATCGTAAAGGTCTTTATCCATCGCTTCGCCTGGGTGGATCTTATTCTTGATACCGTCAAGACCAGCCATAAGCATTGCTGCGAAACATAGGTATGGGTTCGCCGCTGGGTCACCGAAACGAACTTCGATACGACGTGCTTTCGGGCTTGGTACCACTGGGATACGGATTGAAGCAGAGCGGTTACGCGCTGAGTAAGCTAGCATTACTGGTGCTTCGAAGCCTGGTACAAGACGTTTGTACGAGTTTGTTGATGGGTTAGCGAATGCGTTGATTGCACGAGCGTGTTTGATGATACCACCAATGTAGTAAAGCGCCATTTCAGATAGACCGCCGTACTTGTCACCAGCAAATAGGTTTACGCCATCTTTTGCTAGAGACTGGTGAACGTGCATACCGCTGCCGTTGTCGCCAACAAGTGGTTTAGGCATAAACGTCGCTGTTTTACCAAACGCGTGAGCAACGTTGTGTACAACGTACTTGTAGATTTGGATTTCGTCAGCTTTGGTTGTTAGCGTGTTGAAACGAGTTGCGATTTCGTTTTGACCCGCCGTTGCCACTTCGTGGTGGTGCGCTTCAACAACAAGACCCATTTCTTCCATTACTAGACACATAGCAGAACGGATGTCTTGAGATGAATCTACTGGAGCTACTGGGAAGTAACCACCTTTAACGCCTGGACGGTGACCTTTGTTACCTTCTTCGTAGTCAGAACCTGTGTTCCATGCCGCTTCTACGTCGTCGATCTTGAAGAAAGAGCCTGACATGTCCGTCGAGAACTTCACGTCATCAAATAGGAAGAATTCTGGCTCAGGACCGATAAGTACAGTATCTGCAACACCTGTAGAACGCATGAAGTCTTCAGCGCGTTTTGCGATAGAGCGTGGGTCACGGTCATAGCCTTGCATTGTTGCAGGCTCTAAGATGTCACAACGGATATTTAGTGTTGCGTCTTCCGTGAATGGGTCAAGCACAGCAGAAGATGCGTCAGGCATCATTACCATGTCTGATTCGTTGATACCTTTCCAGCCAGCAACTGATGAACCATCGAACATTTTACCTTCTTCGAAGAAGTCTGCGTCGATTTGGTGAGCAGGGATCGAAATGTGCTGCTCTTTACCTTTTGTATCAGTGAAGCGTAGGTCAACAAACTTAACTTCGTTTTCTTGGATCAGCGATAGAACGTTTTCTACTGACATCTTGGATAACCTCCAGTGTTAATAAGCGGTAAAAGCTCGATTTATGAATTATTCATGAAACCTGGCATTGATTAATCAATTTGACTTTTCATTAATCGATGCTGTTTTAACTAAAGCCAAAACCGTGCCAAAAAAAATATTCCATTAATTTCAAGCAATTGTGTTTTTGAATGCTAGTTTGGTGCACTTGCTTGCACCAAAATGATCTTTGCTTGCACCATTATGGTGCCAAAAATCATTGTTGCACCATAATGTGACAGGTACATTGCGTATTCAGCCCAGTTTTTGAGCAAGAGTCAATTTGAATTATGCATCGATTAGAATAAAGTTGCGTTTAATCAATTCGTTCTGAGGAAGAAAATGGGCATTAAGCGTAAAAATTGCAGAAATGCTCGGGAGTAGATCACATATTTCTAGGCTTTTTGCTAAAATCTGGTACATTATGGCCGTTTTTTTAATCAGCAAATGTCGCCAGAGAGCACCCGTTCTCAGCGTGGGGGCATTTCATCTATCTAAGTGAATCAATATCCATGGCTACTCCACAGATTGATAAATTAAGAAATATCGCGATCATCGCGCACGTTGACCACGGTAAAACCACGTTGGTTGACAAGCTGCTACAACAATCAGGCACGCTAGAGTCTCGCGGTGAAGCTGAAGAGCGAGTCATGGACTCGAACGACATCGAGAAAGAGCGCGGTATTACCATTCTTGCTAAAAACACAGCAATCGACTGGAACGATTACCGTATCAACATCGTAGATACTCCGGGACACGCGGACTTCGGTGGTGAAGTTGAGCGTATCATGTCGATGGTAGACTCTGTACTACTTATCGTTGACGCAGTCGATGGTCCAATGCCTCAAACGCGTTTCGTAACACAAAAAGCGTTTGCTCACGGTCTAAAACCAATCGTTGTAATCAACAAGATTGACCGCCCTGGTGCACGTCCTGATTGGGTTATGGACCAAGTGTTCGACCTGTTCGACAACCTAGGTGCAACTGATGACCAGCTAGACTTTAAAGTAGTTTACGCATCAGCACTTAACGGCTGGGCTTCTCTAGAAGAAGGCGAAACTGGCGAGAACATGGAACCACTATTCCAAACTATCGTTGATGTTGTTGACGCGCCAAATGTTGACCTTGATGGTCCACTACAGATGCAAGTTTCTCAGCTAGACTACAGCTCTTACGTTGGTGTTATCGGCGTGGCTCGCGTAACTCGTGGTAGCGTTAAACCAAACCAGCAGGTAACCATTATTGGTGCTGACGGTAAAACTCGCAACGGTAAAGTGGGTACAGTAATGGGCTACCTTGGCCTAGAGCGTCACGAAGTGGAACAAGCTAACGCGGGTGATATCATCGCAATCACTGGTCTTGGCGAGCTGAAAATTTCTGACACTATCTGTGCACAAAACGCAGTAGAAGCATTACCACCATTGTCTGTTGATGAACCAACAGTAACAATGACGTTCCAAGTAAACACGTCTCCATTCGCGGGTAAAGAAGGTAAGTTCGTAACGTCACGTAACATCCTTGAGCGTCTTGAGAAGGAATTGGTACACAACGTTGCGCTACGCGTTGAGCAAACAGACGATCCAGATAAATTCCGCGTATCAGGTCGTGGTGAACTTCACCTTTCTATCCTGATCGAAAACATGCGTCGTGAAGGCTTTGAGCTAGCAGTATCTCGTCCAGAAGTAATCATCAAAGAAGAAGATGGTCAGTTGATGGAACCGTTCGAGACTGTAACGATCGACGTAATGGAAGAGCACCAAGGCGGCATCATGGAGAACATCGGCCTACGTAAAGGTGAGCTGAAAGACATGTCTCCAGACGGTAAAGGTCGTGTGCGTATGGACTTCGTTATGCCATCACGTGGTCTGATCGGTTTCCAAACGGAATTCATGACACTGACTTCAGGTTCAGGTCTTCTTTACCATACGTTTGATCACTACGGCCCTCACAAAGGCGGTAACATCGGTCAACGTGTAAACGGTGTACTAATCGCGAACGCGATGGGTAAAGCGCTAACTAACGCACTGTTCAACCTTCAAGAGCGTGGTCGTCTATTTATCGGTCACGGTGTTGAAGTTTACGAAGGTATGGTTATCGGTATTCACAGCCGTGACAACGACCTAACGGTAAACGCACTGAAAGGTAAGCAGCTAACCAACGTTCGTGCATCTGGTACCGATGACGCACAGGTTCTTACTCCGCCTATCAAGATGACTCTTGAGCAAGCACTAGAATTCATCGATGACGACGAGCTAGTAGAAGTAACGCCTGAAAGCATCCGTATCCGTAAGAAGTTCCTAACGGAAAGCGACCGTAAGCGTGCTTCTCGTGGCGCGAAATAATTTTCGTTAAGCGATTCAATTAAGAAGAAGCCTCGAGTTATGCTCGGGGCTTTTTGTTTTCTGGAGTTGAATATGAACCCGATTATTATCACCGGTGGGCCAGGTGCGGGAAAAACAACACTGCTGAATGCGCTAGACGCGTGTGGTTACGCCACGTTTCCTGAAGGTTCTCGCGACTTGATTGAGCAGCAAAGCCAGTTAGAAAATGGTGTTTTGCCGTGGACGAATTTACCTGAGTTTGCCAAGTTATGCCTTGGGTTGATGGACAAACAAAAGAGTGATGCGCGTTGTCATGATGTTGCGTTTGTTGATCGCGCCATCCCCGACATCATTGCATACCTACAAGTGGGCGGCTGTAAGGTTGACCAAGCTTTCTTAACCGAAAGCGCTGGGTACCATAGTCAGGTGTTTACTTGTCGACCTGAAGCATCCATTTACGTACAAGATGAAGTGCGTCCGCACAGCTTTGAAGAAGCATTGGAGATTCATCAGTCGTTAGTGAGTGTCTATACTGAGTTGGGTTATGAAGTGGTAGAAGTGCCATGGGGAACTGTACCAGAGAGGGTAGGCTTTGTTCGAAGAGTCATCGGTTTACTCGGTGAGGTCGCCGACTAAAACCTCCTCACTAGGAGGAGGTCTAAATCATTTACTTTTGATTGAGCTTTTGTAGGAATTTATCGGACTCTGCAATCGCTTCGTTCATTTGTTTGATCGCAAACTGAATGTCTTTCTCTAAGCTAGAGAACTCACCTTGCAAAGAACCAATCGCACTGGCGTTAAGGTTGTGTTTTAAGTACAACGTGTTGTCACGTAGCGTATCCAGTACCGGTGTCATCTTTTTCTCTGCACGCTTCATAGCGCTAAGCATGGTTTTGTACGAGGCTTTGGTTTCACGTAGTTTTTGCTCGCTTGAACGACGCAGTTTCGCACTCGAGTACAGCTCTAGCTCATCTTGCCACTCATCAAACAGTGCGCCGGATACGTCTTCAATCGCAGCAATACGGTCACGTACGTCTTGAGCCGCTTTTTCGCTATCTTCGTATTTGTCATTGATGTTGTTGTAGACATTTTCTAGCTCACCACCATCAAAGTTGGTGATCGCAGACAAGGCTTCAAGTGCACTGGTGAATTCTTCTTGTGCATCTTGTTGAGATTCTTTGGCATCTTCGACGCGGTCGACCATAATATCTCGTTTATGATACCCAACCTGCTCCATTGCTGAGTAATAAGCAGATTGACACCCTGTTAAAGTGAAAATTGATAGTACAATTGCTAATAAATAAGGCATTCTTATGTCCTCGGCGCTAATTATGGGATGAACTATGAACCAGTTATCAGAGAGTTACAAGGCGAGATTAATCAATCTACTGCCAAGTTGCGTCGCGTTTTTTAAGTATCTTCTTAAGCGATTAACGCATGACCGTGTGAATGTGAACGCGGGCTATCTTGCCTACATTACCTTGTTATCCATCGTGCCAATGCTGACGGTATTGTTATCAATATTGTCGAAATTTCCCGTTTTTGCGAACGTTGGTGAGGTGCTGCAAGGCTACATTATTGAGAATTTTGTGCCAGCTTCTGGAGATGCTGTACATACGGCATTACAGGAATTTGTGGCGAATACGGGCAAAATGAGCGCGGTTGGCGGTGGGTTTTTATTCATCGCAGCGGTCATGCTGATTTCCAACATTGATAAGAACTTAAACTACATTTGGCGAGTTAAAGACAAGCGCCGTTTAGTCTTTTCATTCTCTATGTATTGGATGGTACTCACGTTAGGGCCGATCATGGTCGGTGCGAGTATTGCGGCGACGTCGTACGTGACTTCGCTGCAAATTTTAGAGAACGAGACATTATCTGGTGCGTTTAATTTATTTCTGCGTTGGCTACCGTTGTTGCTGTCCTTTTTTGCTTTTCTTGGCTTGTATATTCTAGTGCCGAATAAAAAAGTACACCTCGCTCATGGTGCCATGGGGGCAGCAGTCGCCGCGATACTGTTCGAGTTGAGTAAAAAAGGCTTTGCGCTTTACATCACTCAGTTTCCGTCTTATCAGCTCATCTACGGCGCGTTAGCGGCGATTCCTATCTTATTTGTTTGGGTGTATTTATGCTGGATGATCGTGTTATTGGGGGCGGAAGTTACGGCTGCGCTTGGTGAGCGAGAGCACTGGAGTGAAGATTTAGACATGATACACTCGACCGCTGAATCTCAGTTAACAGATGAAGGAAGCGAGAGTAGTGATAGCGCTAATTCAACGAGTCAGTGAAGCAGCCGTCCGCGTGGATGGTGAAGTCGTAGGAGAAATTGATCGTGGTCTGCTGGTCTTATTGGGCGTAGAGAAGGACGACGATGAAGCTAAAGCAAAGCGTTTAATGGAGCGTGTTACAACCTACCGTGTGTTCGAAGATGACGAAGGCAAGATGAACCTGAACGTTAAACAGGTGGAAGGTAAAGTGCTGGTGGTTTCTCAATTTACGCTGCCTGCGGATACAAAAAAAGGCACGCGAGCTGGCTTTTCTCGCGGTGCGCATCCTGTTGATGCAGAGCGCTTGTATGATTACTTTTCTGACTTGTGTGAAGAAGTCTTACCCACACAGCGTGGCCGCTTCGCTGCCGATATGAAAGTGTCCTTGGTGAATGACGGTCCTGTGACGTTTTGGTTGCAGGTCTAATCTGGTAACACAGGCGCCATAGTCTAAGCTTTAACTCCAAGCTCATGGAATTGGCTTGGAGTAATTTTTCCGACACTGATTAGTGTTGTGCTTTCAAAGGATTGATATGTTCAAACTCATTACTCCCAAAACCGATAATCAGATAAACAAGTATTATCAGTTTCGCTGGCAACTGCTTCGTGAGCCATGGCGTATGCCGATCGGCTCAGAGCGCGATGAATACGACGAAATGAGTCATCACCGCATGATTGTTGATGGTCGAGGTCGTCCTATGGCGATTGGCCGTTTATACATTACGCCGGACAATGATGGCCAGATCCGCTATATGGCGGTTAAAAATAATCGCCGTAGCAAAGGGATGGGTTCGCTGGTTTTGGTTGCACTAGAGTCGTTAGCACGCCAAGAAGGAGCGAAACGCTTGGTGTGTAATGCCCGTGAAGATGCCATCGCCTTTTATGAAAAAAATGGCTTTGAGCGTCGAGGTGAGCTGACCGATGAGCGTGGCCCTGTGCGCCATCAGCAAATGGTGAAGCAACTGGATCCGATGGCCAATGTGTTACGTCGCCCTGAATGGTGTACTGAGCTTCAACAGCGCTGGGAGCAACAAATCCCAATTAGCGACAAAATGGGGATCAAAATTAACCAGTACACGGGTTACCAGTTTGAATGCTGTGCGCAGCTTAATCCTAACCTTAATCCGCATAACACCATGTTCGCCGGGTCAGCTTTTACCTTAGCAACCCTGACAGGGTGGGGGATGACGTGGCTGCTGCTTAAAGAGCGTGGGTTGCACGGTGATATTGTGTTGGCCGACAGCTCTATTCGCTATCGTCAACCAGTCGAACAAAACCCCGTGGCGAGTACTTCGTTGGATGGGATCAGTGGTGACCTAGACCGATTGGAGTCGGGACGCAAAGCACGCATCGTTATTCACGTAGTGATTTATAGTGGTGACACGCCAGCTGTTGATTTTGTCGGTACCTATATGCTGATACCGAACTACTCGCAGTTACTCAGTTGCTGATGGGGTAAGCGCCGACTGATCTGCTGGGCGCTTATCTGTTTCACCTTCTTGCTCTGTCGGTAAGAGGGTTTGTTCTGCTGCGGAATTCGTGTCGGGTACTTCATCTTCTTCGATAACTTCTTCGTAAAGCTCTTCCTCTTGAGTCTCCAAATTGATGTTATCAATTACGATTGGCTGCTCGATGGAAGGTTCATTTTTCTGTGGAGTCTCAATATCAGTAGGCTCGGCCAGTTTTGATGCGTTCACGCACTCATTACGGTGGGTTTCACCACTTAGTAGATCGCCTTCAATGTTTCCGCACGACTCTTCCAATTGATAAGTAATGCCACTTAGCGGGTTGTTGGCCATATCAAATGTTCCCCAAACCTTACCACTTATGGCTTTTCCTGAAATTGTGACCGGCTTTATGGCAACTTCCCCTCGTTGCGCGCTTAAACGCAGTGGACTTAAGGTAATGGCTTTGAGCGAATGATCCGCTTGGGAATTCAAGCGGGTATCTCGGAGATTGGCTTCCACTTCACCCGATAAGCTGTAGGCCAGCATGTTGCGATTACCTGATAACCCTTGTAGATCGAGGCTAAGATCGGAAAAACCATCAATAGCCAGTGTGTCGGGTAAAAAATAATCGTGGAAGAGCGATAAGGGAATACCATCAGCATTGACGTTGAGCGCCCAAGGTTGGCTCGGGGTACTCAAATCTATTTGTCCGATGCCTTCTACGTAGCCTTGCTCGAGTGGCGCAAAAAGGCGAGTCAATTGCCAAAAGCCATCTTTGCTTTGCATGGCAAGTGCTGCGTGAGACGTGAGTATTTGGTCATAGCTGGCGTTGACAACGCTGACTTCCAATTCGCCTTGCCAAAGGCCCCAACGTTGAGCCGACTGTTTAATATCAAGCTGTTGCCCTTCGATATTTAAACCGGAAAGTTGCCAATAAGGTTCGTGAGATAGCTGGATAATTTGGCTGCGCTCAATGTCGAGTCGTTCGATTGCAACATGCTCTAACTCGCTGGTGGCGGCGTGCCACCAATTTAGGTTGTCTTCTGGCTGTGTTGCCCACTTGAGGCCTTGAATAGAGGCTTCTTTGAGCTTCCATTGTGTTGGCGTGAACAATCCAGAAACTTGCACTCGACCTTGCTGCCAATCTAAACTGAGCTCGTTGAGCTGGATTACTCCTGGCTCGATAGCGGCACTCAAACGTGGCTCTATTGCGGTTTGCTGCTGGAATCGAACGCTATCCGCCTGCAATGACACTTGAGCTTTTGTCTTCCAGAGAGACAGTGGCAGTGTGGCGTTTTCCACAGAAAGATCCAAGTTCTGCCAGTGCCAGTCGCCCCATTCAATATCGGCGTTAAGCAAATCTAAGCTATTAATATGATTAATGTTAAATGGTAGATCGTGCCAAGGTTTTGCAAGCAGTGACTGGCGCTGCGTATTACTCAGTTTCAGCTTGTTGATGGTCACATTTACTAAAGACCAGCCTTGAGGATACTGCTCCCCTTGCCCAGATATTTGACTGTTACGCCAGTTAAAAGAGGTGCCATAAAGCGTACTGTCTTGCGGTTTGTAGTCTATATCGACTAAGACTTGATTAAAGGCTTCGCCATTCCAATAGAGTTGGTCAGCTGCAAGTTGAACTTCGCCATATGGTATTAATTGACCATTCCATTGTGGTGATTGAATTTGAAGGTCAATGCCATTGGCAGAGAACTGCTCGTCGGCGTAATCAATATTTTTGAGCGCGATTTGATGGAATAAAACGTTATCTAAAGGTGGGAGCTTTGGTGCGCCATACTGCAAGCTCATACCATCAATCAATAAACTATCAACGATCCATTTACCATCGCGATAAACATCGGGATTCATCCATAAATCGACTTGCTCGATGTAAGACGCATCGTCTCCGCTGGTGTTCACGCGTTGTAAAGTTAGGTGATAGGGAAAGCCATAACGCACGCTTTCGGCCCGGAAGGGAAGAGAAAAGGTGTTTGACAGCAAGCGCCAGGTTGCGTCCGCGTAAGATGTTGTTAGCAGCGCAATCGTAGCGGCTGGAATGGCAACTAAGATAACCAGTAACAGAAGTAGAACTCGACGCGCTGTTTTCATCTTTGCTAGAACCTACGTGTGTTATGAAATAAAACTAGATAGGCTTTAGCTTGTATCAATATTCTGTGGTATTCAATAAAAAGCCCCTCAAAAGAGGGGCTTGAAGCAATTTTTGTAACTTGGCCTACGTAAAGGTGATAAGTTAATGCCAACTTTTCACTGCGTTTACGCGACGTCGCTGTTACTCGATTTAATCAATCTGAGGACCAGCCGCAACCAGAGATTTACCTTCAGCGTTGTCTGTGTACTTATCAAAGTTATTGATAAAGCGCGCTGCTAAATCTTTCGCTTTGCTTTCCCACTGAAGTGGGTCAACGTACGTGTCGCGAGGGTCTAGAATGCTAGGATCCACACCTGGTAGTGACGTTGGTACTTCAAGGTTGAAGATTGGAATGTGCTTAGTTGGTGCTTCTTCAATCGAACCATCAAGAATGGCATCAATAATTCCGCGTGTATCTTGAATAGAGATACGTTTGCCAGTGCCGTTCCAACCAGTATTCACTAGGTAAGCCTCAGCGCCCGCTGCTTCCATGCGTTTTACCAGTACTTCCGCGTATTTTGTTGGGTGGAGCGTTAGGAACGCCGCGCCGAAACAAGCAGAGAAAGTTGGTGTTGGCTCAGTAATACCGCGCTCTGTTCCCGCTAGTTTGGCGGTAAAGCCAGACAGGAAGTGGTACTTAGTTTGCTCAGGTGTCAATTTAGATACTGGAGGCAGTACGCCAAATGCATCGGCTGATAGGAAGATCACTTTATTCGCGTGACCGCCTTTTGATACTGGCTTAACGATATTATCGATATGGTAGATAGGGTAAGAAACACGTGTGTTTTCTGTTTTCGAACCATCATCAAAGTCGATAGAGCCATCGCCACGTACTGTTACGTTTTCTAGCAGTGCATCACGACGAATTGCATTGTAGATGTCCGGCTCCGCTTCTTTCGAAAGTTTGATGGTTTTTGCGTAACAACCACCTTCGAAGTTGAAGACACCGTCATCATCCCAGCCGTGCTCATCATCACCAATTAGCGCACGTTTAGGATCAGTCGACAGGGTCGTTTTACCCGTACCAGATAGACCGAAGAATACCGCTACATCGCCATCTTTGCCCATGTTAGCGCTACAGTGCATTGATGCGATGTCTTTTAGTGGAAGGAAGTAGTTCATCATCGCGAACATACCTTTCTTCATTTCACCACCGTACCAAGTACCACCGATAAGTTGCATGCGCTCAGTTAGGTTAAATACGGTGAAGTTTTCTGAGTTCAGGCCTTGCTCTTCCCATTTTGGATTAGTGCATTTTGCGCCATTCATTACTACGAAGTCTGGTTCAAATGTCGCTAACTCTTCTTCCGTCGGGCGAATAAACATGTTTTTAACGAAGTGCGCTTGCCATGCGACTTCTGTGATAACACGAATGCTCAAACGTGTATCTGGGTTTGCACCACAGTAACCGTCAACAACAAACAAGCGTTTGTTAGAAAGCTGGTTTGTGACCAGTTCTTTTAGCTCGTCCCACACTTCAGGAGTGATTGGCTTGTTATCATTTTTCACTTGATCAGACGTCCACCACATATGTTCTTCTGTCGTAGCGTCTTTGACGATGTATTTATCTTTTGGTGAGCGACCAGTAAAGATGCCAGTGTCAACGGCAACCGCACCTAGTTCAGTAACCACGCCGCGCTCATAACCGGTTAGGTCTTCACGCGTTTCTTCCTCAAACAACATTTCGTAGCTTGGGTTGCGAATAACCTCTTTTACGTTATGCAGTCCGTGCTTGGTTAGATCAAGTGTTGCAGCCTTAGTATGTTCCATAACGGTCATAGGTGCTCCTTATAAGGATTTTGTAGGGATTTTGTAAGAATGTTTTAATTTTAATCTGCTCACCATGCTAGCAACGGGGCGGGGAGAAAACAGGGAGATAGCTCAAAATTTACCCATGATTTCAATAAGGTTTTAGGTAACCCGTCACATATTGGTGGGAATAGTCTATCGTGCACGCAATCCTTTGCGCTAGGGCAAAATTATTATTAATTGTTTAAAATTAAGCAGTTGTTTTATTACGCTTGAGGCTAGTTATTACGAGGGGTTGATCACAAAAAGGCCAGCATTAAGCTGGCCTTTTGTAGGGTAAATTACGTGCTTGATAAGCTATGTAAATTAATGCAGGGTTTTCTTGTCTGTAGAAGCTTGTGCATACAGTTCAGTGACTTCAGATTCGTCGAACGTATAAGTTGTGCCACAGTAATCACAATGTAAAGAAACTGATCCAACTTCTGCCAAAATGTCATAAATTTCAGCTTTCTCAACGGTGATGATTGCTGCACCGCTACGCTCACGAGAACAGCCACAATGGAACTCGACAGGTTGCGGCTCGTACAGACGTACTTTGTCTTGGTTATATAGTCGATACAATAACTCGTTCGCTTCTAAACCAAACAATTCTTCATCTTTTACTGTGTCAGTGAGCTGCTCTAGATGTTCGAAATCATCTGGAGAGCCAGTGCCGTCAGGGATCACTTGAATCAACATACCTGCTGCGTGTGCTTTGCCTTCATGCTCACCAGTGCGGATCCATAGGCGCGTTTTTAACTGCTCTGAGTTTGCAAAGTAGCCTTCTAGCACTTCTGCTAAAGTGTCACCTTCTAGTCCAACGACGCCTTGGTAACGCTCGCCGTTTTTCGGTTCGATGGTGATCACAAGGTAGCCCTTACCCATTAGATCGTGAATATTTGCGTCATCGGCAACATCGCCTTCCCAGCGAGCTACGCCACGAACACGTTGGTTATGGTCACCGTTGATAACGGCAAGAGACACAGGACCGTCGCCTTGTAGCTGGATGGTGATCGAACCTTCGAACTTAAGAGTGGCAGTTAAAAGAGTAGTTGAAACGAGTAGCTCACCCAGCAGTTTCTCTATTGCTGCCGGATATTCCTTGCTGGAGATAACACGTTGGTACGCTTCATCTAATTGTACCAACTCGCCACGTACTGAAAGATCTTCGAATAGGTAGCGGTTTAAAACATTATTTGCCATGGAGTGCTTTCCTCGTTGGTAATTCCGGCTTTTATTGGTGTTTGAACTTAATGATGTCTCGGCGCTGCTTTTTATCTGGGCGGCGTTCCGGACTTGGGTTGTGGGCATTAAGCTTACGTTGAGTCGCGTGTTCCTCACGTTTCGCGATACTCTCATTGGTTTCGCGATATAAGGTTTGTGCGATGGGAGCGCCTCGGCGTTGATCTGAGATTTGTTCGATGATCACGATTTTTTCTTCGTTGCCTTGACGAAGTCTGACTTCAGCGCCCACTTCAACGATTTTACTCGGCTTGCTTCGTTGGCCATTATAGTGGACTTTACCGCCATCGACCATGTTACGCGCGATGGAGCGGGTTTTGTAAAATCTTGCGGCCCATAGCCATTTATCTAGCCTAACGGCTTCATTTAGGGAACTCATAGAACACTACGCTATCTAATCACTGCCCGAATACGGCAATGAGTGATGGATTATTCACCTACAGATGGAGTCAAGGCGTATTTTTTTCAAGGGAGTTGGCAAAAACTGCATAAGAAAAAGGTATGAAAGACAACTTGTGATATAGTTCACTGCTCTTTGTTGAGTAATAATTTTATTGCAAATTTAGCAATTTAAAGTCGATAGCTATCGTTATAGCTTAAATGACGGACGTTAGAATAAAGGAATCCATTCAGTGAAACGTTTAGAGCTAAGTGCAGGATTATCAAGCAGACCGCTACTGGCTCAGATCAAGTCCAATCATTATACCATTCAAGCCAAACTTAGCTTGTTGCTTACCTGTCTGTTTATTGCGATAACCGGATGGATACTTGGCAAAATTGTGTGGTTAGCCATACCTCAATCGTCGGAAGTGCCGCAATGGCGTCCATCGGCGAGTAGCGTTGCTGCGAGCAATAAAGGCGACGCGATAGATTTTAATGCCCTTCAGAATGCCAACCTATTCGGTAAATACACTGAGCAAAAAGCGGCGGTTGTAGAACAGCCTATTGTTAAAGACGCCCCTAAGACGCGCCTTAACCTTACGCTGGTCGGTGCGGTTGCCAGCAGTGATGCCAACACCAGCCTTGCTGTTATTGCTAACCGAGGTAAGCAAGCTACGTACGGTTTGGGTGAAGAAATCGAAGGGACACGTGCGACACTAAAAGCGGTATTGGTGGATCGCGTCATCATTGATAACCAAGGTCGAGACGAGACCTTAATGATGGAAGGTATAGAATATAAGAAGCTATCTGAATCGCCGCAGGTAGCTAGGGCGCAAGCTCAGCGAGCAGAAGCAGCGACGTCTGACGTTGGAGAGAAATTAGAGCAAATCCGCGAAGAAATTGCGAAAGATCCACAAAGCGTTTTTAAATACATCACCATTTCACCCGTCAAAAAAGACGGAGACATTGTTGGTTATCGAGTATCACCTGGTCGTGATGCCGCATTATTTAATGATGTAGGGCTACAACCTGGTGATATTGCGGTTCAACTGAACGGGATCGATTTAAGTGATCCGTCTTCTTCAGTACAACTGATGCAAGTGATGAGCGATCCGCAAGAATTAAATTTAACTGTTGAGCGAGACGGCCAACAGTACGATATCTATATCCAATTGTAAGACTTAGGCAACCGGCGTAAGTTCAGGGAGACATACGTGAAACATTGGTTCAGCAAAAGTGCTTGGCTACTAGCAGGAAGTTTACTCTGCGTACCAGGTGCAATGGCAAACGAATTTAGTGCGAGCTTTAAAGGCACTGATATTCAAGAATTCATCAACATAGTGGGTCGTAACCTCGAAAAGACCATCATTGTTGATCCTTCAGTACGCGGTAAGATCGATGTCCGCAGCTATGACGTACTTAACGAAGAGCAATATTACAGCTTTTTCCTTAATGTCCTTGAAGTATACGGTTACGCAGTCGTAGAGATGGACAATGGGGTACTTAAGGTTATCAAAGCAAAAGACTCAAAAACCTCAGCAATCCCTGTGTTAGGTGATGGCAGCGCGCAAGGCGATAGTGTTATCACTCGAGTTGTCGCGGTGCGTAATGTGTCGGTTCGAGAGTTGTCTCCTCTACTTCGTCAACTGATTGATAATGCCGGTGCCGGTAACGTGGTTCATTATGATCCAGCGAATATTATCTTGATTACTGGTCGTGCGGCAGTAGTGAATCGCTTAGCAGAGATCATCAAGCGTGTTGACCAAGCCGGTGATAAAGAAATTGAATTGGTGGAGCTGCGTAATGCATCTGCTGCTGAAATGGTACGCATTGTCGAAGCACTGAATAAAAGTGCGAATCAGAAAAGCACGCCAGAGTTCCTTGAACCTAAAATTGTGGCCGATGAACGTACTAACGCGATTTTAATTTCTGGTGATCCAAAAGTAAGAGCCCGCTTGAAACGTTTGATTCGTCAACTTGATGTTGAAATGGCGACAAAAGGTAACAACCGAGTTGTGTACCTGAAAAATGCGAAAGCTGAAGACTTGGTGGATGTATTGAAAGGTGTTTCCGATAACCTGCAAGCTGAAAAGCAAGCCGGTCAGAAAACATCAGGTGCATCGCGTGGTGAGGTCGTCATTGCTGCTCACGCTGCAACTAACTCGTTAGTTTTAACAGCGCCGCCAGATATTATGATGGCATTACAAGACGTCATTTCTCAACTCGATATTCGTCGTGCTCAGGTTCTTATTGAAGCGTTAATTGTCGAAATGTCTGAAGGTGATGGTATTAACCTAGGTGTTCAGTGGGGTTCGTTAGAAACGGGTGCTGTAATTCAGTACGGTAACTCAGGAGCCCCGATTGGTCAGGTGATGGTTGGTCTAGAAGAAGCAAAAGATCAAA
The DNA here is from genome assembly GCF_033339195.1 of Vibrio sp. 811. NCBI lineage: Bacteria > Pseudomonadati > Pseudomonadota > Gammaproteobacteria > Vibrionales > Vibrionaceae > Vibrio > Vibrio sp. 811. The sequence continues at coordinate 107,618 of NZ_JAWOUB010000010.1, forward strand.
CCCGAACTGAATACTATACCAACTCTAATGGCGAACGAACGCCATATGATGTTACTGAATCAGGTGACTACTCTACGCTAGCGTCAGCACTTAGCGGAGTAAATGGTGCGGCAATGAGTATTGTCATGGGTGACTGGACAGCGCTAATTAGTGCTGTTGCTTCTGACTCCAACTCAAACATTCTATCTTCTCCGAGTATTACCGTAATGGATAATGGCGAAGCATCATTTATTGTGGGTGAAGAGGTTCCGGTTATTACGGGCTCTACGGCTGGCTCAAACAACGACAACCCATTCCAAACGGTTGACCGTAAAGAAGTCGGTATCAAACTCAAAGTAGTGCCACAAATTAACGAAGGTGACTCTGTACAGTTAAACATTGAACAAGAAGTTTCCAACGTATTAGGCGCGAACGGTGCGGTTGACGTTCGCTTTGCTAAACGACAGTTAAACACCTCTGTCATGATCCAAGATGGTCAGATGTTGGTTCTTGGTGGCTTGGTCGATGAACGCGCACTTGAAAGTGAGTCTAAAGTGCCGCTATTGGGTGACATTCCGGTACTGGGTCACCTGTTCAAGTCAACTAGCACGCAAACAGAAAAACGTAACTTGATGGTGTTCATCAAGCCGACGATTATTCGCGATGGTGTGACGGCTGACGGTATTACGCAGCGTAAATACAACTTTATTCGCGCAGAACAGCTTTATAAAGCGGATCAAGGGTTGAAGTTGATGGCAGACGAGAAGATCCCGGTTATGCCAGCCTTTGGCCAGGAGCGTCAGCACCCAACAGAGATTCAAGCGTTTATTGATCAAATGGAAAACAACTAATGGTTGATATGTTAGACACAGCGCCAAGTATGCGTCGTCTGCCATTCAGTTTTGCCAACCGCTTTAAACTGGTGCTGGAGACAGAGCATCCTGAGCGTCCACCTATTCTTTACTATGTCGAGCCGCTTAACCCTGCGGCTCTGGTTGAAGTCCGTCGTGTATTAAAGAAAAGCTTCGTACCGCAACCTATCGATAAAGAAGCCTTTGATAAAAAGCTGACCGAAGCATATCAACGCGACTCGTCTGAAGCGCGTCAGTTGATGGAAGATATTGGTGCTGATAGCGATGATTTCTTCTCTTTGGCTGAAGAACTGCCGCATGATGAAGACTTATTAGAATCGGAAGACGATGCGCCAATCATCAAATTGATCAACGCCATGTTGGGCGAAGCGATCAAAGAAGGTGCGTCGGATATTCATATTGAGACGTTCGAGAAAACCCTTTCGATTCGTTTCCGTGTCGATGGCGTATTGCGTGAAGTCCTGACTCCAAGCCGTAAGCTAGCGCCTTTGCTAGTTTCTCGTGTGAAGGTTATGGCTAAACTAGATATCGCAGAAAAGCGTGTGCCTCAAGATGGCCGTATTTCGTTGCGTATCGGTGGTCGTGCGGTGGACGTGCGTGTATCTACGATGCCGTCCTCACATGGTGAGCGCGTGGTAATGCGTTTGTTGGATAAAAACGCGACTCGTCTTGATTTACATAGTTTGGGCATGACACCTTCAGTGCATGACAACTTCCGTCACTTGATTGGCCGCCCTCACGGTATCATCTTGGTGACGGGCCCGACAGGTTCTGGTAAATCCACCACCTTGTACGCTGGCTTGCAAGAGATCAATAGCAACGAACGCAACATTCTAACGGTTGAAGACCCGATCGAATTTGATATTGATGGCATCGGTCAAACTCAGGTGAACCCAAAGGTCGACATGACGTTTGCGCGCGGCTTGCGTGCCATTCTGCGTCAGGACCCGGATGTGGTGATGGTCGGTGAGATCCGTGACTTAGAAACCGCACAAATTGCAGTGCAAGCGTCCTTAACGGGTCACTTGGTAATGTCTACTCTCCACACCAACACCGCAGTGGGTGCGATTACGCGTCTACGTGATATGGGTATTGAGCCATTCCTTATTTCTTCTTCGTTATTAGGGGTGCTAGCGCAGCGCTTAGTTCGAACGCTTTGTCCAAGCTGTAAAGAGCCGTATGAAGCCGATGCGGAACAGAAAAAACTGTTTGGTATGGAAGCGCATGAACCGTTAGAACTGCACCGAGCAAAAGGCTGTGAAGCGTGCAACCAAAAAGGCTACCGAGGTCGAACAGGTATCCACGAGCTCATTATGGTTGATGAGCAAGTGCAAGAGTTGATTCATCGAGAGTCTGGTGAACAAGAAATTGAGAGAGCCGTTCGCGCCCATACGCCAAGTATTCGCAGTGATGGTTTAAGCAAAGTACGTCGTGGTATTACGTCACTTGAAGAAGTGATGCGAGTGACGAAGGAAACCTAATGGCGGCATTTGAGTACAAAGCGCTAGATGCAAAAGGCAAGCATAAAAAAGGCACGATAGAAGGGGACAACGCCCGACAAGTGCGCCAGCGACTCAAAGAGCAAGGGATGATCCCGATTGAAGTGGTCGAGACGAAAGCTAAATCGGCTAAGTCTTCAGGTTCAGTCAGCTTTAAGCGCGGTATCTCAACATCTGAGCTGGCACTCATCACACGGCAATTGTCTACGCTAGTCCAATCAGGAATGCCTTTGGAAGAGTGTTTGCGTGCGGTCTCTGAGCAGGCTGAAAAGCCGAGGATTCGTTCTATGTTGGCTGCGGTTCGCTCGAAAGTAACAGAGGGTTATCCGCTTGCCGACAGTTTTGCCGATTACCCACACGTGTTTGATGAACTGTACCGCTCCATGGTTGCGGCGGGTGAAAAATCAGGTCACCTCGATACCGTATTAGAGCGTTTGGCAGACTATGTCGAAAACCGCCAAAAGATGCGATCTAAATTGCTTCAAGCCATGATTTATCCTGTAGTTTTGGTGGTATTCGCGGTTGTCATCGTTTCGTTCTTATTGGCGACAGTGGTTCCTAAAATCATTGAACCCATCATTCAGATGGGCCAAGAGTTACCTCAATCGACGCAATTTTTACTGGCAGCCAGTGAGTTTGTGCAAGATTGGGGGCTGATTATTTTCGTTGTGCTGGTGGTGCTTTTCTATGGCCTCAAACTGGCGTTGCAAAAGCCAGACTTTCGCTTAGCTTGGGACAGAAAAATCTTGAGCTTACCGCTAATAGGTAAGATCTCTCGAGGTTTGAATACCGCACGATTCGCACGAACGCTTTCGATCTGTACTTCCAGTGCGATTCCAATTCTAGAGGGTATGCGCGTTGCGGTAGATGTTATGTCTAACCGTTATGTGAAGCAGCAAGTGTTGCTTGCAGCGGATAACGTTCGAGAGGGCGCTAGTCTGCGTAAGGCGTTGGACCAAACCCGCTTGTTTCCACCAATGATGCTACACATGATCGCCAGTGGTGAGCAAAGTGGTGAATTAGAGAGCATGTTGACGCGGGCAGCCGATAACCAAGATCAAAACTTTGAATCAACAGTCAATATTGCTCTGGGTGTGTTTACTCCTGCGCTGATTGCATTAATGGCTGGATTAGTGTTGTTCATTGTGATGGCGACCTTGATGCCAATGTTAGAAATGAATAACTTGATGAGCGGATAATTTCGAATTAAGACGTGTCTACTAACGGCATGGCTTTAATCTAACTTTCGGAGAAAAAAATGAAGTTTAAGCGTAGTAAACAACAGGGTTTTACACTTTTAGAAGTGATGGTTGTTGTGGTTATCCTAGGTATTTTGGCAAGTTTTGTTGTTCCAAACCTATTGGGTAACAAAGAGAAGGCTGACCAACAAAAAGCGATTACGGACATTGTCGCGTTGGAAAATGCCTTAGATATGTACAAGTTGGATAACAGCGTTTACCCAACAACGGACCAAGGTCTAGAAGCATTGGTTAGTAAGCCATCTAACCCAGAGCCACGCAACTACCGTGATGGTGGTTACATCAAACGTCTTCCTAATGACCCTTGGGGCAACCAGTACCAATACTTAAGCCCAGGTGATAACGGTACAATCGATATCTTCACTCTAGGCGCAGATGGCCAAGAGGGTGGAGAAGGTCCAGCTGCAGATATTGGCAACTGGAACATGCAAGATTTCCAATAATTGAGCCTAAGCCAGCACTAATGAAACAAATGCGAAAACATAACGGTTTTACATTGATAGAAATTCTATTGGTGCTGGTTTTGCTATCTCTTACGGCTGTGGCCGTGATCTCGACGTTACCGACTAGCCAAAAAGATCTTTCCAAACAGTATGCTCAAAGCTTTTTTCAGCGTTTACAGCTGCTCAATGAAGAAGCGGTGCTGAGCGGTAAAGATTTTGGCGTTCGAGTGGATGATGCCAAATCGACCTACGCTCTACTGAGTTTAACCTCAGAAGGTTGGCAGCCTCTGAAATTAAAGCAGATTCCGAGCAAAACCAAGCTAGAAGAAGATATTACGCTACAACTCGAACTCGGCGGTGGTGCTTGGGATAATGATGAGCGCTTATTCAAACCAGGTTCTCTTTTTGATGAAGACATGTTCGCAGAAGAAGAGGACGAAAAGAAAATTGAGCCACCGCAAGTGTTTATCTTTTCCAGCGCCGAAGTCACGCCATTTACCCTGTCTTTTTTTCCGCAAAATGGTGATGCCTTTAATGACGGTTGGCGAGTCATTGGCAAAGAAAGTGGACAAATTTTGTTATTAGCCCCGGGCGAAGAAGTGAAAGAGGATGAGAATGCGCAATTTTAAGCAAGCTCGCCTAAATTTGAGTCATCGCCGGACGAGAGGCATGACCTTACTGGAAGTATTGGTCGCACTGGCAATTTTCGCCACCGCTGCCATCAGTGTCATTCGCTCCGTGAGCCAGCATATTAATACAATCAGTTATTTAGAAGAAAAAATGTTTGCAGCCATGGTTGTGGATAATCAGATGGCAAATGTGATGTTGAATACCGGAGAACTCAAAGCGAAAAACGGCACAGAAGAGCTGGCAGGACGCACTTGGTTCTGGAAAGTCACGCCAGTCGCCACGACGCAGCCATTGCTGAAAGCATTTGATGTAAGCGTCTCGGTAGAGAAAAGCGCGAGCCCTATAGTAACGGTACGAAGCTATGTGGCGCAATAATAATCCCCGCGCAAATACGCGCCAAAGGGTAAAAGGTTTTACACTTATTGAAGTGTTGGTATCGATTGCCATCTTTGCCAGTTTAAGTGTCGCTGCGTACCAAGTGGTATCGCAAGTACAGCGTAGCAATGCGCTATCACAAGAACGAACCCAACGCTTAAACGAAATTCAGCGTGCCATGGTGATGATGGATAACGATTTTCGTCAAATGGCGATGCGTCAAACACGTACTAATGGTGAAGAGCCTGCTAGCCGGCTAATTTTTTGGTCCGATTACCTGTTGGACTCCGATACCAAAGGACTGATGTTTGCCCGTTTAGGTTGGCACAACCCTCAGCAGCAGTTCCCTCGTGGAGAAGTAACCAAGGTTGGCTATCGCTTAAAAGAAGAAACACTGCAGCGAGTATGGTGGCGCTATCCTGATACGCCGGTTGGGCAACAAGGTACTGTTACTCCATTGCTAACGCAGGTCGAGTCATTTGATATGCGTTTCTATGATGGTAAGCAATGGAAAAAAGAGTGGGCTGAAGAAAAAGCGCTGCCGAAAGCGGTTTCTGTTGTTCTCACTCTCAAAGACTATGGAGAAATTGCCCGCACTTATCTCACTCCTGATGGCACATTGAGTCAGAAAGAGGAAAGTTCAGGAGACAGCAATAATGGTTAACCGTCAACGCGGTGTTGCTTTGATTATAGTGTTGATGTTGCTGGCGATTATGGCGACGGTTGCTGCCAGTATGTCGGAACGTTTGTTCTTGCAGTTTCAGCGAGGCGCTAATCAAATCAATTACCAGCAAGCGTATTGGTACAGCCTTGGCGTCGAGGCGCTAGCAAAAGTGGGTATCGAGCAAAGTTATAAAGACACCGACACGATTAATATGAGTCAACCGTGGGCGATAAAAGAGCAAGTCTATCCGTTAGATTATGGTCAAGCGGCGGGACGAATTAGAGACAAGCAAGCGTGCTTTAATCTAAATGTATTGAGTCGTGTGCAACCAACGGGTCAGCAAATTACAAGACCATATTTAGTGAATGTATTGCAGCGCCTATTAGAAGAGTTGGATGTCGAGCCATATCAAGCAGAAATCATTGCAGACTCTACTTGGGAATACATTGATGCTGACGACTCTGTCCGTTCGACTACTGGGGTTGAAGACAGCACATATGAAGCGATGAAGCCTTCCTATTTAGCATCAAATGGTTGGATGGCAGATGCTTCCGAGTTACGTGCTGTCTATCAGGTGAGTGGTGAAATTTTCCAAAAATTGGAGCCGCTGGTCTGTGCATTACCAAGTGATGACTGGCGTTTAAACGTGAATACGATTGATGTTGAGCAAACTCCGATTTTGGTGGCAATGTTCTCACCAAACTTAAGCAGTAGTGATGCGATTCAGCTAATTGAAAAACGCCCATTTGATGGGTGGGATAGCATTGATGAATTTTTAGCAGAGTCAGAAATGGCTGGCTTAAGTGAAGATGTAAAGAAAAACGCCAAAGGCTATTTGGGTGTGGATAGCGCCTTTTTTGAATTGGATGCACAAGTGTTGGTGGATGAATCACGTGTACGTATCCGAAGCCTTTTGCAAAGTACAAATAGAGAAACGGTGACCGTAGTTCGCCGTCGTTTTGGAGGGATCAGTGAGCGAGTTTCTGACCGTTCGGCTGAGTAGCGAACAACAAAGTACCATTCCTTGGGTGGTGTGGTCGACAGATCAACAGGAAGTGATTGCTAGCGGTGAAATCGCCGGGTGGGAACACTTAGATGAATTGGTCTCATATGCTGGTCAGCGCCAAGTTGTGGCGCTGTTGGCGAGTAATGATGTAGTCCTGACGCAAGTGGATATACCACCTGGTGCAACACGCCAATTCGAGGCTATGTTACCGTACTTAGTGGAAGACGAAGTTGCTCAGGACGTTGATGGCCTGCACTTTAGCGTGTTGGGTAAACAAGCGGATAAAGCGCAGATTTGCGCAGTTGAACGTGCTTGGATTCAGACTGTACTGCAACGTTTCTCAAGCCAAGGTATCGCCATTAAACGCATTTTACCCGATGTGCTTGCGTTACCGGTTCGTGGAGATCACAGCAGTGCTGCAATGATTGGCGAGCAATGGCTAATTCGTCACTCTGCGACAGAGGGCGCGGTTGTCGACGCTTCTTGGTTAGACCTTTACCTCTCTTCTTATCTACAAAATCATGAAGGTTGGAAGCTCGATTGCTTTAGCTCGGTCCCGGAATCTGCGTTACCTGAAATATGGGATCCGCAACCAGAAGAAATGACGATGGCTTTACTGGCGAAGGGGGTGACAGAAAGCAAAGTCAATTTGCTGACTGGGATCTTCAAGCCGAAATCTTCTTGGGGTAAATACTGGAAGCTCTGGCAAAAAGCCACCATTGCTGCGGGGGTGCTTATCGTCGTCATGGTTGCGCAGCAGTTGCTCGTGGTCCACAAGTACGAAGCACAAGCTCAAGCGTATCGTGAGGAGAGTGAGCGTATTTTCCGCCAGGTGTTCCCAAATAAACGACGCATTCCTACCGTTAGTTACCTCAAACGACAAATGGATGATGAAGAGCGCCGCTTATCTGGTGGAAGTGGTCAGCAGGCAATGTTGTCATGGTTGGCGGCATTACCCGCGACGCTTGGTCAGGTCAGCGACTTGGAGATCACTAGCTTTAAATACGACGGACAACGTGGCGAAGTACGTATTCAGGCTCGTAGTTCAGACTTCCAACCTTTTGAGCAGGCTCGTGTGAAATTGGCAGAGAAGTTTAATGTTGAGCAAGGTCAGTTGAACCGTAGCGATAACGTTGTGGTTGGCAGCTTTGTTTTGAAGCGTTTGTGAGGTGATGATGAAAAACATAATTTCTCAAGCTCAGGTTTGGTGGAGTAGCATCTCGCAGCGTGAGCAGCGTTTGGTCATGGGATGTGGCGCTATTGCCGTTATCGGTATTATTTATTGGGGTTTATTACAGCCAATGAGCCAACGTGCGGAGCTAGCTCAGTCACGTATTCAAAGTGAAAAGCAGTTGCTAGCTTGGGTACAAGATAAAGCGGATGGCATCACTGCACTGCGAAAAAGCAGCGGTGTGAGCTACTCTAGTCAACCGTTGAATCAGTTGGTTTCTTCTTCAGCTCGTCGTTATAAAGTTGAGTTGATTAGAGTACAACCTCGTAATGAGAGCGTTCAAGTGTGGATCAAACCACTCGCGTTTAATCAACTAGTGGATTGGTTACGTTACTTGAAAGAGCAACAGGGTATTGAAGTCGAATTTTTAGATATCGACCGAACAGAGCAAGCGGGCATGATCGATGTAAACCGCCTTCAGTTTAAGCGAGGTTAAGGTGAAGCGAGCAGTACTTTACGTTGTTATCTTTATCGTCTTTTTTTCAGTAAGTCTTTTAATGGGATTACCAGTCTCTTGGGTGTTACAACAAGCACCAACAGTGAGAGACCTGGACATTCAAGGAGCCAACGGTTCGGTATGGCAAGGTCAAGCTTCTAGTATTCGTTGGCAGCGCCAGAACCTTGGAGAAGTTAATTGGGATTTCCAATGGTCGAGCCTACTGACAGGTAAAGCTGAGTTTGCTGTGCGCTTTGGTCGTGGTAGTGAAATGGACGTCCGTGGGCGCGGTTTTGTCGGCTATAGCTTAAGTGATGGCCCTTATGCCAAAAACTTAGTTGCCTCGATTCCGGCGGTAAAAGTTGTTGAGCAAGCGCGCCTCCCTGTGCCTGTTGGTGTTGATGGGCAGCTTGAGCTGAATATTCGTCATGCGACTTATGCTGCGCCTTGGTGTAAGAACGGTGAAGGCACTTTAGTATGGAATGCCAGTGGTATTCAAAGCCCCGTTGGCAGCTTAGATCTCGGTCCTGTGATTGCCGATATAAACTGTCAGGATAGTGTATTGACGGCAACTGGTGAGCAGAGCAGCAAACAAGTCTCTGCGGCGTTTTCCGCTGAACTGATGCCTAATCAACGGTACTCAACCAAAGCGTGGTTCAAACCTGGTGCAGAGTTCCCATCCAGCATGGGGGAGCAACTGAAATGGCTGGGTAAGCCGAATGCTCAAGGTCAATATGAGTTTAATTACCAAGGGCGCTTCTAACCTATCGTGACAAAATCCAATATCTTAAAAGAGCTGCTATTGTGCAGCTCTTTTTGCTTTTGGATCATCGTAAGCTAAAACCTCTATTCGCTGTACATTCGATCTTGATTGGGAGTGAATGAAAGTTTAAAGTCATGATTTTTAAGCGATTTGTTTCTTTTGTTCAGCTTTGCAAGTAACTGGAACATGGTAGGCCAAATACTCCAAGTGCTGTACAGAAGGTCAAAAAGAAAAGGCCACGAAGATATTCGTGGCCTTTCTATTGCTAGAATTTTGTGCTCTAAATTTTACCGATAGGGCGCTTAATCTTTGCGTTGTAAAATCTCATTCCAAGGTAAATCCGCATCACCAAGAACAATAAAATTCGGGTTTTCTAGTGTTTCCCGCTCGTTATATGACAGCGGTTCTAATTGCGTGCTGAGAATACGTCCGCCAGCTTCTTCAACAATGCATTGTGTCGCAGCGGTGTCCCACTCACCTGTTGGACCTAGTCGGAGATAGCAATCTACCGCCCCTTCCGCGACGAGGCATGCTTTCAATGCCGCAGAACCGAGCGGTATTAAGTCGTAATTCCAGGCGCTGCTCATACGGTTAGTAATACGATTGATGTCTTGGCGACGACTAATAGCAATTGCGATGCTTTGCTCTGGCTGTTCGTGTTTGTGTGTATGGATTTTGACGCTGTCCGACATGTCGGGAATTTTCCAGGCGCCTTTGCCATTATAAGCGTAGTAAGTCACGCCAGATACAGGGCCGTAAACGACGCCCATGGTTGGTCGATTGTTGTCGACCAACGCAATAATAGTGGCAAAGTCACCACTGCGAGCGATGAATTCTTGAGTACCATCAAGAGGGTCGACTAACCAATAACGTTCCCACTGAGCGCGTTGCTCTAAGCTTATGTCTGCGTCTTCTTCTGACAACACGGGAATGTCAGGCGTCAGATCACTCAAGCGTTCAGTGATGAACTTGTGAGCTGCAATATCTGCACTTGTTACGGGAGTTTCGTCACTTTTGGTGTAGGCCTCGTATTGCTTCTTTTCATATATTTCGAGGATCATTTGCCCAGCACTGCGGGCAATCTCGATGACTTGAGGAAGTAGGTGAGATAGATCTTTTGTCATTGGCATAAGTGATAGTCCTTACTCACAGTGTTATTCGGTTCTAATGACCGTTATTGGTTATGCTTGTGAGTGGTGTTTGGTAAGTGTTTCAGTGCCAACATTAGCGCTGTGATGCTTCGTGCTTCACAGAAATCCATGTGAGTTAATAACTCTTCGGCTTGCGCAAGTGGCCAACGCACAATTTCCAGTGGTTCAGGCTCATCGCCTTCTTGCTTCTCTGGATAAAGCGCCTGTCCTAAAAATAGAGTCATTTTGCTCGAAAAGTAAGATGGCGCGAGGATAACTTGTTTCAACGGGGTTAACTGATTACAGCCAAAGCCGATTTCTTCTTTTAACTCACGATCCGCAGCTTGGTGTGGTGTTTCTCCTGGGTCAATCAGCCCTTTTGGGAAACCTAGCTCGTAACGTTCAGTTCCAGCGGCGTATTCACGCACCAGTAATAAATCGCCTTGTTCTGTTACAGGGACTACCATTACAGCATCTCGTCCACTTGGCTTCATACGCTCATAAGTACGGTGCTCACCATTGGAAAAACGAAGGTCGAGCGCTTCCACAGCAAACAGTTTGGATTTTGCAACCGTCTGGCATGAGAGTATCTCTGGTGGGGTTCGTTTCGGCATGACGCTGGCTCCTTGGTGTCGTTGGCGTTTACGAGATGCGTAAGATTCTTAATATATGAGAACTCCGCCTGAGTTTCTAGCGGATTTTACGAGTCGAGCTAAGCATCTCAGCATCACCTCAGTATCGATACAAAAATGGGAGACCGAAGCCTCCCATTTTCTGACAGTGTTTACTCTTAGTAGTAAGAGTGATCACCACGGTCATGTTCTGTTGCATCACGAACTGCGGTTAGTTCACCAATGAACTGGTTTAGCAGTTCTTTCTCGATGCCTTCTTTAAGTGTTACGTCAACCATAGAACAGCCATTACAACCGCCACCAAATGCAACAATCGCAACACCGTCTTCAGTGATCTCAACCAAGTTTACGTGACCACCGTGGCCAGCAAGTTGTGGGTTCACTTGAGTTTGGATAACGTACTCAACGCGCTCAACCAGTGGTGCGTCGTCCGCAACTTTACGCATTTTAGCGTTAGGTGCTTTTAGCGTTAGCTGAGAGCCCATTTTATCGGTAACAAAATCGATTTCAGCGTCTTCAAGGAATGGCAGGCTTAGCTCATCCACGTAAGCTGAAAAACCGCTGTAAGAGAGTTCAGTGTCGGTCGATTCTACTGCTTCTGGTGGGCAGTAAGACACGCCACACTCAGCGTTTTGTGTACCTGGGTTCACAACGAAAATACGAATGTTAGTGCCTTCAGGTTGTTGACCTAAAAGGTTAGCGAAATGCGTTTGCGCAGTTTCTGTAATAGTAATATTTGACACGACGAATACCCGAGTAAATTTGTAGGTTACTGCTGCTATTCTACTCTTGTTGACGTATGGGTCTAGTCTTTTTGATGCTAAGGCATGGCGAAGCGATCTAGAGAGAACGAGGAGCAGGTGTTCTGCAGATGCAGTAAATATCGATGCTTTCTACGCCAACTTCAAGTAGTAAATGACATAATTGTCGGACGGTACTGCCTGTGGTGACTACATCATCGACGATGGCAACATGGGAAGAGTGAGGTTGCTTATTGAGAATAAACGCGCCTTTTAAGTTTTGTTCACGGCTTGTTTTGGTATTACCACGCTGTGATTGGGCGAGCTTTACTCGACGAAAGACCTTCGCATCAAAATTAGTCTGCAATTGCTTGGCGAGGTGTCGGGCTAAAACATCACTTTGATTAAAACCCCGGCGCAGGTAACGCTGCCAGTGCAATGGCACACTGGTAATGATTGGAGCTGGCGTGGTGATGCGCTGTGCCAGTTGCTCGGTTAATGCTTTTACATGCCAAGACTCTCCGTGATCTTTAAAGCGTTGTACTTCCCGTGAAAGGGGAAAGTCGTAATCGCCTAACGTGTATAGCCTTTGCCATGGCGGTGGCTCTGAAAGACATTCACCACAAATACTATCCGTACTCATTTCTTCTTTCTGTAATGATAAACCGCAGCGTTGACATCGTTTTACCGGAGTTAGGTATTTTAAACAGTGCTCGCACCAGCGCAGAGTATTTGTGTGGCTTGGTGTTTGAATAGGGAACCGACACAGGCCGCATTGACTGCTCAATACACGATGCATGATGTTTTGCCAGTGATGAGATAACATAGCGTTTATTCATGGTGATATTTTACTCAGCCTAACGTTTGGCTGAAGCCGTAGGGAATAAAATAAGTGGGAGAGATTGAGAGCATGAGCACGAAATTACACTGGCAGTCATTTGGTCAGGGACCAGATTTGGTGTTACTTCATGGTTGGGGCATGAATGGTGCGGTATGGCAGCAGACAGTCGAGTCTCTTCAACCTTATTTCCGAGTTCATGTGGTTGACCTTCCGGGGTACGGACATAGCGCCGAATCTCATGCTGAAGATTTAGACCATATTGCTAACTTGGTGGTGCAAGGTGCGCCAAAGAACGCGATTTGGCTTGGTTGGTCCCTCGGAGGTTTAGTGGCGACGCATGTGGCATTAAATATGCCCGAGCGCGTGGCTAAGTTGATTACGGTTGCCAGCTCACCTAAATTTGCCGCAGAAAAACCGTGGCGTGGCATTCAACCGAATGTACTGAGTGCGTTCACCTCTCAGTTGCTAGAAGATTTCTCACTGACCATTGAGCGCTTTATGGCGTTGCAAGCGATGGGCAGCCCATCAGCGCGTAAAGACGTTAAACAGCTCAAGCAAGCGGTACTATCGCGCCCTCAGCCAAACCCTGAATCGCTGTTGGTTGGGCTAAACATCCTTGCTGATGTGGATCTGCGCGATGCGTTGACGTCTCTTTCTGTTCCAATGTTGCGTCTTTATGGCCGTTTAGATGGGTTGGTGCCAATTAAAGTAGCTAACGATTTAAGTGAACAGTTGCCTCATACCCAGCAGTTTGTTTTTAATCAGTCCTCTCATGCGCCTTTTATCACCGAACATGACGAATTTTGTGTTCAAATCCGAGAGTTTGCTCACGATTGAGCAAGTACGAGCGGAAATACCTCAAGTTGTTTAAAAAGTGGTCGATATAAAGGGTGGTGAGGTTTTATTAGCCAATAAAGCTAAGCCATATTGACGAGTTGGGCGACTCTGAGGAGGGTTCGCAATGATTGTGTCACCGACCAACGTAAGTGTGCCACTGATCGCCCCATCCGTGAATGTGCAGACGGAACAAGCAGCTCGCGACAATAAAGTCCGAGAGCCTGTAACGCCAACGGTCGCATTGGCCAAAACCAATGCAGAGCGAAAAGTAAAAGGTGACGACAAGCGCCGACGTCAGTCTTCTTGGGATCCTTCAGAGCATCCTGATTATGATATGGAAACGGAAGTCGACACGCGTTATCAAGAAGAGCCGGAAGATACACTAGAACGGCTTTTTAGTTTGCTTGCGCTCAAATCGTATAGTGAAGACCAGGGGAAAGGCTACGCGATCCGCTTTCGCTTACCAAAGCGCATTTTGGATGCTGCGATCAATGAAGGATTAATGGAAAAGCGCAGGAAGGTGATCAAGTTTCATTATGGTCATGCAGTCGCTCCCCATACCCCGTCAGAAGTGATAGCAGTATTATGACGACTCAATATCCTACTCAAACAAAAACGCTCCAAGCAGGTTGACTGATTGGAGCGTTTTCTTTTTAGTTATGAAAGCTCGTTAGCGGTGAAGCCTAGGTAAGATTACTTTTTCGCTTTAGCAAACGCTGCAGCAAATGCACCGCCCATCGCGCTGTTCGATGACGAATCATCACGGCGAGGCTGACGACGCTGCGGTTGGTCATTACGACGCGGCGCTGCTGATGAGCGTTGGCTACGGTTGTCTTGACCCGGCTCGTCGTTCATACGCATCGATAGACCAATACGTTTACGCTGCACGTCAACTTCCATCACTTTCACTTTGACGATGTCGCCCGCTTTCACCACTTCACGTGGGTCAGACACATAACGATCTGTCAGTGCAGAGATGTGTACGAGACCATCTTGGTGAACGCCGATATCAACGAAGGCACCGAAGTTGGCTACGTTCGATACCACACCTTCTAGAATCATGCCCGGTTCCAAGTCAGATACCGAGTTTACACCTTCTGCAAACGTCGCCGTTTTGAATTCTGGACGTGGGTCACGACCCGGCTTATCCAGCTCTTTGATGATGTCTGTAATGGTTGGAACGCCGAAGTTATCGTCGGTGTAATCGACCGCATGCAGACCTTTAAGGAAGCTTGAATCACCAATCAGTGCTTTGATATCTTTGTTGTTCTTCTCAGAAATCGCTTTGACCACTGGGTACGCTTCTGGGTGAACCGCAGACGCATCAAGTGGGTTCTTACCATCCATGATTCGTAGGAAGCCTGCACACTGCTCGAACGCCTTAGGACCTAAACGAGGTACTTTCTTTAAGGTTGTACGTGCTTCGAAGCGGCCGTTCTCATCGCGGAAGTCGACAATGTTCTGCGCGATGGTGCTTGATAAGCCTGCTACGCGCGTCAGTAGCGCCGCAGAAGCAGTGTTCACATCAACACCAACCGCGTTTACACAGTCTTCCACAATCGCATCTAGGCGTTTTGCCAACATAGATTGGCTTACATCGTGCTGGTATTGACCCACACCAATAGATTTCGGATCAATTTTCACGAGTTCAGCCAATGGATCTTGCAAACGACGTGCAATCGACACTGCACCACGCAGTGATACGTCCATATTCGGGAACTCTTTTGCTGCAAGCTCAGACGCTGAGTAAACCGAAGCCCCCGCTTCACTTACGATGATCTTCTGAACTTTCAGGTTGCCACGTTTGATGACGTCTGCGACAAAGCTGTCGGTTTCACGTGAAGCCGTACCGTTACCAATCGCAATCAAATCCACATTGTACTTACGCACCAACTGATCAACGATTTGTGCTGACTTGTCGTATTGTTTTTGTGGTGGGTGAGGGTAGATGGTTTCGGTGGCAAGCACTTTACCTGTTGAGTCGACAACCGCGATTTTTGAACCTGTACGCAGACCCGGATCGAGGCCAAGTGTTGCACGAGGGCCAGCCGGTGCTGCCATCAACAAGTCTTTTAGGTTAGTGGCGAATACTTCAATCGCTTCGATTTCAGCGCGCTCTTTCATTGCGCCCATTAGCTCGGTTTCCATGTGCATCGATACTTTGATGCGCCATGCCCAGCTGATCACTTGCTTACGCCAGGTATCCGCCGGTGCGCTGCTTAGCGTTACGCCATAATGGTCGGCGATAATCGTTTCGCAGTAAGACTGACGAGCGCCTTCTTCCTGTTCTGGATCAGCGTTCATCGCCAATGTCAGGAAGCCTTCGTTACGGCCGCGTAGCATCGCCAGTGCGCGGTGCGATGGCACTTTGCTTAGGGGCTCGTTGTGGTTGAAGTAATCTTTAAACTTCTCGCCTTCTTGCTCTTTGCCTTCAACGACTCGTGAAACTAGTTCCGCATTGCGATTTAAGTGGTTGCGAATTTTTTCCAGTAAGTTTGCGTCTTCTGCGATGCGCTCCATGATGATCGCGCGAGCGCCATCCAATGCAGCTTTGGTGTCTGCGATGCCTTTGTCTGCATCAAGGTATTTGCTTGCTTCGCTTTCTGGCTCGGTTTGTGGATGATTCCAAAGCTGATCTGCGAGTGGTTCAAGACCAGCTTCAATCGCGATCTGACCTTTCGTACGACGCTTTGGTTTGTAAGGTAGGTATAAGTCTTCAAGACGAGTTTTGCTGTCTGCCTGCGCGATCTCTTGTTCTAGCTCTGGCGTCAGTTTGCCTTGCTCTTGGATTGATTTGAGGATGGTTTGACGGCGATCATCCATTTCACGAAGGTAAGACAGACGGCTGTCCAAAGTACGCAGTTGGGTATCATCAAGGCCCCCCGTCACCTCTTTGCGGTAACGTGCAATAAAAGGGACAGTGTTGCCATCATCAATTAGGGTGACAGCGGCGTTGACTTGCTCTGGGCGAACATTCAGTTCTTGAGCAATCATGCGACAGATAGCTTGGCTCATCCGTGTTTTCTCTTTTAATTCGGTTTTGGTTGTATAGAACATTGGGGTCATTCGAAGAATTTGCAATGTTTTAAATTAACGAGGCAAAAATTTACCGGGCGCTGGTGGACATCAGTCAGATTTATGTCAAAACTGTAATTAAATTGAGAACTTATATCCGCAGTTATCGACTAACCTAATTCCACGGTTGTTGATATCACTAAATGTACCTCGGCTTATACGGATAATCATGATGAAAAAAATGTCTTTGGCGTTAGCGCTTACGAGTGCCTTACTTGCCGCCCCGCTTAGTTGGGCGCAGTCTATCTCAGGAACCACACAAGCTCCCGTTTATCAGCTCGATAACAAATTGGTACTAGGGCGTGTGGAGAGCGTCTACTACAGTGACATTCCGGAACTAAAAGCGGTGCCATTTATTGGCAAGATTGATACTGGTGCAGATACGACATCGATGCATGCGGAGAATATCCATGTCAGTAGCTCACACCCAGATTACCAAGATTTGAAAGATAACGAGTTACTTTGGGCGATTGTCGATGACTTAGGTGGTACGAAGGCAAAGTGGGACGCCGACAGCTTTAAGCCATATCAAGTAAAGGTTAGCTTTACGGTTCCTCACCCTTATACAGGGAAGGAAATACAGATTACCGATGATCTGGAAAGAGTGAGCGCGATTCGCAGCCGAACAAGCAAAAAGCCCATCCTACGCCCGACAATAAAAATGCCGATGACAATCGCTGGTCACACCGTTGATACGGAAGTGAACCTGACCAAGCGTACGCAATTCTCTTCTCCTATCTTGATTGGTAAAACCTATCTCGATGATAACGCATGGGTCTTCGCTGGTTACGATTACCTTCAAGAACAGCCACGCGCAAAAATGATTGGCAAAAAAGAGACGGTTGAAGTCGAAGGTGTGCCATATAAGATCAGCATCTCAACTTCTAGCCGTTATACCAACGTCCATGCACTGGACATCAAGGTAGACAAAAAGCATAACGAAGTCTCTTTTATGTTAGAGGGCGAGAATGGCAAGCGTCATCCTATGACATTACCCTTGGTACGAATGCTGAAAACGACCAAAAGCGAGCGCCCTTTAGTCTATTTACCCGTCAAAGTCGGCGAAAATGAAACTCAACGTTGGTTGGTGTATCTGCGTGATCGCAGTAAGTTCAGTTCGCAAATTCGCTTAGGTCGGGACGTCGCGAGTCAGCACTTTGTTATTGATACGGACAGAGAAAATCTACTGGGTGGCGTAGAAAAAACGTTCAAAAGCGCACTCAAATCAAAACCTCTTGTCGTTTCACCAGAAGAACAGGTCACCATTGATGGTTATACCGTCCCTGCTTACCCCACTTTTACTGTGAAAACGCCATTACTGCGTGTAAATGGGTTTGAAGTAACAGAAAAAGGTAAGGATGAATCCGTCACGTTTTATTTAATGAACGATGAGGGGAAAGAAGAAAAAATCACCAAACCAGTGTTGAAAAAGCTCAAGGTTGGCAGCGCGGTTCGCCCTGTTGTCGAAGGAGACTTTCTTCTCGGTAGAAAAGACACATCAATGAAGTTTGCGCTCGATGTGCTTGATGAGGGTGACACTCAACCCTTTTTCGTCTTTGGTCATGACATAGCCAAGGGTGGTGTGTTGCTGAACACTCGCGCAGACCATCTACTAGATGCAAGGCCACTTTTCAAAGCTGGCCATATCGAAGTGGCTGAAGTTGAGGGGATGTCTTTCCCTGTGAAGTTAGACACGGGTGCAGATGTAAGCTCAATCAATGCTAAGAACATCAAGCAGTTTAAGAAAGACGGCAAAGACATGGTGAGCTTTACCTATGAGAACGATCTTGGCATGAAACAGGCGTTTACCAAGCCTGTTGTTGATGTCATGCGTATTAAAGCTAAGAAAGGCGAGAAAGCGAACGTACGCCCTGTGGTTGAAATGCATGTTAAGCTTGGCGAATTAGAGAAGAAGATCCGAGTCAACTTACAGGACCGAGGTCGCTTCCATTACAGCATGATTTTAGGTAAAAACTTCCTAAAACATGGCGCGGTTGTTTCGAGTGATACGAATTACATCGTGACGCAAAAACCGGATTACGAAAAGTAACACTCTGGCCGCCTTATCACCTTGATACCCAAAGCCTGAACAACATTGGATCTTTGGGTATATCATCTCCTTAATGCTGCCAAAGAGCAGCATTTTTTAGTTGAGATAGGAGTTAATTTGAAAACTAAGCTGATTACACGAGAAGGTTACAACAAACTCAAACAAGAGCATGATTACCTTTGGAATGAAAAGCGCCCGGAAATCACCAAGATCGTCACTTGGGCTGCGAGCCTGGGCGATCGCTCAGAAAATGCGGATTACACCTTCAATAAACGTTTACTCCGTCAGATCGACCGTCGTGTCCGCTTCCTTCGTAAATTCCTGCCAGAAGTCACGATCGTTGACTATTCTCCGCAACAAGAAGGCAAAGTCTTTTTTGGTGCATGGGTGGAAATAGAAAATGAGGCAGGAGAAGTGAAAAAGTTTCGTATTGTCGGGCCTGAAGAGATTTATGGCGATGCGAAAGACTACATCTCTATCGATTCACCTATGGCGCGAGCGATGTTGAAAAAACAAGTGGATGAAGAGTTCACGGTACGCACCCCAGAAGGTGAAAAAGAGTGGTTCATCAACTCAATTGAATATACTCAACCGGCCTCGGAAGACTGAGGCTTTATCACCGATTCAAGTCTCATGAAGTTCACTAGGAGTGACTTGGGTCTCAATGTCAGAATATTTGGTATAAAGGCATGGTGCCTTTCTCGGAGAAGTAAAATGAACAAAGCAGTCATGTGTAGTGCTGCACTAACAATAGGTTTCTCACTTTCAGTTTTTGCTCAAGATGAAGTGAAAGGCTGTGACGCTAAAGAGTTAGCGGTAGAGCAGCAGCTTGAGTATGCAAAAGCGCAAGGTAATGAGCATCGCATTAAAGGCTTGGAGCAAGCACTTTCCGCTATCCAGAATGAATGCTCGGAAGGTGAGCTGCGGCAAGAGCTGCAAACAGAAGTGGAAGAAAAGACTAAAGAAGTTGAGGAGCGAGAGGAAGAATTAGTCGAAGCTCAGCATTCAGGGAAAGCAGACAAAATTGAGAAAAAACGTCACAAGCTGGCTGAGGCACAGCAAGAGCTGCTTGAGGCCAAACGTGAACTGGAATGGAATTATGGTCAATAGTAGGTGCTGAAAATACCTGCTAGAGAGAGAATAAAGCGCTTAAGATAAAAAGAGTAACAATTTGCTTGAGCACGTTAGGAAAAACAGTGATACATTTTCGACAATAGACGCTTCTGAAAGGATGTTTCAATGCAAGAAAATCATAAAATTTTAGTGGTTGATGACGATGCTCGTTTACGTGCTCTATTGGAGCGTTACCTTTCTGAGCAAGGTTTTCAGGTACGAAGTGTCGCCAATGGCGAACAGATGGATCGCCTACTAACGCGCGAAAACTTTCACTTAATGGTGCTGGACCTAATGTTGCCAGGTGAAGACGGTTTGTCAATTTGTCGTCGTCTACGCCACGCTAACAATATGTTGCCAATCTTAATGCTCACCGCGAAAGGTGATGAAGTGGACCGCATCGTAGGTCTTGAGGTAGGGGCGGATGATTATTTGCCAAAACCGTTTAACCCACGCGAATTGTTGGCTCGCATCAAGGCCGTATTACGCCGCCAAACCGTAGAGTTGCCGGGTGCACCAAGCACGGAAGAAAAAGTGGTGGAGTTCGGGGAATTCCGACTCAATCTAGGCACTCGCGAGATGTTCCGCGGTGACGAGGCAATGCCACTCACCTCTGGAGAGTTTGCTGTCCTAAAGGCGCTCGTGATGAATGCGCGTGAGCCAATGTCACGAGACAAATTGATGAACATGGCGCGTGGCCGTGAATATTCTGCAATGGAACGTTCTATTGACGTACAAATCTCACGTTTACGTCGCATGTTAGAAGACGATCCGAGCAAGCCGCGCTACATTCAAACCGTATGGGGCCTAGGTTATGTTTTCGTCCCAGACGGCAAAGAGGTGTAACCTCTTCACTCCATAGCCAGCACTTGGCTATAGCAACTTCAGCCTTCATTACCTTCCCTTTGAAGGCTGAAATTTCGCGATTAGGACCACTAGGAACGTTCCATGCGCATCCGAAGTTCACTGACACAATCTATTCTGCTGTTCATCTCTTTGCTTCTCGCGAGCCAAGTTTTCTCTTACTACGCCGTTTTTAACTACGCGTTGATGCCGAGTTTGCAGCAGTTCAATAAAATTCTCGCCCATGAGCTCAATTTGGTGCTTGATGATGAAGGACCTTTAAAGTCTGATGCACCGTTAAGGCGTCAATTGTTAGAAAGATTAGGGGTGACGGTTCATAGTCTCGATAGCGATAAGGCGATTGAATTTCATCACGCAATGTCGATTGATTTGATGTCTGAAGAAATGAGCCAAGAGCTGGGTTCGCCCACAGAAGTGCGCTTATTGCTTGGCGATGAAAGTTACATTTTGTGGATGCACATCGAAAAGTTGCCGAACTCCATCATTCGTATTCCGTTATCTGAGCTGCAAGAAGAAGATTTTGCCCCGCTGTTTCGTAACAGCTTGATTATGGCGCTGCTGATCATTGCAGGTGGTTGGTTGTTTATTCGTTTGCAAAACCGTCCACTTTTGGCTTTAGAGAGAGCCGCGAAAGACGTCGGTCGAGGTGAGATCCCGCCCCCCTTAGCAGAGAAAGGCGCATCGGAGATTCGCTCTGTAACTCGAGCCTTTAATCAAATGTCGAAAGGTATTCAAGAGCTAGAAGAAGACCGAGCCTTATTAATGGCAGGGATTAGCCATGACTTACGAACACCTCTGACGCGTATTCGCCTAGCAACAGAAATGATGTCTCCTGAGGACAGCTATCTTGCGGAGGGGATCATTAGCGATACGGAAGAATGTAATGAGATCATCAGTCAGTTTATGGATTATCTCAAACCGGTGAACCAAGAATCGTTTGAAGCGGTTGATATCAGTACGATTGCCAGTGACGTCGCCAGTTCTGAAGGTGGCTATGAGGTTGAAATTGAAACAGATCTTAATCTTAACTTGCCGCCAGCCAAAGGAAGCGCGATTGCGATTAAGCGGGCGATCAGTAACTTAGTTGTGAATGCGCTACGTTATGGCAATGGCTGGGTCAAAATCAGCACTGGTGTGACAGCAGATAAGCAGCTAGTGTGGATTTCAGTAGAGGACAATGGACCGGGTATCGAGCATTCTCAAATCGCGAGGTTATTTGAACCCTTTACGCGTGGTGACACCGCTCGCGGTAGTGAAGGCACTGGGCTAGGGTTGGCGATTGTGAAGCGTATAATCAGCCAACATTCAGGCTCTGTGGTGATGCGTAATCGCAGTGAAGGCGGTTTAATCGCTCAAATCAGCTTTCCTACCAAGTAAGTCGATGGCCTGCACCCTTTAAACAAAAAGCCCAACCTAAATAGGTTGGGCTTTTCTTATTCTCAATAATCTTAAGACTCTTTCACTTCCTGAGGAAGTTCATCTTCGTCTTCCAGTTTCTCTGGCAGAAGTAGATTTAAAATGATCGCTGTGATGCCACCTGCTGCAACACCAGTTGAGAAAATACTCTTAATAAATTCTGGCATAAATTGCAGGATCTCTGGTTTTTGTGCGATACCAAGTCCCATTGAGAAGGATAAGGCCATGATCAGAATTGCGCGGCGATCGAGCTCAACACGAGAGATAATACGCACACCAGCGGCAGCAATCGTACCAAACATGACAATCGTTGCGCCGCCAAGTACTGGCTCAGGAATCAGCTGAACAAAGCTAGCGACGCCAGGAAACAAGCCAAGAATCACTAACATGCCAGAAATAAAGTAACCCACGTAGCGGCTCGCGACTCCTGTTAGCATGATGATGCCGTTATTCTGGCTAAACGTTGAGTTCGGGAAGCTGTTGAAAACGGCTGCGATTGCAGAGTTTAAGCC
The DNA here is from genome assembly GCF_033339195.1 of Vibrio sp. 811. Taxonomy (NCBI): domain Bacteria; kingdom Pseudomonadati; phylum Pseudomonadota; class Gammaproteobacteria; order Vibrionales; family Vibrionaceae; genus Vibrio; species Vibrio sp. 811. Next base: position 129,985 of record NZ_JAWOUB010000010.1, read on the forward strand.
GTCTGCTAACACACCGCCCTTAATGCGTTTCATGTACACTGGGCCTTTTACTGGCTCACCAGACACTTCAGATGTTGCGGTAATATCACCGATGGCTTCTAGTGCGGTAATAAAGAAAATCAGTACCAGCGGAATGAACAGAGACCAGTCAAACGATAAGCCATATTGCATTGGTACGGGCAGTGCTACGATCTCGGTTGCGCCTAGCTGAGAAGTATCTACCATCCCCATAAAATACGCCATGATGTAGCCCACTAGCATCGCAATCACGATTGAAGCCACACGGATGTATGGGTTTTTCGAGCGGTTTAAAATCACAATTAATCCAAGTACCGTCCCAGCCAGAGCAAGTTTGTCTAAGCTGCCGAAGGTTCCTTCATTTAATGCTGCGTAGCCACCGCCCATTGATACTAAGCCGACTTGAATCAGTGTGAGACCGATAAGAGTGACGACGATGCCTGAAACAAGCGGAGTGATGATTCGGCGGGCATGCTCCAACACGCGAGATAGAAAAATTTCTGCAAATGATGCGACTAAAATCGTACCAAAAATGGCAGCCATCATGGTACTGATGTCTGCTCCACCGGCTTTCAGCGATAGGCCTGCACCAATAATAGGACCTAAAAAGTTAAAGCTGGTGCCTTGAACAGAGAGCAAACCAGAGCCAATTGGGCCAACGGTGCGAATTTGAATAAACGAAGACACGCCTGACGCAAACAAAGACATGCTGATGATGGTATTCGTTTGGTCTGCTGGTACACCCAAAGACTGACAGATGATCAGTGACGGAGTGATAACCGCGACGAACATCGCCAATAAGTGCTGAAGTGCGGCAAAAATGGTTTGAGGCAAAGGTGGTCGATCGTTGAGTTGATAGACCAGTTCCGAAGATCGGTTTGAAGTTGTCATTGTTTGTCTCGCTAGTCGCAATATTTCCCTAGTTCTCGCTGAATGGGAGAGCAGGGTGGAGTTGACGTCGTTACCTGTGATTGCTGTTAATCAGAGTCAACTCAGGTTGGTGGAGTGTGATCTAACACACTTAAAAATTTGTGCGCGATTATAGAGAGATTTACTCAAAAAGCAAACGTTTGCTTTTGGCGTGTTAAAAAACGAGCCATTTGGCTCGCTTTCAATCATTACGCTTTGGAGTAAATATCCCGCTCACCCAACCAGCGATCGATAATCGCTGTTGCGTTAGTCGGGTAATTGTCATGAATATGACGCGCAATACGCTGAACTTCGGGAATCAGGCGTTGATCTCGAACTAAGTCTGCGATTTTGAAATCAGCAAGACCTGTCTGCTTTGTACCCAATAGTTCTCCAGGGCCACGAATTTCTAGGTCTTTCTGCGCAATGACGAAGCCATCGTTACTTTCACGTAGTACTCCGAGGCGTTTTTGCGCGGTTTTTGACAGCGGAGAGTGGTACAGCAGCACACAATGGCTAGCAACGGAACCTCGGCCCACGCGACCTCTTAACTGGTGTAATTGTGCCAAACCAAGACGTTCAGGGTTTTCTATGATCATCAAGCTAGAGTTTGGCACATCCACACCAACTTCAATTACTGTCGTTGCGACCAGCAAATGCAGTTTATTGTCTTTGAAATCTTGCATCACCGCTTGTTTCTCTGCCGGCTTCATTCGTCCGTGTACTAGACCAATTTTTACGTCCGGCAGTTTACGTTGAAGCTCTTCTGCGGTATCTGCCGCGGCTTGCGCTTCTAATACTTCCGACTCATCAATCAGGGTACACACCCAATATGCCTGCTTGCCTTCGTTTAAGCAGGCATTTCGGACACGTTCGACGATGTCGTCACGTTTTGTATCAGGAATGGCAACGGTTTGAATCGGCGTTCGACCCGGTGGTAGCTCGTCAATCACGGAAGTTTCCAGATCGGCGTAAGCGGTCATCGCTAAGGTTCGAGGAATAGGCGTCGCCGTCATGATCAACTGATGAGGATAAGCGCCTTGTTTTGCGCCTTTTTCACGCAATTCTAATCGCTGATGGACACCGAAGCGGTGCTGTTCATCAATGATGACCAAGGCAAGGTGATGAAATTCAACGTGCTCTTGGAATAGCGCGTGAGTACCCACTACCATTTGCGCTTCACCACTGGCAATACGAGCCAGCTCGGCTTCCTTTGCCTTACCTTTGAGTTTGCCCGCTAACCAACCGACTTGAATGCCCATTGTTTCAAACCAGTTTGCGAAGTTGATAGCGTGTTGCTCGGCCAATAGTTCGGTTGGCGCCATGAGTGCCACCTGATGGCCATGCTCAATGGCTCTAACAGCGGCCAAAGCGGCAACCAACGTTTTCCCCGAACCAACATCGCCTTGCACTAATCGCATCATTGGGTGCGGTTTTTCTAGATCGGCTTCAATCTCTTGTACTACTCGGGTTTGAGCGTTTGTAGGAGAGAAAGGCAGTTGGGCTAAAAGCTGCGTTTTTAGTTTATTACAAGGACCGAGAGGTAGCGCTGAATCCTTCTGACCTTTGCTACGCACCGCTAGCATCGATAAGTTTTGTGCGAGCAATTCTTCCATGATCAAGCGGATTTGGGCAGGATGTTTGCCTTCGTCAAACTCATCTAAATTAATGGTTGGTGGTGGGCGATGAATGGTGTGCAGCGCTTGCGACATCGTGATTTGATGGTCATACAACCCCGCTGGAAGTAATTCCTGCACTGCGGTTTTATCAAGCAGGGCTAAAGCTTGTTCGGTAAGGTTGCGCAATGTGATTTGACGCAATCCATCGGTGGTGGGATAAACAGGGGTTAAGCTCTGTTCTACATCGGGCTTTTGCTCACTGACGTAAAACTTGTAGTCAGGATGAACAATTTCCAAACCCATGCCACCGCGCTTAATTTCACCGTAAGCATGCACTAACTTACCTTGCGTGAAATTGTTCTTCATGGCTGCGGTAAAGTTGAAAAAGCGCAGCGTGATAGTGCCATTACCGTCGCTGATTTTTACCGTTAGCATTTTGCGCTTACCGAAGATAGTGTCGACTGCCATGACCTTACCTTGCACGGCCGCCCAAAGGCCAGCATGCAGTTTGGCAATAGGGTAAATACGAGTACGATCTTCGTAGCGTAACGGAAGGTGAAACAGCAAATCTTGAACGCTATGTAAGCCAACTTTGGCGAGTTTTTCTGCGACTTTCGCGCCAACTCCAGAAAGGGAGGTTAATGGGACGGCAGATAACATTTGGGCGGACATAGAGGGCTCAAGAAAATGGTTAACATAGAAGTATGTTAACCATGGAGCTGTGTTTTTGTACAGGAAAAAATAGTCATGCTTTAGTTAGTGTCATGATTTGACTGATAACCTATCATTCCGAGGAGCTTTAGCGACATCAGGATTCTATTTCCAACAAGTATGTCGCTGAAGTTAACACTATCAGCATCTGTATATTTGAGAATTAGATCCTGAACCACGCTCCTTCGCCGCCGTTCAGGATGACGAAAGTCTGTTACTTGCTTTGCATCTCTTGCCACCACGCGTCATCGGCGATGATTTGACCTTCTTCATCGAGTGGTGGGTAAACGAGCCCTTTTCGTTTCGCGACCTTTGCCAGCACTGGGTGACCACGTTCAAAGAGAATACGGTTGATTGTCTCTTTAGGCAGAGCGCTTTCTTCTCGGTCGTACATGCCTGCGGCTTCACGTTGACGTTGCGCTTCATACAAAATTACGGCACTGGCAACCGATACGTTTAGTGACTGCACCATGCCCACCATCGGGATAATAATGTCTTGATCGGCAAGCTGTTTGGCTTGCTCCGAAGCGCCAACCTTTTCGCTGCCTAAAATGATTGCCGTTGGTTTGGTGTAGTCGATTTCGCGAAAATCGACGGCGGTGTCCGAAAGATTGGTCACCAAAACCTGCATACCTTGCGCTTTGAGTTCGGTAATCGCAGTTTCAATCGAATCGTGAGTATCCACTTCAACCCAGTTACGCGCGCCAGCTGAGGTATGGCTCAGCGTACGCATTTTGTCTGGCCAAATTGCGTGAACTTTGTGTAAGCCTGTCGCGTCAGCGGTGCGGATCACAGCAGAGACGTTGTTTGGCTTATGTACTTCTTCGAGACAAAGTGTCAGATCAGTTTGGCGAGTTTTTAGGACTTGGTGAATACGGTTGTAACGTTCTAGGTTCATATTTATTGAGGTATAAAAAATCGCCACCTAACAGAGTAGGTGGCGATAGAGGTTAGTTCTTTCTGCGTCTGACTCGGGTTGCTTGAGGCATTGCCTTAATCTTACGCATGATACCAGCAAGGTGGACACGATCTTTCGTCGTCAACAGCACAGTCACAGTGTATAGACGACCATCACGTTCTTCCGTTGAAAGGCCATGAATGTTTGATCCTGTTTTCGAGATCACGTTGGTCAGTTCTGCAAGAGCACCTTGGTTGTTAAGCATGTCGACTTTAAGTTCAGCAATGAACTCTTTATCGTAGTCTTCAGACCAAGCGACAGCCATATAACGGTCTGGCTCTTTCTGATAACCACGAACGTTCGGACATGTTTCTCGGTGAACAACCAAACCACGACCAGGCGATACGTGAGCAATAATGTGATCATCTGGGATAGGATGACAACAATTTGCAAACGTCAGCAATAAGCCTTCTGCGCCACGAATCGGAAGCTTCTTCTTCGAGTCCGTTGGGATTGAACTTGTTGTCGTGAGCTCTTCGGTGTCACCAAGGAGACGACGTGCGATCACAATGCTCATCAACTCACCCAATCCAATAGCAGCCAATAAATCATCGATGCTTTCTAGGCGAAGATCATTCAAGACTTCTTGGATATTTTCTGGATAAATTGAATCAATCGAGTGACGGCCAAGTGCGTGATTAAGTAGGCGACGACCTAAAGTGATCGACTCTTCACGACGCATCGTTTTCAGTACTTGTCGAATCTTAGTGCGGGCACGAGAAGTCACGACATAGTTTAGCCATGCTGCATTCGGACGCGCACCAGGGGCACTGATAATTTCCACCGTCTGACCGTTTTTCAATGCCTTACTCAATGGGTAAGGGTTACGATCAACACGAGCACCAACACAAGAGTTGCCTACATCGGTATGTACGGCATAGGCAAAGTCGACAGCCGTTGCGCCTAAAGGTAATTCAACGATACGACCTTTTGGTGTGAAGACGTAAATCTCATCTGGGAAAAGATCGGATTTTACGTTTTCAATGAATTCGAATGAGTTACCCGCGCTTTGTTGTAGCTCTAACAGGCTTTGCATCCAACGCTGAGCTTTCACTTGCGCAGTGGTGCCAGACTTGTCGCCTTTGTCTTTATAAGACCAGTGTGCTGCGACACCTTTGTCCGCCATTTGATCCATATCTTCAGTACGGATCTGAACTTCAACAGGTACGCCGTGTGGGCCAACCATGGAAGTGTGTAGCGATTGATAGCCGTTCGCCTTTGGTACCGCGATGTAATCTTTCATGCGACCAGGACGTGGCTTATACAAGCTGTGTACTTGGCCTAAAACGCGATAACAAGTATCAGCGGTATCAACAACGACTCGGAACGCATAGATATCCATGATGGTGTGAAAGCGCTGTTCTTTGGTTTTCATCTTGTTGTAGATAGAGAACAGGTTTTTCTCACGACCAACGACGCGAGCATTCAAGCCAAAATCTTGCAGACGGCCTTCTATTTCGCTGTGAATGCGTTGGATCATCTCTTTACGGTTACCACGTGCGGCTTTAACCACTTCTTTCAGTACGCGGTAGCGGTTGGGATATAGCGCCTCAAAGCCCAACTCTTCGAGTTCGGTTTTGATATTGTGAATACCAAGACGATGAGCGAGGGGCGCGTAAATTTCTAACGTTTCACGAGCAATACGACGCTTTTTATCTGGTCGAAGCGCGCCAAGCGTACGCATGTTGTGCGTGCGGTCAGCCAGTTTGATCAGAATGACGCGGATATCTTGCACCATGGCCAGAACCATCTTACGAAAGTTCTCAGCCTGAGCCTCTTTCCTATCGCGGAATTTGAGTTTGTCCAGTTTAGATACACCATCAACCAATTCTGCGACAGTGTTGCCGAATTTCTCTTCGAGATCTTCTTTAGTTACATCACAGTCTTCAATGACGTCATGCAGCAAAGCAGCTTGGAGGGTTTCGATATCAAGGCGCATTTCGGCCAAGATACGAGCCACTGCGACAGGGTGGATGATGTATGGTTCACCGCTAGAGCGGGTTTGCCCTTCATGGGCATCTCTCGCTACCACATAAGATTGACGCAGAGCCTCAATCTGAGGCTCTGTTAGGTATTCTTGGGCAACGTCTTTGAGGCTATCGAATAGATACAAATTATAGGCCCGGGAGGTTGTTGAATTCTAAAGTCAGAATTAACGGTTGTGAGCGATGCTGCTTACTGCCGCTAGCTCTGCCGCTTCTTGCTCTTGCTGTTCTTGACGTTCACGAGCGTCTAGAACTTCTTTAGTAATTAAACCTTCTTCGATTTCGCGTAGAGCGATAACCGTTGGCTTATCGTTCTCTTCTGGCACTAGTGCATCTTTACCGCCAGTTTGCATTTGACGAGCGCGGCGAGCCGCAATCAGTACTAGGTCGAAACGGTTGCCAACTTTTTCAACAGCGTCTTGAACAGTTACGCGTGCCATGAGGACTCCAAATAGTTAACTAAAATTTTAGAATGACGAGAAAGTATACAACCTAACTACTTTATTTACTAGCAATTAGACAAGCCACCGTTTGTGGACTTTCTCAGGTAGTTTATTGTGTTTTTCGCACTGGGCAAAAAACGGGAAATTCTTTATGTTTTACAGCGTGACTTTTTTGAAGTTACTCTGCTAACAACGCGTCAAGCATACCTTTATATTTAGCAGCTTGCTTTTCTTCCTTCAATCTTTCAGCACGCAAGATAGCTTTAAAATCCATCAAAGCGGTATCAAAATCGTCGTTTACGATCACGTAGTCGTACTCGTTGTAATGAGAGATTTCCGACTTGGCTTCAGCCATACGCTTTGCGATCACTTCATCGCTATCTTGACCACGAGTGTTCAAGCGACGCTCTAACTCACCGTTTGATGGTGGCAGGATGAAGATGCTTTTGGCTTCTGGCATTTGTTCACGGATTTGGCGTGCGCCTTGCCAGTCGATATCTAGAAAAACGTCGATACCTTTATTTAGTGTTTCTTCAATCCATACACGAGATGTGCCGTAATAATTACCAAACACTTCTGCGTATTCTAGGAAGTCACCTTTAGCGATCAGGGCTTCAAACTCATCTTTCGCTACAAAATGGTAGTGGACACCATTTTCTTCACCAGGTCGCATGTTGCGCGTGGTGTGAGACACAGACACTTTCATTGCGTAGGTTGGGTTGCGTTCCAACATCGCTGAGATCAAGCTAGATTTACCTGCGCCGCTAGGTGCAGATACGATATAGAGAGTACCTTTGCCCATTGTACTGTTCCACTTTTGATTGGATTGATTGAGTGCCGAAGGAAAGTTCGACATTCTTATAACGATAGCACTGGCATTGAGAAATCAACCACCAAAGGGGTGGATATTGGTGATAATCCCGCCAGAAAAATGGAGGCGAAGAGTATCATGATCTCTATTTTGTTACCAGTTGATCTTTCTGTCTGTGATCGTCTCAGATGAAATAGTTACTTACGCCAGAGTGTTCCTAAACAGCGAAGAAGGAGCGTGATACAGGACTTACCATCCGCGCACTCTGTTATTAAAACCATTTCTACAACCGTTTAGTGTGCTGATTTTAGGTTTAGAGTCCCGATTTGGCTTGCGTGAGTGACTCTGGTTAAAAATAGGGGTTAATAAAGATAAAACGGAAAAAAGGGGAAGCTTTCACTTCCCCAGGCGTGCGACTGACTCACACTTAATCTTCGAATTATCCTTGAGACTCTAGGAAATTTATCCAAGGGCTAACGGTTGACCTGAATTTTGGCGATTGAGCAGCGCCTTTCATCGCCTGCAAGGCCTTTTGTGGCTGCTTAAGCTCGAAATAGGCCATCCCGCGAATGTATTCAAGTTCTGCCTTTTGCTCTTTAGAGGCACTGGATGCCGCGCTTTCTACAAAACGAGTTGCTTCAGAATACTGCTTGTCTTGTATCATTAAGCGAGCAATCTGAATTTGCGTTTTAGCAGAAGGAGCGAGGTTATATGACTTTTTATAAGCGAGAATTGATTTATCTAGCTCTTTAGCTTGCTGCCAGAAGCTGGCTAGGCGGTCATAGTTTTCCTTCGTCTTTTCAATGTTTCCAGCTGCCATTTCCTTTTCAAGAGTTTTGGCTGCTTTATATGGAATACCTTGATAAGCCAAGAAGTTTACAAAGCGTAAATATTCCTTCTCTCCTTCTAGTTTCCCCATTTTGTAAACCATTTCTAGGGTGGCTAGAGAGTTGCGCTCTTGACCTAGCTCCATGTAGACACCAGAAAGTTGCATCCAGTAACGCTTTTTCTGAGGGTACTTTGAAGTCAGAGTTTTGAGTACACTGGCAACGCTTTTCAGCTGGCCTAACTCGTAGTGAGATGCAACGAGAATTAAGTACCAAGACTCACTTGGGCTCTTGCTCATCGCGATGGCTTTTTTGGTTGGTGGGATTGCATTTCTGTAATCTTCCAACTGAACATAGGCGCTCGCTAACGTGATATAAGCATGAGCTTGAGGCTTCTCTTTGGTTGTTTCTGCAACCTTGAACCATTCCTTCATCGTTTTTACAGACAACGTATACTTTTCTTCAGCTAGGTAAAGCTGAGCCAAGCTGTAGCGAACTTGTTGAGCAACAGGAACGGGAAGTGCGTCGAGCTGTAATGCTTCGGCAAAGTATTTTGCTGCTTGCACATAATTGTCTTGTAGCGAATACAAAAAGCCAGTCTGCTGAAGTAAAACTGCTCGGTCGTATTTTTTCGAACTTGTGCTTTCTAAAGCGCTTGCTAGTTTTTCTTTCGCTGCTGAATATTTTTCAGTTGCGATCAACTCTTGCACTTTGTTAACGGTTCGAAATGTCCGATCTGATAACTGAGGAGCTTCTTTTGCCATCGTAGGAGCGGTCATTGCCACTCCTGCGAAGAGAATTAAAGAAGCCACTTTGCTTTTCCATAAACTTTTCATCGTGACTCCTTAATTGGTTGAGAACTCTATTTCTTGCGATAGGCGCGAGCTAACAGGTTTCCCGTCAACCAATTTTGGTTTAAATGTCCATTTAGAGACTGTTTTTCTTGCCGCTCGACCGAGGCCTAAGCGTCGTGGTTGCTCTTTAAGAACTTTGATGTCCTCTACGGCACCACGTGCGTTGACAGTAAACTCTAATAAGACGACCCCTTTTTCTATTCCTGCTTTCGCAGCCTTCCTAGGCATTTGAGGTTGGAATGTCGCTAGAGGTGTTGGACCTCCGCTACCCGCGAGTTGCGCACCTCCACCCTGGCTATAATGTCCAAGCACCGAACCACCTGTAACATTTACGGGTAGGTCAAGCTTTGGCATATCCATTGGGGTCTGCTCCATCACCGGTTTTACTGTCGCTGTCACTTTCATTTCTGGCGGCGGCGGCGGACGCTTAGGCGGTGGTGGCTTTGGAAGTTCGCGTTTTTTCTCCTGTATTTTTTCGTCTGGTTTAATGCGAATAAACTCGACCATACGCAGGTCATCATTCGACACTAACTCGTGGCGCTCTTTGTTTACTAGCTTGTCCATCCCCCAGAACAACCCGAGGGAGACAATGAGCGCCAGTGCAATTGAGGCCAGATACCGCATAAGCTTAATCCTTATTGGTTGCGGCAATGGAGATGCTTTCTACACCTGCCATTTTGATCTGGTCCATAACCTTCACGACTACGCCAGCATTTGCTTCAGTGTCGGCTTGGATAACAACTGCGCCATCAGGGCTTTCTGCACGAAGACGTTCAATATTCGCGCGAACCGCGTCCACTTCGATGCGGCGTTTATCAACCCAAACATCACCCGCCGCACCAACTGCGACCATGATGTTACCTTTTTTCACGGTTTGCGCAGAGCTTGCTGTCGGGCGGTTTACTTCTAGACCAGCTTCTTTTACGAACGATGTTGTTACGATAAAGAAGATCAACATGATGAATACGATGTCGAGCATCGGTGTCATATCGATAGCGGTTTCATCACTGCTATCACTGCTATAGCGTCTTTTCATGACCTATACCTCTAATTCCATTTACTCAGGCAATATGCTTTAGCTTATCTTCCAGCTTTTGCGTTGTGACTTTGGCTAAATGATCAAGACGTGAACTAAAGAACAGTCCTGATAGAGAAGCCACCATCCCGGCTAAAGTTGGGATTGTTGCCTTTGAGATCCCCGAGGCCATTGCTCGAGGGCTTCCTGTTCCTGTTACCGCTAAGATGTCGAATACTTGGATCATGCCAACAACGGTGCCGAGCAAACCCAGTAAGGGACAAAGCGCAATCAATACTTTCACGATTGGCAGGCCCTTTTTATTCTCAATGTCCTGACGAGAAACAATTTCTTGTCGGATCATCTTAGCGTTCCAGCTCTGGTGCTCTGATCGCCCCTGCCATGAGCCAACGGCTTTTTTCATGGCTTTTGGAGCGACGGCAGCAAAATAGAACCAACGTTCTAACAATACTGCCCAAAGCATAAAGCTGAGGATGAAGATGGCGACGAGTACATCGCCACCCATTCCCAAGAAGCGCCTAATTGATTCAAGTTCTCCAACTAACCACCACATAACGCCTCCTTAGCTTTCGGCTTTATGTAGTTTTTCCTGATAGCGAGCGATGAAGCCTGCACTCTGTTCTTCAAGAGTTTGAACCAAACGACGACCTTTACTGTGTACGATGGTGTACAAGAACAGTAGAGGAATTGCGACAACCAGACCAAGCATCGTAGTAACAAGTGCTTCAGAGATACCGCCAGCCATTAGCTTAGGATCACCTGTACCAAATAGTGTGATTGCTTGGAACGTACCGATCATACCCATAACCGTACCCAGTAGACCTAGAAGTGGTGCTACAGAAGCGAACAGTTTGATTGAGCTGATAAAGCGTTCAATGCTCGGTGCGTTACGTAGGATGATTTCGTCCAGTTTCGCTTCAAGATCTTCAAGGTTGTCACCTTTGTGTTCTTGGTAAGCCTGGATAACTTCACCCAATGGGTTACCAGGAATCACGGTTTCTGATTTCGCTTGCTTACGCATTTTACCGCCAATCACTTGAAGGCGTAGGAAGCAAACTAGAGCAATGATAGCGCCAACTGCACCCATACCAAGGATGACGTAACCTACAATGCCACCTTGATCAATACGTTCTTGAACGGTAGGGCTTTGTACAAGTAGAGACAGAATTACACCACGGGATGGGTCAATAAACAGTGGCTCATAGCTGTTTGACGCTGACTCAAAGCCCGCAACATGACGTGTAATATTGGTGCGAGGCTGTCGAGAGAGTTCTTCGAACTTACCTGTTTGAGGTACATAAGTAACGTACTTACCATCGGCAATCGCGTTAAATTCACCGACAAGAGTAACATCGCGAACCGCTTCTTTACCTTCGCCATAAACAACCGTTGCTTGGGTTGTTGCAGTTTCGCCAGAAGCAACTACTTGTTGGAGAATGGTATGCCAGAAAGCTTCTAGCTCTTGTGTTGACGGCAGTTCTTTACTTTCAGCCAGTTTCGTTAGTAGAGCGTCACGCTCCGGGAACTGAACAGCGTTTTGAGAGGCTGCAAATAAGCCCTTAAACTCTCCCGCATACTGGCGGACCACACCAAACATTTCGCCCAAAGTACCAGAGCGAACACGTAGGGTTTCTGTTAGTTCAGTTAGCTGCTTATCGTTTTCATCAAATGTTGCTTTAAGTTGATCGCCCAGTGCTTGCTGCGCAGCTAACTCTTCGCGAGCTTGTTGCAATAATGCCGCTTGCTTATCGCGATTGTTCTTGAACTCAGCTTCACGGGCTTTGTTCTCTTTCGACTCAACGATGCTTTCTGATTTTACGTTTTTAAGTAGTTCAGATAAGTTTTTAGGCGTTTCTGCTTGTACGCCAGAAACCATAAATAAGCTCGCTAGTAGGCCAGCGGCTAGAGTTTTGAATCCTTTCATCTCTTATTCCTCCCCAGCATATACAGGCAATTTGATTAGCGCTGGTGGCGCTTGCTTCTTCGCGATACGAAGGCCTTGCTGTACCGCTATGCGGTAGCTTTCCGGTAATGTTTCCCATTGACGTGTTTGTTGGTTCCACATACCTGTCTCACCACCGTCTGGAGATTGGAATAAAAGCGCCGTGCGACCAATACGTAGGAAATCGTAAGTCACGGTTTCCCCATTTCTATCTAGGCTAGCTTTGTAAGATTCAATTGAGCGAGAGAAGCCTTCTTCAATTTGGTAGGCTTCCATCACTTTACGGAATTTCTCAGAAGTCGTTACGTCGGCGCGATCCATGAGACGACGCAGTTCTTGGACACGTTTATTACGCTCTTTTTTCTGGAAAGGCAGATCGAGAGTCACAAACTCATCGAGTGCATCGATCATTTTAAGTGTTAGTGGCACTACTTCTGTTGCCGTTTGATCGATCTGAGCAATTTGGTTATTTAATGAGTCCAATTCACCTTGCTGTGATTGAACCATACGATTAATTTGCTCGTTGTAGACTTTCATGCTGTCGATTTGACGTAGTAAGCCTTTGTATTCTGCCAACATGCCTTCAGTACTTTCGGCATAATTGTCGATTTTTTGTTGCGAAGCTTCTGAAGATTGATTTGCTTTTGCTTGTGTGGAAACGACAGCACCAGAGTTGGCCGCTATAGAGCTACTACTGATAGTAAGCAATGCTGCAGCTATGGCACTGAGACCAAATTCCTTGAATTTCATGGTTGCATCCTTGTCAGTGTTTTAGTCAGTCGAAAAGGGCGCGGAAAACCCGCGCCAAATATTTTTTAGAAGTCGTATGATGCCTCGACGTATAGCTGACGTCCGATTGGATCGTCATACCCAGTTGCATAGAATGGAGAGGTATCGCTTAGAGGATCTGCAGGCGGTACTTTGTCAAACATGTTGATAGCACCAAGAGTTACACGACCACTCTCGTTGAATTGGTAAGAAGCCGTTAGGTTCCACGTTGTCATACTAGCGATTTCTGCTTTGTAACCCGCTTTTTTAGCAGAATCACAGTCATCAAAGTAGTAACGGTTTGCGTAGCTTGAACACATACGGTCGCGGTATTTACCAAATAGGTTGATAGCGACATCTTCATATGCCCAGCCAAGATTTAACGTTGCGGTGTATTCAGGCATGAAATCTCTTTCATCCGTTACAGGCTCGCTGTCGTTTTCTTGATATTCAGCAATCAAGATCTTCGTTACAGCAACACGCGTGTTAAATGAACCGAACTCATTAGTGTCGTATGCGTATTTGATCGCTAGGTCAATACCAGAACGCTCTTCATACGACTGGTTCACTGGACCATAGGATACCGACTTGATGGTGCCATCTGGGTTACGAACGACTTCAGTACCTGGGTATTTACCTGGATCGTTAATTACATCTTGGTAAGTTGGTGCAGTTACGACGTCTTCCATTTTGATGTGGTACCAGTCAACGGTTACACCAAGATCATCCACAGGCTCCCACGCTAGGCCCAAGTTAATGTTTGTACTTGTTTCTTCTTTCAGCTCTGAGTTAGGGCCATTAAGCGTATCGAAGTACTGAGTATCACACTCTGGGTACTTATCTTTATCTTGTGGGCCGCTACCACCAGCATTGGTACAAAGCTCTGGGTCAAAGCCAGAACCAAAGCCTCGAGTTTGATCACCAAATAGTCGCTTCAAGTCTGGAGCTCGGAAGCCTAGACCGTAGCTACCACGTAGCAATAGGGTGTCAGTAGGACGGTATGCTAGGGCTACTTTAGGAGTGAATGCGCCACCAGTTGCCGAGTCGTCGAAGTAGTGGTCGTAACGACCAGCGACAGTCATTTCTAAATCTTCAATGATAGGAATAAGAGCTTCAACACCAAGACCAATCTGATCGCGGTCACCGCCGCCTGATGTTCCACCTAGACCAGAGAAACCACCAGCTGCTGTTGTAGCATCAATCGTCTCATTGTAGTCAGTACGGTTCCATTCACCATAAACAGCAAAGCCAGACATACCTGCAGGAAGTTCAACCAAATCACCAGCCAGTGAGCCGTTAACAGAGTAAAGCTTTGAGTAAGCTTCTTTGCTTGAAGTGCCGCTGTATTTGTCTACAACGTCTTGTGAGATAGGCCCTAGAAGATCGACATCACCATTTTGTACAGCTTGGTCGAGAGTTAGAAAGATTGCTGGGTTGCTTGTTTCAACGCTTTGCTCAGAGTAACCAGCGGATAGGTCCCAATCATACGTATCAGCAAGCAGGCCGTTCAAGCCTAAGGTTAAGCCAAAAGAATCGGCTTCAGTGTTACTTTCGCGTGGTCCAAATTCGACCATACGGCGAGTGTATTCGCCTTCGCCGCGGAAGTGAGTGGCATCAACTTCAACGCTGTAAGGGTTAGGTTCGAATTCAGATTCTGTAGACTTGTAGCCAAAACGGGCTTCTGCCATGGCAGTGACATTGTCGTTAATGTCCATTTCACCACGTAAAAGTAGGTCTACTTGTTTGTTTTCTGGTTTTAATGTTCGGTATGCAGAACGGTTAACACCACACTTTCCATCCGCTCGTTCAATCGCGGCATCACCAACGACTTCTTTACATGAAGAACCAGCATCAGCTGGTGTTAGAAGTGTTCCGTTGGCGCCTTCAAAGTTTGCACCGTAGCTAGAGTAGCCACTTAGCTGAGAACGGCTAGAACCGTCATCGCCAGCCCAATCATCTCGGTCAGATTGCTTTAGCATTTCGTTGCCCGCAAATTGGCCAACGAAGAGAATACGTTTGTCGTCAAAGTTTTTGCCAGCCACAACGTCTAAACGGCCGTTTTGGTAACCACCATCCGTCGCGTCACCCGCGCGTACTTTTACAGAAACGCCATCAAAGTCTTTCTTTAAAATGAAGTTTACGACACCACCGATTGCGTCGGAGCCGTAGATAGCAGAACCTGAGTCGGTCATTACTTCAACACGCTCAATGGCGGCGACAGGGATTTGGCCGATATCTTGGAAGTTAGATGTACCATCTTGTGCTAGCGGGTATTGAGGAAGACGACGGCCATCAATAAGAATCAATGTGCGTGACGCGCCAAGGCCACGTAAGTTGACTGACTGCGCTGCTGGTGTAAACGAGAAAGAGTCTGTTTGAGCCATTACACCACCTGTGTTTTGGGTCAAACTGTTCAATACGTCTTGCGCGCTGTTAAAGCCTTTAGACTCAATGTCTTTACTATTAATAACAGTAACTGGTGAAGGACCTTCCATATCCGTCGTGGAGATACGCGAACCAGTAACTTTCATCTTTTGAAGTTTTTCAACTTGCTGCTCTTCTGCCAGTGCTGTTGCTGGGGCTGCAACTGCTGCTGTCCCCAAAGCAAGGCTTATCGCAACAGATAAAGCGGTTGTGTTTTTATACATCCTTGTTGCTCCGATTATTATTATTTCCTATGTCTGGCCGCATAGCGGCCAAATGTGACGTTAATATTTCGTTAACGTTCGGCCAATGTATAACCGAGATGAAAAAAGGAAGTCAAACCAGTGGTAAACGGGGATGCTTAAATGTAAAAAAGATGTAAATAACCAGGCTTTATTTAAAAAGCGGAATAAAAAACCGAATAATATTTATGAATCGATATTAAATTTCAATAAAACACCGTATTTTGTGTTTCTTATAAACTTTAATGACTTATCTTGCCTATGGTTTTTTAGTGGGTAATTGAATCTGGAAAAAGATATTTTTCCAGTGAATTGTTCTGAGATGAGTTTTATATCGAATCCATACTTTGTTAGCTCGAACTTATTAGGTGGTATCAAAATATGATACCCATTGCGGTTAAAGGGCTCACTCGTATTTTTAGGTCAAATATAACCTTGGATTATGTGTCTATTTATGTGTGTAGGGTGCATTTTTATGTAGGGTTTTGGCTCTAAACAGCCTAGATTGATATTCTGTATGAATTATTTTTGTGGTTTTTTATAATTTTTTACAAAAACATTTCTGTTTTTCGACATCGAAGGAAGTTTGTCATGTTTTGGTTTCAAACACTTGAAGCTGATGTGGATTCAAGATAAATATGACGCTGAAATTATTGCAGTAGTAGAAAAGTCTAGCTCTTGAGGCGCAGGGAGTGTGCTTCAACAGTTTTAGTTACTACGAGATAAATATGCACCATTTTGGGCGGAAAATATCCTCTTTCACTCCGTTTGAACTGGACAGTAGACAAGGAGCAAGTTGTATATGCTGTCGTACTTTTTACGCCGTTTGGCGTTGGTTATCCCAACGTTTCTCGGGATAACTATTCTCATCTTTGCTATCACTCGTTTCGTGCCTGGCGGACCTGTTGAACGCATGTTGTCACAAATGCAGTCTCAGGGAGATGGCGCCGCATCAATGACGTCTGCGGGTGGTAATACGGCCCTTTCTGACGATCAAATCGCGGAGCTGAATGCGTTTTATGGCCTGGATAAACCTGTAACGGAAGCGTACGTCGAGTGGTTAAGTCGTTTGGTAATGCTAGATCTTGGCGAGTCGACGCGTTACTACGAGCCTGTCTCGGATATGATCGCAGAGCGTTTGCCAGTGTCGTTGTTTTATGGCGGCATGACCTTCTTTATTAGTTATTTTATCTCGATTCCTCTTGGTTACTATAAGGCGCTCAAGCACGGTTCTGTGTTTGATTCCGCCTCTTCAGTACTCATTTTCGTAGGCTACGCGCTACCAGGTTATGTGGTGGGTGTATTGCTGATCACGTTATTTAGTTATCACTTGGAATGGTTTCCGATGGGAGGCTTTGTCGGCGATGACTTCGACGATTACGAAACCTTCTTTGAACGCGCTAAAGACATTATGTGGCATGCGGTGTTGCCTTTGATCTGTTACCTCATTGGTGATTTTGCCACGCTGACGATGACAATGAAAAATAACCTGATGGAAAACCTTTCCTCAGATTACATCCGCACCGCAATTGCGAAAGGATTACCTTTCAAAAAAGCAGTTCGTAAGCACGCGTTGCGTAACAGCTTAATTCCAATCGCGAGTCACTTTGGTAACTCTTTGTTGTTCTTCATGACCGGTGCTTTCCTGATTGAAGTTATCTTCAATATTGATGGCATTGGCTTATTGGGTTACGAATCAATCATGGAGCGTGATTACCCTGTTGTTATGGGTATTGTCGCCATTAATGCGTTGTTACTGCTCATTGGTAACATTATTTCAGATATTTGTGTTGCTTTAGTCGACCCACGTGTGAAGTTTGGAGCGTAACATGATTAAAGTTAGTCCATTAACTCAAAAGAAAATTCGTCACTTTAAAGAGATCAAACGAGGCTATTGGTCGTTTGTTGCTCTTTCTATCATGTTGATCCTTTCTCTATTCGCCGAACTTTTGATCAACAGTAAAGCGCTAGTCGTCAAGTACGATGGTAGCTACTATTTTCCTGTTGTCAGTGACGTACGTTTAGGTAGCGAATTCGGCCAAGAGTCATCCAGTGAAGCCGATTATCGTGTACTGCAAAAAGCGTTTGAGGCTGAAGGGGGCGACAACTTTGTTATTTTGCCGCTTGTGCCGTGGAACCCATATGAACAAGATTTTAGTGGTGATTTCCCGCCAACAGCACCTAGTGCCGAAAATAAGCATTATTTAGGTACAGATGTGATAGGTCGCGATATTTTGGCGCGACTCGTCTACGGATTCAGAACGGCGATGGGATTTGCGTTGCTTACGATGGCCATTTCCTACGCGATCGGTACTGCAGTCGGTTGTGCTATGGGTTTTTGGGGCGGTAAATTTGACTTGTTTGTACAGCGACTTATCGAGATCTGGTCAATGGTCCCGTTTTTGTACGTCATTATGATTCTTGTCTCAATCGTTCAACCGACGTTTGCTCTCTTTGTCGCTATTAACGTGCTTTTCACTTGGATGGGGATGACATGGTACATGCGGACCATGACCTATAAAGAAGCGGCACGCGAATATGTAATGGCGGCACGTGCTTTAGGGGCATCGACTGGACGTATCTTGTTTAATCACATCTTGCCAAATACGATGGTGATGATTGTAACCCTAGCGCCTTTCACTATTGCAGCTAACATCACAGCACTGACTGCTCTCGATTACCTAGGCTTAGGCTTGATGCCACCAACGCCAAGTTGGGGTGAACTACTGCAACAAGGTAAGTCAAACTTAGATTCGCCATGGATTGTTGCGTCAGTAGTGACTTCTATTGTTCTGGTTCTGGTAATGGTGACCTTTATTGGTGAAGCCATTCGAGCGGCTTTCGACCCGAAAAAATTCACACGCTATGTTTAAGCGAGCATTGTGAGCAAAACATAAAAAGGGAAGTTTTATGAAGAAATTATTTTTAGCGTCCACGCTGAGCGCCCTGAGTTTTGGTGCAATGTCAGCAACGCTTCCGACTGACTTAAACTGGCAAACAAACTGGGATGAGCCTCAATATGGTTCGCCAGAAGCGAAACGTGGAGGGACTTATCGCACCTTTATGTCAAGTTTCCCGCAGACGTTACGTAGTGTTGGCCCAGACGCTAATGCAGGGCTACGTTCTTTTATCTTAGATGAAACACCAGGCTTGGTGGTCCGCCACCCAGATACTTTAGAGTTTATCCCTGAGCTTGCTAACGAGTGGGCGTTAGCAGGTGACAACAAAACGGTCTATTTCAAACTCAACCCTGAAGCCAAATGGTCGGACGGCAAACCTGTGACTGCCGACGATTTTGTATTCATGCTTAAGTTTTATCGTTCCAAGGACATCTTGGAGCCTTGGTACAACGATTACTACAACAAAACGATTGCGGATGTTATCAAGTACGACACTCACACGTTTGCTGTTAAGGCGGCGAAAGAGTTCAATCCGGAAGAATTGCTGTTACGAATGGGGGCTCTGCGCCCACGTCCCGCACATTTTTATGCTAACCCTTCAAAAGATGAAAATGGTGACGGTATACATGACAACTTTGTCCGCTACTACAATTTTAAAAGTGAACCAACGACCAGTGCATACTACCTAGATGACATTAAAAAAGGTAAAAGTGTGACCTTCAAACATGTCGGTGAAGACTGGTGGGGTTACAGCAATAAGTATTATCAACATCGCTATAATGTCGACAAAATCCGCATCACAGTGATTCGCGACAGTGATATCGCGATGAAGCACTTTGAGAAAGGGAAGCTGGATGCATTTGGTCTTGTTTTACCAAGCTTATGGCATGATAAATCGAATACGGAACCTTACCAAAAGGGATACATTCAAAAGTTCTGGGGTTACAACCAATTCCCAGTTGGGGCTGGTGGTGTATGGATGAACACCGCGATGCCTTTGCTGGATGATTTAAACATTCGCAAGGGCATTACTTACGCGATTGACTTTGATGGCATGATAGAGAATGTCATGCGTGGCGACTACTCCCGTAAACCAAACCCGACCGGTTATGGTCATGGTAAATACACCCTACCAGATGCTAAGGCACCGAAGTTTGATCCCGCAAAAGCGGCCGAGGCATTCGAAGCCGCAGGCTTTAACAAAATTGGTTCTGATGGTATTCGTGTCAATGATAAAGGTGAGCGCTTAAGCTTCGAGCTGACCTACGGAACACCTGTTCATACTCCTCGTATTGCATTTTTGCGTGAGCAAGCCAAGCTAGCAGGGCTGGATATTGAGCTCAAGTTAGTTGATGGCTCATCCATGTTCAAATACGTACGTGAGAAAAAGCACGATTTGGCTTTCTTAGATATGGGTACGTCTGAGATCCCAACGTATTGGGAGTACTTCCATTCTGTCAATGCGAACAAGCCGCAAACTAACTCTTTCACAAACTACAGCACGCCTGAACTGGATGAAAAGATCATCGAGTATCGTTTTGGCATGGATATGGATAAAAAGATCCAGCTAGGTCATGAGATTCAGCGTGACATCATTGATGCTCACGTTATCGTCCCAGGCTACATGGTTCCTTATGTCCGCTATGGTCACTGGCGCTGGTTAAAGTTTCCAGATAAGCCAATGAATCGCATGACAGAGGCGCTGTTCAGTGGTTCAATCATAGGCGATGGCACTTACTGGATTGATAGTGATATCAAAAAAGAAACGAAACAAGCGATGAAATCAGGCAAAGCTTTTGAACCTGTTGTTGTCGTAGATGACACTTATAAGCTGTAAGGATTGGTTATGGAAAACGATGTAATCCTAAGTGTTAAAGATCTCGAAGTTGAATTTACCACCGATGATGGGCCTGTGAAGGTTCTGCATGGTGTGAACTTTGATGTGAGAGCTGGACGTACACTCGGCCTGGTGGGAGAGTCAGGTAGTGGCAAGAGCGTAACCTCAATGTCGATCATGGGGCTATTACCTAAGCCATATGGCAACATCATTAAAGGTGAAGTGAATTATCGCGGCACCAACCTAGTTGATTTGCCTGCGGAAGAGATGTACGCCATGCGTGGCGATCGCATTTCGATCATCTTCCAAGACCCGATGACTGCGCTCAACCCAGTGCACACCATTGGTCGTCAAATATGTGAAGTGCTTGAGCTCCATCGACCTGAGCTCGACAAAAAGGAGCGGGAGGCGTACTCGATTGAGATGCTGGCAAAAGTAAAAATTCCAATGCCAGAGAAGCGATTGAATGAGTATCCCCATAACCTATCTGGTGGTATGCGCCAGCGTGTCATGATCGCGATGGCATTGGCCTGTAAGCCGGATATTCTGATTTGTGATGAACCGACTACAGCGTTGGATGTTACGGTTCAGGCGTCTATCCTTGAACTGATGAACGAGCTTCAGGAAGAAACGGGCATGGCGATGATCTTCATCACTCACGATCTCGGGGTTGTGGCAGAAGTGTGTGATGATGTTGCCGTGATGTATGGCGGACGTATTGTCGAAAAAGCAGAAATTTTTGAGTTGTTTGATAACCCGCAGCACCCATACACAGAGCGTTTGATGGGGTTGATGCCGAGCTTAGATAATGAGCCGAAGCAGATGATCGATATCAAGCCTATTGATGCCAGTATGTTTGCCAGTTAACTGGGCAAAGTGAACCAGTCATAAAAGAGGATGTTATGGCAAAAGAAGTATTAAGAATTGAAAATCTTAAGCAGCACTTTGTTTCTGGTAAAGGGCTGTTCAAGAAAGGCTACACCATTAAAGCGGTAGACGGGGTTTCACTGTCTGTTTCTGAAGGTGAAACACTGGGGCTAGTTGGTGAGTCAGGTTGTGGTAAAAGCACCCTTGGTCGCACGATCTTAAAGTTATACGAGCCAACGGAAGGTAAGATTTTCTTTGAAGGTAAAGACATCACAAAATTGTCTGTGAAAGAGATGCGCTCGCTGCGTAAAGACATGCAAATCGTCTTTCAAGACCCAATGGAGTCACTCAATCAGCGTCATACCATCGGTATGATTCTGGAAGAACCGTTTGTTATTCATAAAATTGGCACGCCAACAGAGCGTAAACAATGGGTAAAAGAGCTTTTAATCAAAGTGGGATTACCAGAAACGGCAGTAAACCGTTATCCACATGAATTTTCAGGCGGACAACGGCAGCGTATCGGTATTGCTCGCGCGATTGCATTGAAGCCTAAACTACTGATTTGTGATGAATCGGTATCTGCGTTAGATGTGTCGGTACAGGCGCAAATCTTGAACCTATTGCTACAACTGCAACAAGAAATGAATTTGGCGATCATATTTATCTCTCATGATCTCTCTGTGGTGAAACATGTCTCTGACAAAGTTGCCGTGATGTATTTTGGTAAAGTGGTAGAAGCAGGCAGCGCTAAAGAAATTTATGCAAACCCGCAAAACGAATACACCAAAAAACTCCTATCTGCGATTCCGATCACTCACCCTAAATATCGGAAGAAAAAGCGCGTAGCTGAAAAAAAGCAGCAAGTGGCGTAAGTGATGCCACAGGTCCTATAACACAAAAACGCTCCGCCAAATAAGCGGAGCGTTTTTATAAGCAAATGCCAGGACTTGGAGTCGATTTGCACTGATGTTTATTCTGATTGATTGAAGATCGTTGCATGCTAAACTCAAGGCCTATTTTCTTTTTTTGGATAATGGACCATGCCGTCGAATTTACCGAAATCCTTTAGTCGACCTTTCCTGAAAATCTTCCATATTTTAGAGGCGGTGTTATTAGTCTCTATTACCTTGGCGACGTTGTACGCCATGATGCAAGAGTTTGTGCACGTATTTGTAGAGAAGCGTGTCTTACTCACAGATATTCTTTTGATGTTTATCTATCTGGAAGTGCTCGCCATGGTGCAGCAGTTCGTGATGAACGGTAAAATTCCGGTACGCTATCCTATCTACATCGCGATGATGGCGATCGCCCGCTATATCACTCTCGGAATGAAAGAGCTGGATGCAGTTTTGGTTGTGTGGTTATCTCTGGCTGCGTTTATTTTGGCTGCGGCTACTTTGCTGATCAGAATTGGACATCATTATTGGCCCTACGTTGATAACAGTACCTTGGAAAAAGACGAATAAAAGAAAGCCCCGTATTAGCGGGGCTTTTTTGTTTTTCAGCCCTAAACCACCTACTTCAGTAGGTGGTTATCATCCGTTTCGGCTTTGCCTGTAAAACTACTCATGCT
>NZ_JAWOUB010000011.1:0-152560 GCF_033339195.1 Vibrio sp. 811
GAGTGGCCAAAGGGAGCAGACTGTAAATCTGCCGGCACTGCCTTCGATGGTTCGAATCCGTCCCCCTCCACCATATTGAAGAAGCCAGCTCATTGAGCTGGCTTTTTTCGTTTCAGGATCTTGATAGCATAGTCCTACTACAACGAACCTTTCACTCCTAACCGAAACTCTGCTCGATTGAATACCTATCACAGTAAATAAGTGATCAGAAATAGCGTAGGGAAAATGCTTGAGAACAAGGCGCAGTTATCGAGTATTTTAACAAGCTAGAATGACCAGTTATTTACTACGATTGGTATAACCTATACTCAATCTCACTAAAGCAACCAACCCCATGTGAAACTCCACAAACAAAAGGCTGAGGAGCAGATCTTTACCCTACAAACAATGTACTAGCTATTTTGATTTTGTTAGTTCGTATGGCCTTAATATGAATGTTCAATATAAATAGGAAAACACTTGAGGACTTACTAGAAAAAGTGGGCTCGCAAAATTACCAAACGGACTCAATTAGTGATGTTTGTATAAAAACACGTACAAGAAATATAAATGATAGATACAAAAAATCCCGCAGGGGATGCGGGATTTTTACTAGTGACTAAATTGGTTTAAAGGTGACTAGCCTTGAATACCAACGATTAACCATGGCGCACTAGGCGCAGTCAAGTCACGCTCTAGGTGCCAGATATCTTCGATTTCTTCTTCAACACCTTCTACTGTGTCACGGTAACGACCGCTAAACTGCAGACTAAGCTGTGCTTTATTTGCATCGTAATCAGCGCGGACGATCTCCGCATCAACGTACATTACGTCAGTATGCTGCTCACCGTCGAGCTTCGCGCGCTCTGCTTTTAGGTCTTCAAACAAGCTTGGAGAAACATATTCTTCAATAGTTTCTAGCTGGTTGTGATTCCACGCACCTTGCAGGATTCGATAGTGTTCACGAGAACCATTAATGAACGCTGCTTGGTCAAAACCCGGTGGGTAGTTATGTGGTACGTCTGTTTGAGCGCCAAAACCACCAAAGCCACCATTATTTGTGTTTGGTTGTTGCTCAAAGTTTTGCATGTTTGGTTGCTCAAACTTAGATGCGTTGCCACCAAATGCAGGCTGTTGACGATGCTGGTTCATACTGCCCTGCTTCGCACCTAGCATACCGCGCATTAGTTTAAAGATGACAAAGGCAATCAAACCAATAATTAGGATATCCATAAACTGGATACCTTCAAAAGCACCGCCAAAGAATGCAGCAAGTAGACCACCAGCAAGAAGTCCGCCTAGCAGACCACCCATAAGGCCTTTCTTACTTGAAGACTTTGTCGTCTGATCTTTGCCGACCGTATTGGTGTTTTGTTGCTGTTGTTTCGGTGCTGGTGCAGTTTTGTAGCTCTTACCGAAAGACTTACTGCCACCAAACTTCTTCGCTTCCGCGATAGGCGTTACAGCAACAGTAAACATCAATAAAGCAACAATAGAAAATAAACGTTTCATCGTTATCCTTAAAGTTAGCTATCTAAGATAGTGCCCCATTTTCAAGACGAAACAATCGTTGTTTCAAACAGTAGCACGCCAAAGATGATTTTTAAGTCATCATACTCTGTATACCGATTGATGAAAATAGCTTATAGAAGCTGACATGTATCAGAATATTGCCAAAAATGCAGACTGCTCACACTGCTTGCAATTCAGCTGAAGGCGCTTGATCAATGTAAAAAAAGTATGGAATAAGTTCACTAATACTCCAGATTGTTTTACTTGAATTAGAATCAGTGACACAGCTCAGAATCCTACACCTTGAGGGCACTTGGACACATTGCCTTGTTGACGGTTAATAGGTAGCTGACTATCATATTGAACGATGTTCAATAAAGTAGTTTGAGAGTATGGCGCGCAGAAACGATCACACCCGAGAAGAGTTAGTGAATTTGACGTTAACAACGGTCAAAAACTTTTTAGATGAGAATTCTTACCACGAACTCAGTCTTCGTAAAATCGCTAACATGATTGGTTACGTGCCAAGCACATTGGTAAATGTTTTTGGTAATTATAATTTGTTGTTGCTTCATGTTGTCGCTCAAACTTTAGATGAGTTATCTCAAGAAGCACGCAAAGCGACTAATGACAGCAAAGACTCCCATCAAGCGCTTTTTGAACTCGCTTATTGCTACCACGATTTTGCTCAAAAACACCCATACCGTTGGCAGTTAGTGTTCGAACACAACATGAATGGAGCAGAACTTCCGGAATGGCATGCCAAACGTATCGATGGTATGACGGGAATGCTAGAGTCACTATTGGCTCAAATCGCACCACATCGTACTGAATCCGAAGTGATTCAAGCGAGTCGAGTCCTTTGGTCTGGCGTACATGGCATTACTTTACTCAGTGTTGATGATAAGTTTTTCTCTAGTGAACCGATTGATGGCAAAGAATTGATCAGTAATCTTCTTTCTAACTACCTCACGAACTGGTAACAAAGGATTATCCATGTCATCCGACAGACAGCCGTCCTTACTTACGCAGAGAAAATTCCTGCCCTATTTCATTACTCAATTTTTTGGCGCTTTCAACGACAATATTTTTAAAAACGTTTTGCTGTTGTTTGTCGCATTCGCTGGCTCCAGTGCACTGCCTATTTCGAGCAATTTGTTCATCAACCTTGCGGCAGGCTTGTTCATTCTACCGTTCTTTCTGTTCTCTGCTTCCGCTGGCGTATTAGCCGACAAATATGAAAAGTCATGGTTTATTCGTAAGGTCAAACTATTTGAAATAGCCATCATGCTGTTAGGTGCCATCGGATTCATAACCGAAAGTTATGGTGTGCTTTTATTGCTACTGTTTTTAATGGGCACACAGTCAGCATTTTTTGGCCCAGTTAAATATGCCCTTTTGCCTCAAAAGTTAAATGCTAAAGAGTTAGTGCCCGGCAACGCTCTTGTTGAAGCTGGTACCTTTATCGCCATCCTTATTGGCACCTTAGGCGCTGGGATTATAGCCTCTACAGACAACGCAAAATACCTTGCCGCATTTTGTGTCGTGATCTTCGCATTGTTAGGCTACTTGTCGAGCCGCTCAATCCCCTTTGCTGCAGCCAGCGCGCCCAATCTCTCTTTTCGTTGGCAACCATATAAGCAAACCAAACACACGCTCTCTATCGCCAAATCCGATCGAGTTGTTTTTCAATGCATAATGGCAATAAGCTGGTTTTGGTTTTTAGGCGCCGCATATCTAACACAATTCCCGAATTTCACTAAGATTTACCTAAATGGCACCGAGAGTGCGGTGTCTTTCTTGCTCGCTCTATTTTCCATTGGTATCGCGCTAGGGTCGCTACTTTGCAATTGGATCTCAAACCATCGTATCGAAGTCGGTATTGTGCCAATTGGTGCCTTTGGCATTACGGTATTTGGGTACCTAATGGCCACTTCCATTCCCAATGATCTACCTATTTTCCATAACTTTGTAGACTTCTTTAGATATGAGCCTTTTTGGCCATTATTTTTCTACCTATTGATGATTGGCGCTTCGGGCGGTTTGTTTATCGTGCCTCTTTACGCATTAATGCAGCATCGAGCAAAGGAAACCGAACGTGCTCAAGTCATCGCAGGGCTCAACATCTTTAACTCTCTGTTTATGGTCGGCAGCGCTGTCTTGGGTATTGTGTGCCTAAGTGTAATCAAGATGACAATTCCTCAGCTGTTTGCATTGTTAGCCATTTTAAATTTCTTAGTTGCCGCTTACATCTTTTTGCAAATACCTATTTTTGTAGTTCGCTTTGTCATGTGGATGCTTACGCACACCATCTATCGAGTTAAGCATAAGAATCTACACAACCTACCCGAGCATGGTGGGGCATTGATTGTATGTAATCATGTAAGCTACATGGATGCATTGCTACTTAGTGCAGTATGCCCAAGGTTGATTCGTTTTGTGATGGAGGAAGATTACGCCAACCTACCTCCATTAAGGCGCTTTTTACGTCGAACTGGGGTAATTCCAATTTCAGCGAGTAACAGAAGCTCTATCAGACGTGCATTTAACGATGTGGAAGCCGCGCTAAGCGAAGGTCATATCGTCTGTATTTTCCCTGAAGGAAGATTAACTTCAGATGGTGAAATGAATGAATTCATGCGCGGTATTGATATCATTCTACGTCGTAGCCCAGTACCTGTCATACCTGTTGCACTAAAAGGATTATGGGGAAGCTATTTCAGCCGCGCAAAAGGTCGCGCATGCTGTGGCTTACCGACTCGATTTTGGTCAAAGCTAGAAATTGAGGCAGGACAACCGGTGCCACCAAATGAAGCAACGGCAAAAACAATGTTCGATAAAGTGCATCAACTTAGAGGCGACTGGCGATAAATACACTTGAACACATGTTTAGGATAACTGAACATGTGTTCAAATCATTAAGACAAACTGACCACACCCAGTGCGATATACTCTCCCTTTCATTCACAACAGCGAATAAAAACCTTGAATAGAAACTACCTCCTGTTTGGATTGGCGTTACTTTTTTGTCTAACCCCTCTTGCCTCCTCTCCCATTGCTCTAGTTATCGGTTTTCTACTCGCAAGTTTTGGTTTTGTGCCTTCCGAGCTGCCCATCGCTTCTTTTACTAAAAAGCTGCTGTCTTACTCGATTATTGGCTTAGGCTTTGGCATCAACTTTGAGCAAGCACTTGCAGTCACATCGGATGGTATCGGCCTGATCATCGCCACTATTACAGGCACACTGATCATGGGCACTCTCATTGCCAGGGTAATTAAATTGGAGCGAGTAACCGCTTACTTAATCTCATCAGGTACTGCAATTTGTGGTGGTAGCGCAATTGCTGCTGTGGCACCGGCGATTAAAGCGAAAGACGAGCAGATTGGATTAGCACTGGCAACAGTGTTTGTCCTGAACTCCATTGCACTCTTTGTGTTTCCTGTGATTGGACATGCTTTAGGGCTAGATCAACACACGTTTGGCACATGGGCTGCGATTGCCATTCATGACACATCTTCTGTTGTCGGGGCTGCCTCGGCCTATGGGGAAGAAGCACTAACGACGGCAACAACATTGAAACTCGCGCGCGCTTTATGGATCATTCCTGTTGCTTTGATCAGTGCCGTCATCTTTTCAAGAGGCCAAAAAGAGAATGGAAAGAAAAAACTAGCTATCCCTTATTTCATTTTTTGGTACTGTGCAGCTATCGCGTTTAGCGACTTCTTTCCTCAATTTGAAATGGTCTATCACGGCATTTTCATTGGAGCAAAGCAAGCGTTGGTTGTATGTCTGTTCTTGATAGGTTGCAGCATTTCAATTTCAAAACTAAAGTCAGCTGGAGCTAAGCCGCTGTTGTTTGGTGTGACTCTGTGGGTGCTAATTTCTACCACTTCTCTAAGTTGGTTACTGTTTTAGATATTGGTGGTCTGCTTATCGCGTTGAGGGGACGGTATTTCCCGTTTGCTATTTTTGTATATAACGACCAACGCAATAGCGATCAAAAATGCCGTTAGCTCTGCAAGAGAGCGGGCTAGCCCTTCACTACTTATCGCGATACCAATTTGTAGTGCTACTGCCGCAATTAAAACTAGCTTTGCCATCCTGAACCTTATGCATTTTCTCTCCACTAAGAAGCATAATTATGATTCAGAGTTATAAGGATACGAAATTCTCTTTATGACTAATACATAGCAAAATTGACTAATGCTGAAGTGATGACAACAGCCACTCTTTCACGGCCTTACGTGAAATTTTGATCCCACCTTCTAGTAGAGTTTCTGGCATTACATGGTATTCCACTGGCCATTTAAACTTCTCTAACTTTGATTGCAAGTGCTGGTCATACTCCGACTTGCTGCGCAATCCATTGGTCTGAATCACAGCTACTGGTCTATGACCAAACTCCGCGTCTTCGACTGGAACCACTATACTCTGCACTACACCATCAATTTGGTTCAAAGCGGCTTCAATCTCTTCACAATGGATATTCTCACCACCAGAGATAAACTGATTGTCGGCACGGCCGATTATCTTTAATTCATCACCTTGCCACTCGCCAAGATCTTTGCTGTCAAACCAGCCTTTCTCATCCAGAAATGGGGTAACATGTCCTTGATGGAAATACCCTGCCGCTAATGTCTTACCGCCAACAAAAATGCGTTGGTCAACTAATTTTATCTTACGGTGCTTCAATACATGTCCAGCATTACTGGTGCTGTCAATTCTCTTTGCGGTAACGGTAGAGGCCGCCTCCGTCATCCCATAACCTAACCACGTCTCAATGCCTTGCCCTGATGCTCGTAGTGCCAACTCATGATCAACGTGACTGCCGCCCAGTAGCACATGTGTCAATGACAAATGTGCATCATCATCCAATAACCGTTTGAGCTGAGTCGCAACCAAAGAAGCGTGTGATACGCCCTGAATATCATCAACAAGTTTCCCTGAACCGACTTTTAGTGTTGCTCCGACATATAGCCAACGATAGACAATCGCTAATCCAGAGACGTGATACAGCGGAAGCGATAACAGCCAAGCATCTTGCTGAGTGAAAATGAACTCCTGCAACAAGCCCTCTGCAGACGCAAGATGCTGTCGATGTGTATGAACCACAGCTTTAGGCTCCCCTGTAGAGCCAGAAGTAAATACTACTGAAGCGAGCCGGTCATGATGATAGCTATCTTCAGTCAACGAATCACTCTCTTGCTGTGATACTACAGGCGGTGAAAGCAATGTTGCCTTGAGTTTTTGTACATCATGTTCAGAAAAGGTCGAAGCGCACTCCTG
Organism: Vibrio sp. 811; assembly: GCF_033339195.1. Lineage (NCBI taxonomy): Bacteria > Pseudomonadati > Pseudomonadota > Gammaproteobacteria > Vibrionales > Vibrionaceae > Vibrio > Vibrio sp. 811. Next base: position 6,778 of record NZ_JAWOUB010000011.1, read on the forward strand.
AGAAAACCAGATAAACCGAGTTTGATCAGGCCTGTAAAGTGTAGCAAGCTTACCCTGCAACTTATCTAGTGGTTGTTCCATGGTCAGCGCAGCGAGTGCGCCTAACTGTTTGGAGGCAAGATAAAACAACAGTGTTTCTACTTGGTTCTTGCCAACCAAAGTCAGCACATCCCCCCGAGTTACACCCAAGTCATTCAAATAGTGAGTGTATTGGTCAATACGCTTCGAGAGGTGTTGCCAGTTTAATACTTCTGTTGATGTCTTGAGTGCAATAGAAAAAGGGCTCGTTTGAGCCCAATATTTCCATGGTGCCTTCGCAATATTGTCTACGCAGAATGCCACACAATCTCCTGGTCTTTTAGAGGAAGAACGGGAAGTTCACACTTAGGCCAGCCCTGCTCTAGCTGAGCTTTGAATAAGCCAATCGTATCCAAACCTGGAACTTCATCAGGCAGCTGCCATTGGGCAAAGCGCGCTAATTGAGTTAAACCGAGACTGGATTCAATGCTCGAGCTAATCACTGCTTTCATCCCCAGTGACTTCGCTTTCTCTATCAGTGTAATACAAAAATCCACCGAACCAATGAGTGTGGGTTTGATGATGATCGTTTTCACACCAGTTAGATCTTCAAGACGGAAATCTTCACGACGAACCGCATCTTGCAATGTTTCATCCCAAGCGATAGCAATACCAGTATTAATCGCAAAAGAGAGACTATCGCCAGGAGAGCGGCACGGCTCTTCCAAAAAGGTGATGCGCTGACGCAAAGACGGAGTAATGTATTTAGCAAACTGCTGCGCTTTTTCTGGTGTCCAAGCGCGGTTTGCATCAAGTCGAAGCGTTAATTGAGGGATTGATTCAAGAAAAAGGTTCACAAGCATGCCATCGCGAATTGGCTCATAAAGTCCAACTTTCACCTTAGCGACTTTCTCACCTTCCATTTCGTTCAGCTTTGGAATGAGCTCATCTGGGTCGCCAGTGCATAGTGGCGCTGTTTGGTATTTACCTTGTTGTGGTAAGCCACCAGCTAATTCAAGCTGTGCCATCGATAAACCAAACGCAACCGACGGGTACATATTGGCATAATCCACATCCAACTCTGCAACCCAACGCTCCGCCTGTTCTTGTAGCTGAACACCCGCATCTTCGGCGCTCTCTAAGCTAAAACCAGGAAGAGGAGCGACTTCTCCAAGCCCTGTTTTACCATCTTCGGAAAGCGCAACAACATAACCAACACGTTCGGTTAGCTTGTTGTTACGTAGGATGACACCACTATCCATGGGCAAGCTATAACGATAAATTTTCGCTTCACGCATAATTCAAGTCCTATGTAATGCCGTATATTTGAGCGTTCTGACGAGCAATCCCACCAGCCTCCCAGAGGGCGAGGCGCTCAGGAAAAAAGGAACAGAGGAGCTAACACGCTCCTCATTTAGACGGATTATGGGTTGCGAGGGAATTTATCGAAGTCTGGGCGACGCTTCTCGTTAAAGGCATTACGACCTTCTTGGCCTTCATCAGTCATGTAGAACATCATCGTTGCGTTACCCGCTAGCTCTTGCAGACCCGCTTGACCATCACAATCTGCGTTTAATGCAGCTTTCAGGCAGCGCAATGCCATTGGGCTGTGCTGTAGTACTTCACGACACCAACGAACGGTTTCTTTCTCTAGATCCGCTAGTGGTACAACTGTGTTTACTAGGCCCATGTCTACCGCTTCTTGAGCATTGTAGAAACGACATAGGAACCAAATTTCGCGAGCTTTCTTTTGGCCTACGATGCGAGCCATGTAAGATGCACCCCAACCACCATCAAATGAACCCACTTTAGGGCCTGTTTGACCAAATTGAGCGTTGTCAGCTGCAATCGTTAGGTCACACATCATGTGCAGAACATGACCACCGCCCACAGCCCAACCTGCTACCGATGCGATCACTGGTTTTGGACAAGTACGAATATCACGTTGGAAGTCCAATACGTTTAGGTGGTGCGTACCTTGGTCGTCTTTGTAGCCGCCGTAGTCGCCGCGGATCTTCTGGTCACCGCCAGAACAGAATGCGTCTTCACCTAGACCTGTCAGAATGATCACGCCAACACCAGAGTCGTAACGCGCATCTGCCAACGCATCAATCATCTCTTTTACCGTTTGAGGACGAAACGCGTTACGCACTTGAGGACGCGCAATGGTGATTTTCGCGATACCATCTTCAGACTTATGGTAATGAATGTCCTCGTATTTCTCGCCGCAATCTTTCCATTGAACCGGAGCGTAAAGTTCTTCTTCAGAAATGCCTACTGTTTTAGCCATGGTGATTCCCATTGTTCTCGTTACTCTCACCAAAGTGAGACTGAATTATTTGCTTGGTATGTATCGCAAACTGTTTGGGCTGCTCTTGATGGACGTTATGACCAGCGCCTTCAACTTGTCGATACGCCAACCCGCTACGTTGTGCCAGTTGGCTAAATTTTTGGTCTTTCTCACCACACAAGTAATACACTGGTATGTTCTGCTTTTGCAGTGAGGGCAACAAATATGCCTGTTTGGCTAACGATGTCGCCATCAACATATTCGCCACCGCTGAGCCAAGATTATCACTTCGCTTCGCAATGAATGTTTGTCTTTGCTCATGGTTTAGTGAAGAAAACACCGCTTGTTGGTACCAATCGTTCAAAACACGTTCAAGTGGTTCAGTTTTGAAACGCATTGCCCAGCGAGCATCATTCTCTAATCTCACCTGTTTCTCTGACTCAGTTTGAAGCCCGAAGTTTCCCCCTTCAATAATCGCGCCTGCAATATTGAGCTCTGGAAAGCATTGATGGGCAATACCATGCATCGCAATGCGGCCGCCCATAGAGTATCCAATCAAAATAAGTGGTTGTTGTGAGGGAAATAATAAAGATAGTGTGGAACCAAGAAGTTTGCAGCAATCATTTAAATCGCAGCAAAAAATAGATTGGCTGCGTCCGTGACCAGGAAGGTCAACCGTAACACGTTCATATTCGGGTAATGCATTTAAACACGCGAGCCAATCGGCACCGCTACCGAGTAAGCCATGCAAAAACACCAAAGTGGGCAACGTTCTACTTTGGTGTTTTTCTAATACAGGGAAACGTTCAAAGTAAAGCATTCAGACTCTTATTAAATGCCTTGAGTGTCTCAGCAGCTTGATTAGGTGGGGTTTGAACCTCGACCAGCAACGTGCCTTGGCGGTGACATAAATGCTCTTTTACAGATGATTGGAATTGCTCCAGTGTAGAAACATGCAAATACGCCAAACCAAACTGCTTTGCCGCGTGTTCAAACTGATAACCATGAGGCATTTGATAATATGTCGTCCTGCGCTCTGGTGGTACTGGCAACATATCAAAAATCGCACCGCCGTCATTATTAGTAACAACAAGTACCGCCGGCAGTTTATTGTGAGAAAATAGCGCCAGAGAATTGAGATCATAAAGTGCTGCTGTGTCACCGATATACATCAGTAACGGATTACCTCTTGCCCGTTGCACGCCTGATGCCGTAGCAAACAAACCGTCAATCCCTGACGCGCCTCGATTAGTGAAAACCTCTACACCATCAAATTTTCCGTACATATCAACAAGCCGAACAAACAAGCTATTACCCAAGAAAACATCTACGTTCTTTGTGCGCTCGTTGATGTCTGCTGCCAACGCAATTTCGTCAATGGCAGACGCTGAATCAGATAGGAAGGCTTCTTCGATACGTTGATGAACTCGCTTAACGTCATTCGCTAACCTATCAGCCCACCCAGCAAATATTGACTTCTCAAAGCTAATGCGAGAAACCCACGTTTGAGGAGGCTCAACCCAGTGCATTTGCGCCAGATGATTTTGGTTATTCCGGTCCATACAAGGTGAGACATACCAATACTGAACGTCTTTATCTTGTTGACTCTGCGAAACTTGTTTATCAATCCAATGATTCAAACGTTTTGAGATAATTCGGCTACCAAATTGGATAATAAGTTCACAAGACTCAAGCTCGTTTACGAACTCGGGAAGTTGAAGCCATACATCGTAATGCGCCCAATCCGAACTGAGACCACTTTGCGGGTCTGCAAGTACCGGCCATCCCATTTTTTGTGCAAACGCCTGCGCCGACTGCGCTTGTTCAAGCGGTAAGCTGCCAATCACAACCAACCCTTTTTTGTCTGAGCAAGACGGGATGTTCGCCTGTGACAAATGGCTAAAACGCTGAGTATAAGTGCCGCTTCCTTTTCGCCATCCGGCGACCGAATCTAAGTAGGTTTGATAATCCGCTTTTGCGCCGTTGGAATACAAAGGCTCTGGAAATGCACAATTAATATGAACAGCACTACCCTGCAATTGCTGCGTAAACATCACTTCATCAACTGAAGTAAGCAACCAGTTAAGCGACGTTGCTAAATTTGGGCTTGGTAAATTCAAACTGGCCGAAACATGATGTGAAAAAATACCCAATTGATTTATCGCTTGGTTTGCACCACAGCCGACAAGTTCTACTGGACGATCTGCTGTCAGCAGCACCAGTTTTTCACCAGTAAGTTTGGCTTCGGCAACCGACGGTAATAGGTTCGCCACTGCCGTACCAGAGGTAACGATAATTGCCACTGGCTCCTGAGTAGCTTTCGCTAAACCAAGAGCCATAAAGCCCAGTCCACGCTCATCAAAATGAGTATGAATGGAAAAGTCGGACTGTTCTGCCGCTTCTAAAGTTAAAGGAGTAGAACGAGATCCTGGAGCGATACAAACATGCTTAACGCCAAATCGCTGAAGCTCAATCAATATGGTTTCTGACCAAACTCGATTGAGCACCGCTTGGTCATGACTCATGATGCGACTCCCAATGGCGGATGATCAGAAATCAGCGTAAGTAACGTCGACATTTTCTTATCAAGTTCTGCCCACTCATGTTCTGCAATGGAGCCTGGAACAATCCCTGCGCCCGCAAACAGTTGTACTTGCTCACCGAGCACAAGCGCACTTCTGATTGCGACACAAAACTCTGCTCGTTCATGGCTGATGTAACCCATTGACCCCGCGTACCAGCCGCGTGCAAAGGGCTCATTATCAAGAATAAACTGCATAGACTCTTGTCGGGGTAAGCCAGCAACCGCCGCTGTTGGCTGAAGCGCCGATAACAACTGAACACCATTTATCCCCGCTCTTAGACTAGCGTGAATATTTCGCTTAAGGTGCTGCACTTTTCGTAGTCTGACCAAACTCGGTTCAGCTTCCACTTCAACCATTTCAGAATGCGGTGATAGACGATCAATGATGTCGTCCACCACATACTGGTTTTCGTTGAGGTTCTTTTGGTCTTGGGATAACCAATTCGCCAACTCCATATCTTGAGTGGCATTGTCTCCCCGACCAATCGTACCTGCTAACGCTTCGGTATGTAGCTCATGCCCTACGCGAGAATACAAACGTTCTGGCGTAGACCCCATAAAACTGTGCTTACTGTCTAAGCTCAGCATGAAATGGAAGCTATGATGGTTATTTAAGTAACTTGCTTTAAGTAGCTGTGCAGCACTTAATGTGTTATCAAGCTGCACGGTAGAGCGACGCGCTAAAACCACTTTCTTAAAATCATCATTCTCTATACCAGTCAGAACCTTATGAACTAACTCATTCCATTGAGGCTGACTTGGCGTATGAACAATAGAGCGGATGTGAGACGAAATTGGAGCTAAGGTTGCGACCTCACAAACCAGTTTATTCAACCCAGCTAGAGTTCGCGCTTTGTCTTCTGAAATATTAACTGCGAGAGACCACTGTTGGTCAAAACGAATTAACTCAATTTGAGGCAAAAAGAAAAAAGAAGGCATACAGCGACGATTCTTCTCATGCTGTCCATCAAAAGAGCGCCCGCCCCAGACTCTTTGCCCTTCACCTAGAATGGTATAAGCAGGACCTGGCTCAACAAAAGCGTGCAATTGCCCTAGTGCAACGACCTCTTCACGTGTATCGCGGGACTGCCAATAAAACTTAGGGAAAAGTGGTTGTGCATCAAGCCAATCAATAAATGAGAAATTAGGTTTCTCGCTAAGGGGCTCGACCAGACGTGTTTGATTGCCTTCCGATTGCTGAACTCGCTCGATAATTCTCTTTACGGCTTGATGGAACTGTGACAAATCAACCTCGTTGTATGTGAGGATAAATGGTAACTGACGGCTACTCTAAGTTTAGACCCAAAGCAAATCAAGGTCGTATGCGATCTTTTGCAAAATCCTGTGATAGCAAGCGAGCAAAACTTAACCAGCAGACAGATTATTTACAGATATATATTCTAATAAAAAACAAATTATTGTATTTTAATAAAGAAATTAACGAATTTTTAGGAATTAAACAATGCAAAATATCGGGATGTCGTCAAAACTCGACAATGTCTGCTACGACATTAGGGGTCCTGTACTCAAACATGCTAAGCGCATGGAGGAAGAAGGGCATAAAATCCTAAAGCTAAACATTGGTAACCCTGCCCCATTTGGTTTTGACGCCCCTGATGAGATTTTAGTCGACGTGATTCGTAATCTGCCGACTTCTCAAGGCTATTGTGATTCCAAAGGCATTTACTCTGCTCGTAAAGCTGTGGTCCAACACTATCAGCGTAAAGGTATACGCTCGCTAGATGTCGAAGATGTGTATGTAGGTAACGGCGTGTCTGAGTTGATCGTAATGGCCATGCAAGCGCTATTAAACAATGGCGACGAAATGCTGATCCCAGCACCAGACTATCCGTTATGGACAGCTTCAGTTGCACTATCTGGTGGTAAGCCGGTTCATTATCTATGTGATGAAGAGGCTGACTGGTACCCAGACCTTGAAGACATCAAAAAGAAAATCACACCAAAGACACGTGGCATTGTTCTGATCAACCCGAACAACCCGACAGGTGCGGTATACAGCCGTGACTTCCTACTTGAAGTGATTGAGATAGCACGCCAGCACAAACTGATCATTTTCGCAGATGAGATCTACGACAAAGTGTTGTACGACGGTGCAACACATACCTCAGTCGCCACACTCACTGAAGACGTGCTAGTTATGACATTCAATGGCCTTTCAAAAGCCTACCGTGTTTGTGGTTTCCGTGGTGGCTGGATGTTCCTAACGGGGCCTAAACATCTGGCTCAAGGGTACGTGAATGGCTTGGAGCTGCTTTCATCGATGCGTTTATGCGCAAACGTACCAATGCAACATGCGATTCAAACCGCGTTAGGTGGATACCAGAGTATTAATGAACTGATTTTACCTGGCGGACGCTTATTAGAGCAGCGCAACCGAGCGTATGAACTGATCAATCAGATTCCTGGTGTTTCTTGTGTCAAACCTAAGGGTGCGATGTACCTCTTCCCGAAAATCGACACTAAAATGTACAACATCAAGAACGATCAACAGATGGTTTTAGATTTCTTAAAACAAGAGAAGGTCTTACTAGTGCAAGGTTCTGGTTTTAACTGGCCAAAACCAGACCACTTCCGCATCGTGACACTACCGCACGTTGAAGATCTAGAAATCGCCATTGGACGTTTTGAAAGATTCCTATCAACCTACAGCCAGTAATGAATCACTGGTAGTAATTAGTGCTGATCTCTCATATGCTTAGAGGAACTCCTAGTGAGTTCCTTTTTTACACCAGAAACGGAGAAAGCCATGAAAGAAAGCCATTTTTTCGCCCACCTGGCTCGAATGAAGCTGATCCAACGCTGGCCTTTAATGCGGTCCGTCTCACCAGAAAACGTTTCAGAGCATAGCTTACAAGTTGCTTTTGTCGCTCATGCCCTTGCCCTAATTAAAAACAAAAAATTCGGCGGTAACCTTAATCCAGAGCGTATCGCGATTCTTGCCATGTACCATGACTCCAGTGAAGTATTAACGGGTGATCTTCCGACTCCAGTGAAGTATTACAACCCTGAAATTGCCAAAGAATATAAGAAGATAGAATCGGCAGCGGAGCAAAAATTACTCTCAATGTTACCGGAAGAGTTCCAAGATGACTTTGCCCCCTATCTTCTTTCTCACTCTGCTCACGAAGAGGACGCAAAAATCGTTAAGCAAGCCGATTCCATCTGTGCCTATTTAAAATGTCTCGAAGAACTAAGCGCCGGCAACCATGAGTTCGCTCTGGCAAAAAAACGCTTAGACGTCACTTTGCAAGAACGCAGAACGCCTGAAATGGATTACTTTCTCAATACCTTTGCCCCAAGTTTCGAATTATCGTTAGATGAAATCAGTTAGCTTACGGAGATAATCGTGTCGTTTGAATTACACCCGCAATGGCAAGAGCGCCATGATGATGAGCATAAAATCCGTCGAGACGACCATCGGAGCCCGTACCAACGAGACCGAGCGCGCATTCTTCACTCGGCTGCATTTCGACGCCTACAAGCAAAAACCCAAGTACACGGCAATAGCTTGGAAGACTTTCACCGCAGCCGGTTAACACACTCCTTAGAAGCGTCGCAACTCGGGACCGGTATCGTCGCCCAGTTAAAGAAAAAACAGCCAGAGTTCCGTGATCTATTACCATCAGACAGCTTAATTGATTCATTATGTTTGGCGCACGACATCGGGCACCCCCCATACGGTCATGGGGGAGAAGTCGCTCTAAACTACGTAATGCGCGAACATGGCGGCTTCGAGGGGAACGCCCAAACCTTTCGTATAGTCACTAAGTTAGAGCCTTATACCGAGCATTTCGGAATGAATTTATCACGCCGCACACTGCTTGGTTTGATTAAGTACCCTGCCCTCATTAGTCAAACACGCTCCGTCAAGTTGCCTCAGCCAGCCGAGCATCAACGTAAACTAAAAGCAAAAGACTGGAGCCCAGCTAAAGGCATTTATGATTGTGATAAAGACTTATTTGATTGGGTAATTGCACCGCTTTCTGACAACGACAAGGCATTGCTTAGTCTGATGCGTTCAACGCCAGAATCGGAGTTTGAGCACAGTAAAACGCGTTTTAAATCACTCGATTGCTCAATCATGGAGCTGGCAGATGATATCGCCTACGGTGTTCATGATTTAGAAGATGCAATCGTACTTGGTATGGTGACACGTCAGCAATGGCAAGAAGGCGCAGCAAGTCAATTAGCGGACTGTGGCGACCCGTGGTTTGAAGCTCATATCGATTCCATCGGACAGATGCTATTTAGCGGTAAGCACCATGAGCGGAAAGATGCTATCGGTGGTATGGTTAACGCGCTACTGACCAGCATTTCAATCAAAACGGTGGATGAGCCGTTTAATAACCCGTTACTGTCTTGGAATGCGTGTTTAGAACCACAGATGGCACGTGCACTTGACGTACTCAAGCACTTTGTCAGCACCTTCGTTATCCAAGTCCCGCAGGTCCAGATCGTTGAGTATAAGGGTCAGCAAATTATTATGGATATTTTTGAAGCGTTAACAGCAGACCCAGAGCGCTTACTACCCGTTCATACAAAAGATCTGTGGTGTCAGGCGAAGAGCGAGAGCAATAAGATGAGGGTCATCGCCGATTATATTTCTGCAATGACCGATGGTCACGCACAAAAGCTACACCGCCAACTTTTCTCTTCCATCGTTCTTTAGTAACACTCAACCTTTCAAATAATTCTTTTCAAAAACGCCCGGAGGCATCTGGGCGATTTGGAATTCGATCATCTTTTCAAAGGCACGCATCAGCGGTGTAAAGTCTCGCTCGGGTTCAAGCAAGCGAAGCGAATGATAACCAGCCTCGACTGTCGATAAGCTATTCTCAGAGGGCGCCTTACGAATGGTGTAGTGCCCTTGTAGTTGCTTAGGCAACTGCACGGTTGGGAATGAATGTAAGTTGCTTGAGAGTTGCCACATTTTGTACGCTTTTTTCCACGTACCATCGAGCAAAATCAAACGTATTTTCTTAGATACACTATGACTCGCTTGAGTGATTTCAGAAATGCATCGTGACTCTTCTGATGGGTAAAGAACAAAATGTTGATATGACTCATCCGCTAATAAGTGATTTAAGACATCATCACAAGAAAAGTCCTCTCCTATCAAACAAATACAGTTATCTAAACTCAAATTGAGAATCCGTGCCGTACCAAGCGGACGATGTTCTTCACTCGTGTGCTGAAGAATGATAAGTTCTACCTCGCTTGCCAGCGGTACAATCCATTGGCAAATACACGCTTTTTGCGATTTTCCACAACGAGAACAATAACGAGACATAGAGTGAACCTTTATACCTTGCTGAGTATTATCAGCGTGATCTGTTTGATACTTCAATTTGAACCAATGGCAAGCCTAACCGAGTGGCACAGCTACAATATACGCCATGGTGAATGGTGGCGAATCGTAACAGGAAATCTCACACATACCAACTTTGCGCACTTAGGAATGAACCTCGCAGGATTGTGGATCATTACTTTTATTTTTCGCCCAAGCACTCGTAACTTCCTTATCGTTTTTTCAATCTTATGTGCATGTGTTGGTGCGCTGAATTTGTTTACCAACATGTCGGTGTACGTGGGTTTATCCGGCGTATTACACGGATTGTTTGGATTTTGGGCGCTCAGAGAAGTCTTTGAAAGCAGAAGAAGCAGTGTGTTGTTAGTCGGAGGGCTAATCGCCAAAGTAGCATGGGAGCAGGTCTATGGCCCATCCAGCAGTACTGCTGAGCTTATCGGTGCAAACGTTGCTATTGATGCTCATATGTTTGGCGCACTCGGTGGGTTAGTAATGGCTTTAATGGAAAAAGGCCTTCGCCGTCGTTTATTCGGATAAAAAATCCCGAACCACGAAAGAGGGGGCTGGTTCGGGAAAGCAGTAATAGGGAAACAGATATTGTTCTGAATTCAGACTCAATATCTACGATACATCAAGCTACAGTAAAATGCGGTCTTCGTTTTTCTTAACTGTCGCTTCACCTATGCCTTTTACGCTCTTCAAATCTGCTGCCGTTTTAAAAGGGCCATGTTCCTCGCGGTAGTCCACTATACTCTGCGCTTTCTTCTCACCTATACCTTTCAACATGGTCGCAATTTCTTCAGCAGTGGCCGTGTTGATATTTACAGTAATTTCAATTCCTTCATATTTGTCAGTGGCTGAATCCGCAGCCATGCTAAAAGGTGCAAAAACAAATAAGCACAATGTCAAAATCCATTTCATATTGAACATACAATCTCCAAAATAGTAGGCTAAAAACAGTCGTCGAGAGCGAGTCACTATCAAGTTTGCAATGGAAAGCAATATGGTTATGCATTTAACAAACTGAGATGACCCGGAATTCACAACGGCCGCTATCACTTAAACGCGCACTAATTTAAGTAATGCCTATTGATGATTGAAGTTCATAAAGACAAAAATAAAACGGACCGCTTATGCGGTCCGTTTTATTCAACATACAAATTACACTAATTGTGCTTAGTTGCTCACAACAAAGTACTCAATGTCAGTATTTGCACGCAGTACGGCTAGTACAGATGATAAATCTTGCTGAGAAGATGCACGCTGCATTTGCATCGCAACTTGATCTTCTAACTCACTATCTAGCTCTGCGTTTACAGCATCAAGCTCGATGATAATGATGTTACCTTCAAGATCTTTAGACTGACCGTATACTGGTTTACCATCGACTGGTTTTGCCATCGCGAATACCGTTGTTGCCAACGGAGAACGACGATCTACTGTCTCTTGTTCACCAAAGGCAAGATTGTTTTCAGCAAGCACGTTCGTCTTACCTTCTTTCAATGCCGCAACGACTTGTGTTCCAAGTTCCATCGCTTCTTGCTCACCTTTAACACGAGATAGCTCTGCAACAACCTGATCTTTCACTTCTTCTAGTGGAAGAACTGTCTCGTCACGCGCATCTTCAACACGAACAACGATAATATGCTCAGGCGCAACTTCGATAGCTTCAGAGTTTAGGCCATCTTCTTTAACTTCAGGGCTTAGGATAGCTTGCATTACCGCAGGGCTACGAAGCACTTCAGGTGCATCAACCTGAGAAATAAAGTCCGTTGTCTTCACTTCTTGGTTAACCGCTTGAGAAGCATCATACAATGAGTCTGGGTATTCAAACGCTACGCGCTCAAGCTCATTTTGCAACTCGTAGAATTGATCGATCGCTTGTTGGTCGACCATCTCTTGTTTGATTTCAGCAGCGACTTCTTCAAATGGCTTCGCCACAGAATCTTTTAGCTCTTCAAGCTTGATAATGTGATAGCCAAAGTCCGACTTTACTAGACCCGACGTATCGCCAGGATTCTTCAGTGCGAATGCCGCTTCTTCAAAAGCAGGGTCCATCACATCACGCTCAATCCAACCTAGGTCACCACCGTTTTCAGCGCTGCCAAAATCGTCAGATTTCTCTTGAGCAAGCGTCGCAAAATCTGCACCCGCGTTTAGCTCATCTAGGATAGCTTGCGCTTTTGCTTCATCGTCCCCTTCTACAAGAATGTGAGCGACACGTCGTTGCTCTTCTGAAGAGTATTTGTTTAAGTGCTCGTCGTAGTACTTTTTCACCTCAGCATCAGAAACATTAACTTGTTCCTTTAGCGCTTCAGCTGACAGTTCGATGTAAGAGACTTTAACCTGCTCTGGGCGTGTAAAGTTGTCTGGGTTTGCTTTGTAGTACTCTTGAATTTCTTCGTCGGTCAATTCAATATTTTTCGCAAACTCCGCTAAGTCGATCTGAATCGTGCGAATATCACGAGTTTGAGTGAACAGCTTGCCTTCTGCTTGTACTTCACCCGACAGAATAAATTCACTGTTTTGTAGCGCATTCAGCAGTTGCTCACGAACCAATTCACGACGCATGTACTCAGCAAAAGAGTCTGGCGAAAAGCCTGCACGACGCAAAGAAGCTTGATAGATCTCTTGATCAAACTGACCATTAGATTGGAACTGAGGCATGTCTAGAATCATGCTACGCACTTGAGTGTCGCTGATTCGCAGACCCAAAGCTTCAGCTTGTTGGTCAAGCAACACGTCATTGATCATTCGATCTAAAACGGATTTGCGGAAAGATTCAACATATGCAGGGTCAGCCAGCATTTGAGAGAAGTAGTCACCCAACTGAGCTTGCATACGGTTACGCTCATTTTGGTATGCCATCTCGAACTCACCACGAGGAATCTCAGTGTTACCAACTTTCGCTGCAGAGTTGTTGCTACCACCAACGATGTAGCTACCTACACCTGCAAATACGAAAGACAGGATGATAAGTCCAAGGATAATTTTGACCGCGATGCTATTCACGCCTTCGCGTAGTCGATCCATCATAATTTAACTGCTCTCCACAATTGAAGCCTACTGCTTCTATCTAATAGAAATAATGGCGCAATAATATCAGAAAAAGAAATGCGCATCAGTATGATGCGCATAATTTAAGAAAGTTCGGCTCGAAGTTTGTAAATTTTTGTTCGAAACTTATTGTTTGAGCAAAAGTTAAGCAAATGGCCGGTTACAGAAATAACGCCGTGATTAGTTACAAGCGTCTTTCAGTGCTTTACCAGCTTTGAAAGCTGGTACTTTTGCTTCTGCGATTTGGATTTCTTCACCAGTTTTTGGGTTACGACCAGTACGTGCAGCACGAGTACGAACGCTGAATGTACCAAAGCCAACTAGAGCGACTTGATCACCAGATTGAAGAGTTCCGCTTACTGCTTCGATGAATGCATCTAGAGCACGACCCGCTGACGCTTTAGAAATATCTGCATTTTCTGCGATTTGTTCTACTAACTGAGTTTTATTCACTGTAATTTCCCCTTTGTGTCATCTGTGATTATTTTTGTGATGACTTTCGTTCCATTGTTAAGAAAATATGCTCCACCCCTTATTCATCAAGGGCTGGCAGCTATCGAAACTAACTTAGCGCCCAAAAAAAACGCTGACAAGCCTTTTTGGGCTTATCAGCGTAAACTTTTACTTATTTTTGCTACACATCACTATTTTTGAGACTCAAACTCAACGCCCGTCGGGTCTCGCTCTAGTGCGACTTTCAGTACTTCATCAATCCACTGTACAGGGATAACTTCCAGATCCGCGATAACATTATCAGGAATCTCTTCCAAATCACGCTCGTTATCTTTTGGAATTAGCACTGTCTTAATGCCACCACGGTGTGCCGCAAGTAACTTCTCTTTTAGGCCGCCGATAGGTAGAACCTCACCACGCAGTGTGATTTCACCCGTCATCGCTACTTCTGCTTTCACAGGGTTGCCTGTTAGAGAGGAAACCAATGCTGTACACATTGCTGTACCCGCACTTGGGCCATCTTTTGGTGTCGCGCCTTCCGGGACGTGTACGTGAATATCTTTCTTCTCGTAGAAGTCAGTATTGATACCTAGCTTTTCTGCACGAGAGCGAACCACTGTCATTGCTGCTTGGATAGACTCTTGCATCACATCACCAAGAGAACCCGTTTGTGTCAGCTTACCTTTACCTGGCATTGATTGAGTTTCAATCGTTAATAGATCGCCACCCACTTCGGTCCAAGCTAGGCCAGTTACTTGACCAATTCGGTTACTTTCATCCGCTTTACCGTAATCGAAACGTTGAACACCTAAGTACTCTTTTAGGTTGTCCATCGTTACCGTTACTGACTTGATGTCCTTATCCAGCAAGATGTTCTTCACCGCTTTACGGCAGATCTTAGAAATCTCACGCTCTAAGTTACGGACACCCGCTTCACGCGTGTAGTAACGAATGATGCCAATAATCGCAGAATCTTCAATGACGATCTCATCCGCTTTCAAGCCATTACGCTTCACTTGTTTATCAACAAGGTGACGTTTTGCAATGTTCAGCTTCTCGTCTTCGGTGTAACCAGATAAACGAATAACTTCCATACGGTCTAACAATGGGCCCGGGATGTTCATCGAGTTCGATGTCGCAACAAACATAACGTCAGAGAGATCGTAATCCACTTCTAAGTAGTGATCGTTGAACGAGTTATTCTGTTCAGGATCAAGGACTTCTAGTAGAGCCGATGCCGGATCACCACGCATATCTGAAGACATTTTGTCGATTTCGTCCAATAAGAACAGCGGGTTCTTCACACCAACCTTCGACATCTTCTGGATCAATTTGCCTGGTAATGAGCCGATATAAGTACGACGATGACCACGAATTTCCGCTTCATCACGCACACCACCCAACGCCATACGAACATACTTACGGCCTGTAGCTGAAGCAATTGAACGACCAAGAGACGTTTTACCTACACCAGGAGGACCAACAAGACAAAGGATAGGACCTTTTAGCTTGTTGATACGGTTTTGAACCGCCAGGTATTCAAGGATACGTTCTTTGACGCGTTCTAGACCGTAGTGATCTTCATTAAGAACCTCTTCTGCTTTCGCTAAGTTTTTCTTAACTTTTGAGCGCTTAGCCCAAGGAACGCTGACCATCCAATCGATGTAGCTACGAACCACTGTTGCTTCAGCAGACATTGGAGACATCATCTTAAGCTTTTGCAGCTCTTGCTCTGTCTTTTCACGTGCCTCTTGAGGCATTTTTGATTCGTCAATCTTCTTCTGTAGCGTTTCGAACTCGTCTGGTGCGTCTTCCATCTCACCAAGTTCTTTCTGAATCGCTTTCATTTGCTCATTCAGATAATACTCACGCTGAGATTTTTCCATTTGCTTTTTAACGCGACCACGAATTCGTTTTTCAACTTGCAGCAAGTCGATCTCTGATTCCATCTGGCCCATCAGGAATTCCAGACGCTCAGTGACGTCAACAATTTCAAGCACTTGCTGCTTATCCACCAACTTTAACGGCATATGAGCCGCAATGGTATCCGCTAAGCGTGCGGCTTCGTCGATACCATTAAGTGACGTTAGCACTTCTGGTGGAATCTTCTTGTTTAGCTTAATGAACCCTTCAAACTGATTAATCGCGCTGCGAACAATCACTTCTTGCTCACGCTCATCCAATTCAGGCGTAACAACAAATTCAGCTTCTGCTAGGAAGAAGTCACTCTCTTTAAAGTGATTGATTTTTGCTCGCTGCTGGCCTTCGACCAATACTTTTACTGTGCCATCCGGAAGCTTCAAGAGCTGGAGAATGGTGGCTACCGTACCTACGTCAAATAGGTCGTCAACCGTAGGCTCGTCAGTATCCGCTTGCTTTTGTGCCACAAGAAGAACTTGTTTGTTGGTTTCCATCGCCGTTTCTAGACAGCTAATCGATTTCTCACGACCAACAAACAATGGAATAACCATGTGTGGGTAGACCACTACGTCACGTAGAGGTAGTACCGGGATCTCGATACGCTCGGAACGTTCCAAGTTCATATAATTCTCTCTTCCGCTTTCACGTTTAACGTATTACTTAAGGCAGTATATGGGGGCTAATTGTTTGGATTCAATAAGAGAAATAAAAAAAGGAGGTAATTACTTACCTCCTTTTTCATTATGGCTGAATTTACTCTGCTCCAGCTGCCTGATTGTCTGCGTTACTGTAAATAAGCAGTGGCTCTGACTCGCCATTAATGACGGACTCATCAATCACGACTTTACTAACGTCTGTTGCAGATGGTAATTCGTACATGGTTTCAAGTAGCACGCCTTCAAGAATCGAGCGTAAGCCACGAGCACCTGTTTTACGCTCCATTGCTTTTTTCGCGATAGCGCGCAGCGCATCTTCACGGAATTCAAGTTCGGCGTTTTCTAGCTCAAACAATGCTGCATATTGCTTGGTCAGTGCGTTCTTCGGTTCACATAGGATCTGAATCAACGCTTCTTCATCAAGCTCAGTCAGTGTTGTTGTTACAGGTAGACGACCAATGAATTCTGGAATGAGGCCGTACTTCACTAAATCTTCAGGTTCAACTTGAGTAAATAGCTCACCTACCGTCTTCGATTCATTCTTCGAACGAACTTCAGCACCAAAGCCAATACCTGTACCTGTTGCAACACGCTGCTCAATAACTTTGTCTAAGCCAGCAAAAGCACCACCACAGATGAACAGGATCTTAGATGTGTCCACTTGTAGGAATTCTTGCTGAGGATGCTTACGACCACCTTGAGGTGGAACCGATGCAACCGTACCTTCGATAAGTTTTAGTAGCGCCTGCTGAACACCTTCACCAGATACGTCACGCGTAATAGATGGGTTTTCAGCTTTGCGTGAAATCTTATCAATTTCATCAATGTAAACGATGCCGCGTTCCGCTTTAGCTACATCGTAATCACATTTTTGCAGAAGCTTTTGGATGATGTTTTCAACGTCTTCACCTACGTAACCGGCTTCGGTTAGTGTCGTCGCGTCTGCCATTGTAAATGGCACATCCAAGAATCGAGCTAATGTCTCCGCAAGTAGTGTTTTACCGCTACCTGTAGGACCAATTAGAAGGATGTTACTCTTACCAAGCTCCACACCTTCGCTCGTTGTATCACCATTGCGTAAACGCTTGTAGTGGTTATATACCGCAACTGCGAGCACTTTTTTCGCGTAATCTTGCCCGATCACATAGTCATCAAGGTGTTCACGGATCTGTTTTGGCGTTGGTAACGCTTCAGATTCTTTCTTAGGGAGAACATCCTTGATTTCTTCGCGAATAATATCGTTACATAAGTCGACACACTCGTCGCAAATGTACACTGACGGACCTGCGATTAGCTTGCGAACTTCGTGCTGACTTTTGCCGCAGAAAGAACAGTACAGCAATTTACCGCTGCCACTTTCTTTGCTTTTATCTGTCATTCGCTAACCTCTTAGCCTTTACTCTTCATGAATGAGTGTATATCAATTTTTGCCAAAATGCGCTGGCTAATTACTCGCCACGGTGGCTTAACACTGCATCCACGATACCGTATTCCACAGCCTGCTCTGATGACATGAAGTTATCACGATCAGTATCGCGCTCAATGACTTCAAGAGGTTGGCCTGTATGTTCTGCTAACAACTTGTTTAGCTTCTGTTTAATCGTCAGGATTTCCTGAGCATGGATTTGGATATCAGAAGCTTGACCCTGGAAACCACCCAATGGTTGGTGGATCATTACACGAGAGTTAGGCAGTACGTAACGCTTACCTGGCGCACCACCTGCAAGCAGGAAGGCACCCATTGAACATGCTTGACCCATACACACAGTGCTGACATTTGGCTTAATGAACTGCATGGTATCGTAAATAGACATACCAGCTGTTACGCTGCCGCCTGGCGAGTTGATGTATAGGAAAATATCTTTATCTGGATTTTCAGATTCTAGGAAAAGTAGCTGAGCCACGACAAGGTTTGCCATGTGGTCTTCCACTTGACCCGTTAAAAAAATCACGCGCTCTTTCAGCAGACGTGAGTAGATGTCGTAAGAGCGTTCGCCTCGGGAAGTTTGTTCAACCACCATTGGTACTAGCGCGTCCATAATTGGCGACATTGCATTTTTTTCTTGGTAGCTCATATTCTTATGTCCCTAAAATAAATGGCCCGGATGATGACTATCATACGGACCATTGTTAGCAGAATAGTTAACGTTAAGTCAACCTTCTACGCAAGATATTGCTTATTAAGCAGCAGGTTGTTGTTGGTTAAGTAGCTCGTTGAAGCCTACTTCTTTCTCAGAAACCTGTGCTTTAGCGATGATCGCGTCGATTGCTTGCTCTTCTAGAGCTACGTTGCGCATGTTGTTCATCATTTCTTCGTTTTGCTCGTAGTAAGCAATAACTTCTGATGGATCTTCGTATGCAGTAGCCATTTCTTCGATTAGAGCTTTAACTTTCTCGTCGTCCGCTTTTAGCTCTTCAGATTTGATTACTTCACCTAGTAGAAGACCAACAACTACGCGACGTTTAGCTTGTTCTTCGAACAGTTCACGTGGAAGCTGAGCAGCAGCTTCTGGGTTACCACCGAAGCGTTGTGCAGCTTGTTGACGTAGAACTTGGATTTCTTGCTCGATAAGCGCTGATGGTACGTTGATGTCGTTTTGCTCAACTAGACCGTCAATCGCTTGCTCTTTGATGCGGTTCTTAACAGCTTGCTTAAGTTCGCGTTCCATGTTCTTACGAACTTCAGCTTTAAGTGCTTCAACACCACCTTCAACAACACCGAACTTAGCAACGAACTCATCGTTTAGTTCTGGAAGTTCACGAGCTTCAACTTTATTCACTTTGATTGCGAACTTAGCTGCTTTACCTTTTAGGTTTTCAGCGTGGTAATCTTCTGGGAAAGTCACGTCGATGTCGAATTCCATACCAGCAGTTTTACCTGCGATACCGTCTTCGAAACCAGGGATCATGCGACCAGCACCCATTTCTAGAGGGAAGTTCTCAGCTTTACCGCCTTCGAACTCTTCACCGTCGATAGAACCAACGAAGTCGATGCTTACGCGTTTGCCATCTTCTGCTGCTTCTTCAACTTCAACCCAAGTTGCTTGTTGCTTACGTAGAGTATCGATCATCTCTTCTACGTCTGCATCTTTAACTTCTGTTAATGGTTTTTCAACAGTGATGCTCTCTAGGCCTTTAAGCTCAACTTCTGGGTAAACTTCAAAAGTTGCAGTGAAAACTAGGTCTGAACCTTCTTTGTTCTCTACAGGAGCGAAAGTTGGAGCGCCAGCTGGGTTGATTTTCTCTTTAACGATAGCTTCGATGAAGTGGCGTTGCATTACTTCACCAAGAACGTCTTGACGTACTGCTTTGCCGTACATCTTAGCAACCATTTTTAGAGGCACTTTACCCTTACGGAAACCATCGAAACGACGGTTTTTAGCGATGTTGCGTAGTTCAGCTGTTACAGCGTCTTCGATGTTTGCAGCTGGAACAGTAATGTTTAGACGGCGCTCTAGGCCCTCTAGCGTTTCAACAGTAACTTGCATTATATATAAACCTCTAAAGTGGCTCGGTTTTCCGAGCGTATGAGCGAAACTCAGAGGAGCTTACGCTTCATCCTTGTGTAGTGTTCTGTCCGAACACCTAATTTAAAATCGAGTATCGATACTGGTTGTCAGTACCGGACTAATCAGTGATATCTTCGATAAAATAACCAAAGGTATCTCCTATTAGCCTCAGGACAGAATTTTTAGACGCGACATTCTAGCGATCTGTCGCAACCCTGTCGAGCCAATAGCCACTATGTGGACATTGTCTGCGCTAAATTCTCGAATGCTGACCCATTTTTTCTTCAAAAATGCGATTCAGACACCGTCTAAGCATTGCCAGCATATCTAGAATGGGGACAATAGCGACTTTTTCAAGAGAATCGACCGGTTTTTTTATCGAAAAGCCTAAAAAGAGATCTTGCTCTTGTTTTACTCCACAGAGTTGAAAACTAAATCCCTAATCCTTCCTACAAACTATTAACATTTTCTTACGTGACCAAAGGAAGTTGTAAGGAGTGTAAGGATGTCGCAAAAAAAACGGATTCTGCTGACATTTTTTGCTTTCTATTTCCTGTCCGCAATTATCGGTGGCCATTGGGTTTGGCAGACCAGTTATCAATCTCTACTTGATAAACACCAATCACAGTTGGAGCAGTTTTCTGGCCATATAAAAAATAAACTCGATAAGTACGCCCATATTCCAAATCTTCTCGCTAAAGATGATCCTCTTTATCAAGCGCTTCTGCACCCCAACAACAGTGCGCAACTGGAAATCACTAATCGGTATTTAGAATCCGTTAATGGCGTGATTGAAGCAGCGGATACGTACTTAATCGATCAATGGGGTACAACGATCGCGGCCAGCAACTGGCGTAAAGAGCGCTCCTTTATCGGGCGAAATTTTGCATTTCGCCCTTATTTCAAACAAGCCATTGTAGGCAAAAGAAGCCAATACTACGCACTGGGCTCAACATCTGGTAAACGTGGCTACTACTATTCTTATCCCATCATATACGCTGGCGGTGTACTTGGTGTCGTCGTGGTGAAGATGGACCTAAGTAAGATAGAGGACAACTGGCAGCAACCAAACAGTGTTTTTGTCGCCAGCGACCCATACGGAATTGTTTTCATGAGTAGCCGAAGTGAATGGCTACTCAAAAGCTTACAACCACTGACAAAAAAAGAGAAAAAGCAAGTTTGGGCAAGCCAACAATATCTTGATGCGCCAATTGAAACGCTTGGATTAGTGGGTAGTTTGGACGAGGTGCATTCTGAGCTTAAACAGGGTTACCCATACAATAAAGGAACCTTGGTAGTCTCTTCGCTGCCCCTACCCGAACTCAAACTGACTATTCGTGTGCTGTCTCCTAAACAGTCGATCGTTTGGTTCACCATGGGTTACATCTTTGTACTCACTCTAGCATTCATGGTTTTGTTTTTAATTGGTCAGCTTATCTATCACCGTCAACAGCGTCACTTGCAACTTGAACGAATTCAACAAGAAGCAAATCAAAAGTTGGAATATCAAGTCATGGCACGGACTGCCGAGTTGCAAGCGGAGATCGCACAGCGTATCGATACCGAACAAACTTTACGCGTTACTCAAGACGAATTGGTGCAAGCAGCGAAACTCGCGGTGTTAGGACAAATGTCGGCCAGTATCAGCCACGAACTGAATAATCCACTTGCGGCAATTCGTAGCTTTGCGGAGAACGGCAAGCTGTTTCTAAAAAAAGAAAAATATGAGCGAGTGGAAGATAATCTCACTCGCATTTCTGCTCTCACTGACCGTATGGCAAATATCAGTCAGCAACTTCGCTCTTTCGCCAAAAAAACCAGTGGTGACGAGTTGGCTCAATCTCGATTGTTCCCTGTGATAGCCTCTGTAAAAGAACTGATGAAGCCCGCATTTAAATCAGGGCGCGTCACGTTAGAAACAAATTTGCCAGAGCATGATGTTGAAGTGCAGATCAATATTATTCAACTGGAGCAAGTGTTGGTCAATTTACTGACTAATGCGATAGAAGCACTCAAAGAACAACAAGACAAACAGGTAGAATTATCTGTAGAACACGATGAGCACACTGATTTAGTTTGGATTCATGTTGATGATAATGGCCCAGGACTTGGCTCTTTCTCACTTTCTGATTTATGTGAGCCGTTTCTAACCACTAAACTGAACGGTTTAGGTTTGGGTCTCTCTATCTCGCAACAAATCTTAGCCAGTATGAATGGAAAATTATGTGCCCATAATCGAGAACAAGGCGGCGCTCGATTCTCATTGTGTTTACCTATCACTTCTTACAACACTGAACCATCAAAAGGATAAGATCATGTGTCAGGTGTTTTTTATTGATGATGAGGCCGATCTCAGACTCGCTATAGAACAGACCTTTGAACTGGCGGATATCGACGCCAAGTTTTTTGTGGATGCAGAATCGGCTTTAATAGCGATGCAGCAAGGAGAAGAAGCTGGCGTCGTGGTCACTGATATCTGTTTGCCGGGCATTTCTGGTATGGATATGCTGACAACTTTGACTCAACGCGATGCAAACTTACCCGTCATCATGATCACTGGACACGGTGATATTTCCATGGCAGTGCAAGCCCTTCATCAAGGCGCTTACGACTTTATTGAGAAACCTTTTGCGCCAGAGCATTTGGTTGAAACGGTTAAGCGGGCGATTGAGAAGCGCAAACTAACCAATGAAAATGAAAAACTGCGCCTGTCACTTAAAGCCAGTAAAACCCTTGGCCCACGAGTTATTGGTGAAACCTCTAGCATCCAAATATTACGAGAGACCATCACCCAAATCGCCGATACCGACGCCGATATTTTATTGTTTGGTGAAACCGGTACAGGGAAAGAGTTAATCGCTCGTTCTTTACATGAGCAAAGCTCTCGCCGAAACCAAAACTTTGTCGCCGTAAATTGTGGAGCGGTTCCAGAGAACTTAATTGAGAGTGAACTCTACGGCCATGAAAAAGGCGCATTCACTGGCGCCGAAAGCCGTCGTATCGGTAAATTTGAGTTTGCACAAGGCGGCACACTTTTCTTGGATGAGATCGAGTCGATGCCTATCCAAGCCCAAATTCGTTTATTGAGGGTATTACAAGAGCGCGTGATTGAGCGTGTCGGTTCAAATGAATTATTGCCTTTAGATATTCGAGTGATTGCCGCAACAAAGGTCGATTTAAAACACGCAGCTGAAGAAGGTACTTTCCGTCAGGACCTCTATTATCGGCTCAATGTCGTGACCCTGGATCTCCCGCCACTACGCGAACGAAAAGAAGACATTCCCGCCCTCTTTCACCACTTTCTGTTGGTAGCAGCTTCACGTTATGGCAAAAGCTCACCTAGCTTGTCACCCCAAGATCTAGCGCAACTGATGAGCCATGACTGGCCTGGCAATGTTCGAGAACTCAGAAATGCTGCAGAGCGTTTTGTGCTATTGGGTAAGTTAATTCAGTTGGGAGAATCGAACCCAGTTGCTAAGTCTTCCTCAAGCCTTGCAGAGCAAGTGGCGGAGTTTGAGAGAGCAGCCATTGAAGGCGCTTTATTAGAAAACAACGGTAGTATTAAACAGACAATGTGCCAATTGAATGTGCCAAGAAAAACCCTTTACGACAAGATGCAGCGCTACCAAATAAATAAAGACCTTTACAAATAAAACACGTTCAAATAGCTGGCATTATATTCAACTTGAATCATAATTTTTAACAACAGGTTTATCATGGTTGTTACAGATATGAACGAAAAAGTGAGAATACCGATTGTTACAGATACCGTGCTCGTAGACGGTTGCTATCAAGAAGAGAGAAGATTCGGTGAAGAGCGTCGTAAAAATAAAAAGAGGTGGCGACACTATGAACGTCGAATTAATTCAGACCCGCGCAAAACTTGTTACAAGTCAATAGACGAAGAGGTGTGAATTCTCACACCTCTTTCTACTTTCTGGCTTCCATTACTTGGTAATGATCTCCGGCCCCATCAAGGTAGTAGGCAACCAAGTCGAAACCCATGGTACATATGTGACGATAATTAGGAACAAGAACATCACTCCAACCCAGGGTAATGCTGCCTTCACTACGTTCATCATCGACATTTTGGCAACACCAGCGGTCACAAATAAGTTAAGACCCACGGGCGGCGTTATCATTCCTATCTCCATATTCACCACCATCATTATGCCCAAATGAATTGGGTCTATACCTAATGCAATCGCAATTGGGAACACGAGCGGCGCAACAATGATCAACAAGCCTGATGGCTCCATGAACTGACCACCAATCAGCAACAAGACGTTCACCACAATCAAAAAAGTGATTGGTCCGAGACCAGCCGAGAGCATCGACTCGGTGATCATTTGCGGGATCCGTTCTTCCGTTAAAACATGCTTCAAAATTAAGGCATTAGCAATGATGAACAGCAGCATGATGGTGAGTTTGCCCGCTTCATACAGGGTGTGTTTCGTGTCTTTATGAACAAAGGTTTGGAAGATTTTAACGAGCGCAGGTTTAGTGTTTTTCTTGTCTGCAAATGGCCCCATGTCTTTGTATACAAAGTTAGCAATAAAGAATGAGTACACAGCAGCAACCGCAGCGGCTTCTGTCGGCGTAAAGATACCGCCATAGATACCACCAAGAATGATGACGACCAACAACAAGCCCCAGCTTGCATCCTTGGCGGCATCAAAGGTTTCTTTCCAACCGACAAAAGGTTGTTTTGGAAGGTTCTTGATTCTCGCGGCAATGTAAATCGCGATCATCAACATGACACCCGCCAGCAAACCGGGAATCACACCACCAAGGAACATACGTCCAACTGACACATCCGTTGCGGCTGCATACACCACCATCACAATCGAAGGTGGGATCAAAATCCCTAGCGTACCTGCGTTACAAATTACCCCAGAGGCAAACTCTTTTGAGTAACCGTTTTTGATCATACCTGCGATAACAATACTACCTATGGCAACAACCGTTGCAGGTGAGGAACCTGACAACGCGGCAAACATCATACACGCGACAACCGAAGCCATCGCCAAACCGCCGCGGAACCAGCCTACAATGGCAATGGCGAAACGAATGATCCGCTTTGCTACGCCACCCGTCGACATAAAGCTTGAAGCCAATATAAAGAATGGAATAGCCAATAGCGTGTAGTGGCCCGCGAATGCATTAAACAGCGTTTGAGCAACTGATGCTAAAGAGGCATCCGAATGCATTAAAAGGAAAAGAACACTGGAAAGGCCCAGCGAAATAGCAATTGGCACGCCAACCAGCATAAAGCCAATTACCATCAAAAATAGAAATAAGATATCCATGGCTTATTGCTCCTTGTTTTTAGCGTCTTGCGAGGCCTTTGGAGCCATTACGTCTTCAGCGTCACTCATCTCAGCTTTAAGAGATTCGAGCTCTTCCTCCGCTTCATGTCCTGCAATCAAGCGATCGAGCTTACCAGTAGCGATTTGCCACGTGACTTGAACAAATCTAAACGTTAGTAGCGCCATTCCAAGTGGCAAAGCGAAGTAAGGAATAAAACGTGGCAGCTTTTCATAACGCTCTCCCTCATTTAACCAGTCGGCCATGAACTGGAGCATTTCAGGCATTGGAATATCGTCCGTTTCATACCACGCTCGGTCAGTAGCGAACGGATACCAGTAGTTCCAAGCGCCAATTAACAGCAAAATAGAGAAGGCTAAGCAACACATTGCTGCAAAAAGCGCCAGGGCTTTTCGTTTACCTTCCGGAACGATGTTAATAATGACATCGACACCAATATGAAAGTGTTTTTTCACACCATAAGATGCGCCAACCAACACCATCCATGCGAACATGAAAACGGTGAGCTCAAGCGCCCAAAGAATATTGTCGTTAAAGACATAACGAAAGATGACATTGGCAAAGGTCAGCAAGGTCATGGCACCCAAGAAGAAAGCAATCAAAGTCTCTTCAATGGCATCGGTGATTCGTCCAGCCTTGGCAAAAAAAGTCTGTTCCATAATTACATCACGTCGTCTGTAGGGGGAAAGAGCCCCCTCAGTTTGAGAGGGCTAAATGTGCTAGGTGTTATTATTTTTGGTTAGACGCCAAAGCGGCTTCGATTAGGTCAGAACCAATGTCTTTTTCGAACTTCTTCCATACTGGTTGAAGTGCAGTGACCCATTCTTGGCGCTGTTCTGGCGTTAGAGTACGAACCACACCACCTGCTTCGATGATATTGTTCTTATTCGCAAGGTTTACTTTGGTTGACTCAGCATTACGCTGCGCAGTTACCTCTTGAATAATGGTGTTTAACTGCTCGCGCTGATCATCTGGTAAGTTTTTCCAGAAGTCGTTTGACGTCACAACTAAGTAATCCAGAATTCCGTGGTTCGTTTCCGTAATGCCATCTTGAACTTCGAAGAATTTTTTGCCGTAAATGTTTGACCAAGTATTTTCTTGACCATCAATAACCTTAGTTTGCAAGCCGCCGTAAACTTCTTTGAACGACATTTTTTGTGGGTTAGCACCTAGCTGCTCAAACTGAGCAACGAGTACATCAGACGCTTGAACACGGAACTTAAGTCCTTCAGCATCAGTTGGAGAAATGAGCGGCTTGTTGGCTGACATTTGCTTCATGCCGTTATGCCAAAACGCAATGCCTTGTAGGCCACGACGTTTCATTGAATTTTTCAGCTTTTCACCCGCTTCCGAGTTTTGGAAACGGTCAACCGCGTCGACATCATCGAACAAGAAAGGGAGATCGAAAAGGCGGTACTTCTTGGTGAATTTCTCAAACTTAGAAAGAGAAGGAGCAGCGAGTTGAACATCACCATTCAGTAGCGCTTCCAACACTTTGTCATCATCATAAAGAGTTGAGTTAGGAAACACCTGCATACAGACTTTACCGTTCATCTCTTCGTTGACGCGCTTTTCAAGTAACGAAGCCGCGATGCCTTTAGGGTGTTTGTCCGCGTTCGTTACATGGCTAAACTTGATGACCGTTTCACCCGGGTCACAATTTGCGGCAGCATTAAAACTGGTAACAGCAAGTGCAGAGACAGATAGTAGAGTTAGAGGCTTAAACATTATTATTCTCCTTGTTGAATCACATCCCATCCCGTCCATGAGTAACTAGGTGTTAGGCGATGGGTACGGATGTTCAACAAAGAGCAATTAATGGACCATGTTAAAATTTATATATATTTCAATAAATTAACAAAGCCCGTTAACATGAATCCGAAGTGTAACGAGTGAATTCCACCCAAGAAAAAGATATAAATGGGTGGGAAATGACCCATTTATGAAGAACAGCTTATCTCCATTTTCTTCCCCCATTCCGGCGGCAATTTCGCATAATCATCAAACTCGGGTTGCTCATCAAATGGGCGTTTTAACAGTTCGGCCAATCGGTGTAATTCGCTAAAGTCCCCTTCTTCCGCTTTATCAATCGCCAACTGAGCCAAGTAGTTACGCAAGATGTATTTGGGATTGGCTTGACGCATCTGTTTGCAACGCTGTTCGGTTGAAATCAGGCCCCCTAGTTCATCAACCTCTAGCTCACACCGAGCTAAGTACAGATCAAGCCAAGCTCGCGCAGCTTCTCGGTCGAGAAATAAATCGATTACGGCTTGGGAAGGCGCATTATCAAGGTTTGAGAGTGTTCTGAAGAAGCGAGTGTAGTCCGTTTTGTTCTGGTGAAGAAGCTCAAACATAGCTCCAAACAAACGCCCGTCTTCCGCTATCTTAGTTTTTAAGCCCAACTTCTCACGCATGAGGCGGCTGAACTGCTGGCTTAAATGAACTTCAAATTGACTCAACGACGATTCTAAATCTTCTCGTTCAACGAGTGGCGATAACGCATGCGCCAGTGCTGACAGGTTCCAAAGCGCAATTCTAGGCTGTTGATCAAATGCGTAACGACCCTGGTAGTCTGAATGATTACAAATGTATCCCGGCTCATAATCATCAAGAAAGCCAAACGGACCATAATCAAAAGTTTGCCCAAGAATTGACATGTTATCGGTATTCATCACGCCATGCGCAAAACCAAAAGCTTGCCAATATGCGATCATCTCGGCTGTTTTAGTCACGATGGCGTCAAACATCGCGGCATATGGTTTCTCCGCCGATGCACAATCAGCAAAGTGCCACTCAATCACCTTATCCGCCAACAGCTTCTGCTCTGCTAACTGGTTGGTGTAAAAGAAATGCTCAAAGTGACCGAATCGAACATGGGTTTCAGCCATTCGAAGTAACAAAGCGCCCGATTCCGTTTTTTCTCGATAAACAGGTGTATCACTGACCATCATACCGAGAGCACGTGTCGTGGGAACCCCAAGGCCCGCCATGGCTTCACTGCACAGGTACTCACGGATAGTCGAGCGTAATACCGCTCGCCCATCCCCCATTCGCGAGTAAGGCGTTAGCCCTGCACCTTTGAGGTGAAGATCAAACCAAGTACCATCCTGATGCTCAATTTCTGCCAACAGTAATCCACGTCCATCGCCCAAATCTGGGTTGTAAACGCCAAACTGATGGCCTGCATATTTCATCGCAAGAGGACGAAATTGTTCGAATTCACTTAGCCCAGAAAAAACCGCCAATAACTCATCGTTTTGCTCTGCTGGTAAACCAAACTGCTGTGCAAACTCACCATTCCAAGCGACCCAGCGAGTGTTGTCCAAGGGTTGTGGCTCGACCAACGTATAGAACGCTGACGGTAATTGACTAAAGCGATGGGTGAAATTGACCCGTTGCCAAATGGACATGTAGGGTTCCTTAATAAAAAGAAGTACTGTTGTGAGTATACGTGTGAATGTCCCTGTCATTCAGCCATGAAATGGGCATGGGTATTTTGCGTGAATAACGCGAAGGCGGCAGGAAGGTATCAACCTGCCGCAGACCATCTCCTAAACGGAGGTATCATGTAAAAACGATCAAAGGGTTAAGCGGAAAATTCTTCACCCGTTTTTGGTGGCTGTGATGGCGTATCAAAACGAGCGCGTTCGATATCCACTACCGTTTTATAGCTCAACGATAACAATGCCAGCTGGTACGCGCCAAAAATACCATAGGCCACACCGACGAGGCTCAACATAAAGAGATTCGTAAAGTGGCTAAAGATCAGCTGACTGAGCAAGCCCGCACCCAATGGAATTAGTCCCATCAAAATGAATACTTGTTTGTTGTATGGTCTGCTCTGGTTCCACGAACGAAGCAAGCTTCGCGGCTGATGATCCATTGCTGTCGCTGGCAACACAAATGACCATCGCGCCATTACCCAATAGCCAGGAATGCTTGCAATCGTTGTGATAATAGCCATAGCAACAAAGTCGGCTTCACCACTTTCTGCAATGTAGATAAACGACAACACAAAGATCGGGATACCAATAACGAGCATCATCATCAGTCCAAACAGTATCCACCAGCCTATGAAACGGAATTCTCGAGCTGACAAACGACATACATCCAACGCCGAGTGCATGTAATCGCCGACTAAATAAATTCGATGCACACGCACAGCCGCCATAGCGGCAACAAGTGGGTACAAAATAATTGTGACGAAATAAAATCCTGAGACATTGCCTTCTTGAACGTTCGCTTGATCTTGCCCCGTCATTTCAGGATACATAAAAGCAAAAATTGAGTGCACGATAATCAACGGAATACAAGCAATAACAATTGCGAGTAGATTCCTTCTGACCATCACTGCCGCTTCTCGGCATATTTCCGAAACAGAAAAGCCCTCGGTAGACATATAACATCCTTAGTTCATAAAAATCGGCCCCTAGGGTAACCGCAGAGTAGAAAAATCGCTTTAAAAATAATGAGAAACACATCTCATAAGATAATGAGAACGAAACCAAAATAAATCAGATAAAAAATAAGCCACTCAATGTGAGTGGCTTATACCGCAATTCAATACCGTTTTAGACGCGACGTCGCCAGCCTAATGTTGCAAGTAACATCAAAGCCCAATAAGAAACACTGCCGCTACCTTCAGAGTTCTTGAATGTCGTTGTCTTCAAAGAAGCAACAACCGTCACGATAACTTCACCCGTAGCAGTGGCACCATGACCGTCTGAAACCGTATATTGCAGCTTGATGCCGTCAGTAGGGCTATCCGGTGCTTGAAAACGGATTTTGCCATTCTCTACACTCGCACTTCCCACACTCGTTACGTTCTGTACACTTTCTACAACCAGTTTATCGCCGTTCACATCCGAATCATTGCTCGCTACATCAATCAGAATACTTTCACCAACGGCAACGGTCGCCGTATCTGCAAGCGTAAGTGGCGCTGCGTTTTTCATGGTTAAATCGACGGTAGCACTGGACGTTTCATTACTAGGATCAGTCACGGTTAAACGGAATGTCAGAACCTCACCAGCTTTTGCACCTTGAGGCACCGTAAAGCTTGTGCTAACACTGGTGGCATTGCCAAGAGAAACTGAAGTGCCAGCCAACTGCTCCCATTTATAACTCAACACATCACCATCAGCATCCGTACTATTTAACGCAGACAACGTGACTCGCTGCCCAACCGTCATGTCTTTATTATCAACATCAATCACGGCCACTGGCGCTTCGTTGCTGCCAAGCACTTCCACCTGCACATTCACGATTGAAGATGAGTACGCACCATCAACCGACAACAAACGATATTGGAAAGTGTCCAGACCAACGAAGTTAGCTTCAGGTTGGTACTGGTTGCCAGAGATGGTGCCGTGCTCAGGCTTCTGCACAATGTCCACATTGAACTGATACCCTACCGCCATGAAATCATTGTCCATCAGGTTCAGTTTGATTGGCGTATTTTTATTGGTTTGTAACGAATCAGATTTCGCTTCAACCAAGTTGCTCGCATCCACATTTAATAATGCTGCAAACGGAATATAAGAGAACCCGGCTTTTTCTAGACCAAACGTGCCAATCTCACTGTAATCACCAGTCCACATTACAGGTAGGGAGGCTTTTTCAGTTTTTAGCAAGCGACCGAAATCAAAGTTTGCATCAAATTGACCGCCTTCCAATTCAACGACCAATAAATGCTGACCCGCACTCAATTGGCTTGGTTGGGGGAATAAAATTCGAGATGACTTTTGGAAGTTACCTTGCTGTAAAAGCTCAGCGTTGTTTTGATTCAATATTAATCGATAGCCAATGTTTCCAGAAAATGGGAATCGCCAAACTCGATAAGTCATGTCACTTTGAGCGCTATCTCTTTGCGCGTAAAGTTGAAGACCATCAAGCTCTGTATCACTATTCAAGTCCAGTGACACCGCCAGAGTGTTACTCCCACTCGCGTACACATAACCTTGATGAAGAGAGTTCAGCCATGCTGATTTATTTGGTTCGTTTGTATGCTCAAGAGAAAAGCTACCGCCGTTGGTGTTGCTGGCAATGTTGGAAATACGAACCCCAGTATCAAACCCTGTGATCGCTCTCAGACCCGGGGTCGATGTATCTGAAATGACATCGCCACCATTAGGGTATAAATCGTCAGCGTCACTCCTACCATCATTTTCTAACTCATTCAGACCATCAGCCTGCATGATTTGAACCTGCATCGCGCCAACATCATTAAAGCGGTTCTGGACATTGACCGACGTCGCTAGGATACCTTCAGCCGCCAATGCTCGGTCGTAACCGCTAAAGGTGCGATTTTCCAAGTAAATACGTGGACCAAACTCTTTCAAGTACGGGTCGAGATACACCAGCTTGACATCGTCGTTGTTCACAGAAATAGGCGCTGGACTTTCATGAGTTACCGTTGGTACAACAAAGCCAGCAGCGTGTTTGCTCCATGCACTCATGTTCACCGGAGTGTCACCAGCGTATGAATCTCCCGGTTTCTGCGCCCATGAACCGCCACCCATCACGCCCCAAGAGCCGATCGAGGCATCACTGTTCCTTGCGTACAAATCCGGTAAGCCAAGCATTAAGTGGCCAAGCTCGTGTACGATCACGCCCAAGGTCGCTTGATGATCAACTTGATAGTCAGCGAACACACAATAGTCTGTGATCTTTTTACCATCTAGTGTGACATCATCGTGAGAGAATTTGTGCGGCCAAATAGCAGGACGGTTGAGAACCCCTGTTGAACGATCGCCCCCCGCAAAAATAAACATGACAGAGAGTTCTGACGGTTCTACGGTACCATTTTGATTGCTGTCGTAGGCCGAAAGATTAAAGTATGGATCCAGTTTTTGATAAGCCTCGGTGAAAACCGCATTCAACTTGGCGGTGCATGTCTTATCAGTCGAACTAGAGTGACAGTTAGGGTGGCTTTGTGCCACAGTCACATCTATCACACCGTCATTGGCGGTGCCGTAACTCTCAAGTGCAGGAACAACTTTGAATTTACCTTGAGAGTTTTTATCAAAGTAATCCACAACGCTTTGACCATTGGTATTAAATACGCGTTGCTCAAAATCATGCACCATTGCTTGGTCATCAAACGAAACTTGCACAACCAATAGGGGCTGCTGCTTCACCGTTGAACTGCTCATCGCCTGGTAACCTTGCGCCGAACGCAGTAGGTTTTTTCGTGCCATCGGCTCAATGGTTTTTAGAGAAGATAATTGCGGTTTAACTTGTAAATCCGGGCGAAACTTCGCCGACTCAGGTGGCTCACTCGACTGCGTTTTCACCACACCTGTCGAGATCAATATTGGCGTGTCTGACTCGCGCTGAATCCGCGCGAAAAACCAAACGCCGTCTTCCTGAAGTAAGGCATTGCCCTGCTTATCTTCAAACCAGTGGAAATCTGCCGTTCCACGTAGAATTGCCTCACTGGAACTACCATCGCTCAACGCAATAGTATGCCAAACCGGTGATGGCGGAGTAGTTGCCATGCTCTTCCCTGCAAGAAGCGCAGTTAGCATAGCCATGGCGAGTGTGTTGAATTTCAAAGTACGACTCCATCTTTTCGATTCGTTAATTAATACCAAGCACAACAAACACAAAGTAACCCTATGGGCATAGAGTAAGACTGAGTGACTATTGACGAAGGCTGGTATCAATTCGCTCAGATAACACGACGTAGTTTGGTGTCACACTACAAAAGCGTCGGATTCCAAAACGCTGTTATGAGCGTAGCTTCTGAGAATATAAATTGAGTGAATGAATAGTATCGAAACGAAAGGAAGAAGAAATGAACTTCTACGAATTTGTAGGTAAAACTGGGCAACATTCCACATATTCTATAAATGTACGAGCACTGCTATTAATCAATGCTCGTAATGGTCGCGCGGCCATTGTTTAACGCTATATTAACCTGTAAGAACGGCGTCTTCTGGGTATTTGACCAAGGTAGGTTCAGGACGTGCCAACATGTAGGCAAGCGTGAGCGGCCCAATACGACCAATGATCATCACCACGATCATAATGTATTTACCAGGTTCAGAAAGTTCCGCAGTCAAACCGGCGGTGAGCCCCACTGTGGCAAATGCGGAAATGGTTTCAAACATAACTTTATCAAAGCTGGCCTTCTCGGTAAGCATCAATAAAAACATTGCGCTTGTCAGGATGGCTCCGCTCACAACGATAATTGCCAATGACTTAGTCACAGTTTGCCAATTTATGGTTCGCTTAAACATAACCACATGTTTCTTTTGGCGTAAAAAGGTCCACGTAGCCATAAACGCAACAGCAAATGTGGAAACTTTAATACCGCCCCCCGTTGAGGTGGAACCCGCTCCAATTAACATCAGAACAATCATGACCAGTAAGGCCGGCTGGGTAAACAACGCCAAGTCAACACTATTAAACCCTGCCGTTCGCGCACTCGCAGATTGAAAGAATGCCGCCAACCATTGCCCTGTTGCAGGTAAAGACGCCATTGTGTTTGGGTTGCTTCGCTCAAGTAACCAAAACATCATCGTTCCGACTAAGAGCAATATCGGTGTCGCAATCAGCATGATTTTGGTGTGAAGATGCAAAAAGTGGAAACCTTTGCGCCAGTTTAGCCAGATGTCACCCACAACAGTAAAACCAAGCCCGCCAAAAATGAATAGCCCCGCCAGTGTAAAGATAACCAACGGATCATTCACAAAGCTCATCATACTGTCAGAAAACAGCGCGAACCCAGCGTTGTTAAATGCAGAAATTGCATGAAACAAGGCGTAAAACATACCAGTCTGCCAGCCCATTTCAGGGACCCAGCGGATAGAGAGAAAAATAAACCCGACCGTTTCTGCAACAAGCGCGAAAACAACAATCCGCTTTACTAGTCGGTTTAGATTGACTTGCCGATCTTGCCCTAATGCTTCTTTCGCCAGCGCTTGTTGACGCAAACTCAAACGCACGCCGAACATATAGAGTAAGACCGCCGACAAAGTCATCTGCCCCAACCCACCGATTTGCATTAAAAACATCAGCAAGATTTTACCCGCAAGCGTAAAGTGTTGCCCAGTATCGACAACACCAAGCCCTGTCACACTAATAGCGGACGTTGCGGTAAACAAAGCATCCGTTATCGACAGGCCCGTAACAGAAAATACTGGCAAGGTTAGCAATACCGCAGAAGGCAGTAAAACACCGAGAAAACTGAGCAATATAATTCGCGGTTCATTGCCTTTCGCTTTCTCTTGTTTACCATCTGGTGCGTAAAAAACACCTTTCTGATGAAAATACGTCATAGCGATTTTAATTTATTTGCGAGCGCATCTTGAGGGCCGACCACAATAATTAGGTCACCAATTTCTAGTGTGGTATTAAGGTCAGGTGCCTTGGTAATTTCTGGGCCCCGTTTAAACCCTAGCACTTGCACGCCATCGACTTTGCACAGAGCCAAATCACTTAGTGTCTTACCCATCCAACGAGAGCCAATCACAAACTCCGTCATAGCTAAGCCACTGCCTAATGGGTGGAACTCAAGAACCCGTTTATCGAGCATTTTACGCGCGACACGTATCCCCATGTCACGCTCAGGCATGATAATGTGGTCTGCGCCAATTTTTTGCAGAACACGAGCTTGGAAGCGGTCGTTGGCTTTAACCCATACTGACTTTACTCCCGCCTCTTTAGCAATCAATGTCGCAAGAATACTGGCATTGACATCCGCTCCGATGGCAATCATCACCATGTCGTAATCATCAAGTTTGAGCTCAGCAACCGTCTCTTCGTGAGTACAGTTAGCCACAACCGCCTGACTAACAAAACTGGCGGCTTCTTTAACTCTGTCTTCGTTGATGTCAACGGCTAAAACTTGAGCGCCTGAATCTTGTAACTCTTTACACACTGCCAAACCAAATCGGCCAAGACCAATAACGGCGAATTGCTTATCACCTGTTTTCATTTGTGCCCCATCTTATTATGCATTCATTAGCAAGCAAAAAAGTTTGCGCCCATTCCTTACCTTGTGCAAACCTGCGGACAGATAATTGACAAAAGCTTAACGCACCTTGATTCACTTTACGTGTTAAGCGTATGACACTGATTAACTTTTTTCCTCATTACCGAATAGAAACCGTCGCGATGGCTACATAATTGGATGCCTTAAAACGCAAAAAGCCGCAAGAATGCGGCTTTTAGATCATGGGATAAACTGGCTATTTTGATTCGCGCTTATCGTGCGGTTTACGTTTATTCTTAGGCACGTAATTTAAAATTGAAATTGGTACTGGCTTTCTTGGCGCAAAACCTTCAATTTCCACTCGCTCTAGCAAGTGCCCTAAACGACTTTCAATCATGCAGAGGTTCTTAAAGTCGTCTTTTGAAACCAGTGATATCGCCTCACCTTTCGCGCCAGCACGACCTGTACGACCAATACGATGTACATACTCATCCGCTGGGTAAGGTAAATCGTAGTTGATGACAACTGGCAGATTATCAATATCAATACCGCGCGCAGCAACGCCGGTTGCGACTAAGTACTGGATTTCACCCGCTTTAAACTTTTCTATTAATTCCTGGCGAACACGCTGATTACGGCCACTGTGGAATGCTTCTGCCACAATGCCACGTTTCTCAAGTTGGCTTACCAGTTTGGCTGCGCCGTGTTTAGTTTCAATAAATACCAGTACTTGCGACCAGTCATTTTCTTTAAGCAAGTGACTTAACAGCGACGACTTCATGTCTTTATCGACGGTCGTGATCCACTGTTTAATATTTGATTTTGAGGCACTGTGCTTTGCAA
Source organism: Vibrio sp. 811 (assembly GCF_033339195.1). Lineage (NCBI taxonomy): Bacteria > Pseudomonadati > Pseudomonadota > Gammaproteobacteria > Vibrionales > Vibrionaceae > Vibrio > Vibrio sp. 811. The sequence goes on from NZ_JAWOUB010000011.1 coordinate 42,705, forward strand.
TCGTGATCTCTTCAGGATCAATAATCGCATTTTTCGCCAAGTCACGAACAGGGTTAGATAACGTCGCTGAGAACAGCAAACTTTGCACATGTTCTGGCATACAGTCGACGATTTTGTCGATCGCATCGATGAATCCCATATCCAACATTTTGTCGGCTTCATCAAGCACTAGCATTTCCACTTCATCAAAGTGAATCGCGCGTTGACCGTACAGATCAATCAAGCGCCCAGGCGTGCTTACCACAATATCGACCCCCTCGATCAAGGCTTGTTTTTGTGGTGCATAATCCACACCACCAAACATCGCCATTGAGCGTAATGGTAAGTTTTTACCATAAGCTTCAATACTTTGATGAACCTGAAGCGCAAGTTCGCGTGTTGGCGTTAGGATAATCGCACGAGCGCGTTTTTTACGTTGCGTTTCGCCTCGACTAAGCTTTTCTAAGATTGGCAGAACAAAACTGGCCGTTTTACCTGTGCCCGTTTGCGCTGCTGCAATTAAATTGCGGCCACGCAATACGATTGGAATGGCTTTTTGTTGGATAGAAGTGGGTTTTTCATAACCTAGCGCTTTTACTGCATCAGCAATCGATGCGCTTAAACCAAGCTTAGAAAATGGCATAGAAAGGTCTCAACAGAGGAAATGGGCGCGTAGTGTATCAGAATCCCCGTGAAGTAACAGAAGGATTCATGCGCGAAAAACTAGGAACATGACACAATCTTAGCCCATGAAATTGGGCTGCAAACCTTTTTCTAATTTTTTCCTCACTTTGTAGGAAACATCATTAAGCGTGATTTTCCCCGTGTTGTGGCGATCGATACCTGCATTCTGTCGATAGGCAATTGAGCCTTGTCTGAACAAAACGAAAGACGGCGGTTTACCAATCGCAGCAGGGTAGAGAATGGCCATGTAAGCATCTTCTAAGCTATTAATTTTATTTCGATAGGGCCAATAGTACGCTTTCACATAGTCAAGTTGTTCAAGCGCGCTCATTCTCGCAAGAGTCTTTGTGTTCACTCCTAATGACTCTGCGGTAGAGGGCATAAATTGAATTAACCCTGTAGCCCCGCTTCCGGAACCATTTTTGATGCTTGGACTGAAAGTTTCAGCAGTTTCAAATGCCATGCACGCCATAAGATGATTAGGATTGATCTTTAGCTCTTTACTAATACGAATGACTTTAGATTTGAACTCTGGAGAAACTTTACCTCCCCACGCTACCGCGTTCTCGGGATCTGCAATCGAAGAGACCGTTGATGCGTCATGTTCTTCAACAATTTTAGAAAGTAGAGGAAGCGTTTGGCGTAGTCGATGGCTCGAACTCACCAAGCGAATTGATTTGGTAAGAAACTTGTCTTTTTTTTGGTGTAGTTTTTGGAACTTTACTAACTTATACAGTTGCTTATAAACCGTTTTCACAACGAAGCCGGATGTAGGGAACACTCCCAGAATGTAATCCATTTCCTACAAATTTAATATAAATATCAGCAACAGGAATTCTAGATGTGATCAATGTCACCATAAAAATTCTCAAATTCGATACACACCGATGTAAGTGGTCAATGTGTCTCCAACACGCTAGAAGTAAAAGTAAAGAGGCATTAAAAAGGTCTTACTAATTTTTTGGTAAGACCTAGGTTTACTGATTCTCGGATAAGCGAATGTATATTCTTACAGTTCAGCTTCCCGAACCAGTTCTGCAAGCGTCGACAAACGCTGCTCACTTTGTTTTACGTAAGGATTATTCGTATCCCAAGCATATCCAGCCAAAATCGCACTAATCATCTGTTTAATACGTGGGTTCGGGTTTTGATAGAAAATCACATCTTGCAACGTGCCGTTGTACCAGCCTTCCACATAAGTGCGGAATGTGTTCACTCCCACCATTAAGCGTTGCGAGTACTCTTCTTGCCAATCAACCTTTTCACCATTCAGCTGACGAACCACGCAGTCCGCTGCAAACTCTGCCGATTTCATGGCGATAGTGACACCCGATGAAAATACAGGATCAAGAAACTCACCAGCATTACCAAGCAACGCGTAGTGCTCTGTCGCTAAACGTTTGACGTTAGCAGAATAGCCACCCAACTCGCCTGCTGGATTCGGGTAATTCGCATTTCGCAATAAAGCAGCCAAACCCGGCTCTTCATTGGCTAACTGCTGCAACGCTGCAATCTTATCTTCTGGGTATTGTTCGAAAAATTCTGGCTCACCCACCACACCAAACGAACAAGTACCATTAGAGAATGGGATTAGCCAGTACCATACGTCGTGATTTTCAGGATGAACTGAAATTAAAATTTTGTTGCGATCGTATTCCGGCTCTTGGGGAGAGATATGATCTTCGATATGGGTAAAGATCGCTTTTCTAGGCGGAAGACAAGAAGGTTCTTCTAGCTCCAACAAGCGTGGCAAAACACGCCCAAAGCCACTTGCATCCAGCACAAAATCTGCTTCGATTTGATAAGCCTTCTTATTTGAGTCGAGCACTTCTAATCGAGACTTTTTCCCTTCAAACGCTAGGTTGAGCAGTTCATGCTGATAGCGAATCTCTACGCCTTGCTCTTCAGCGCTATCTGCCAATACTTTATCAAAGTTGGCACGTTGAACCTGAAACGTCGTGCCCGGTCCTGGCGTGTATTTGTTTGTAAAGTCGAACTGGGTGTATACACCATGACGACGAAATGCAGCACCATCTTTATACTGGAAGCCAAACTGCTTTACTGCATTGGTCATTCCTGCTTGTTCAACAACTTCCATACATGCAGGGAGTAGGCTTTCTCCTATGGAAAAACGTGGAAAAGTCGCTTTTTCTAAGACAACAACATCTATGCCACGCGATTTTAATAACGCAGAAACGGTTGAACCTGATGGCCCCGCTCCTACGACAACAACTTGCTTGAGCTCTGTTTTCATTCTGAATTTAGTTTGCTTGTAGTTTTAATAAGGTATGACCAAGGCCAATATTGTCGGTTCTTTCAACGACAGATAAACCTGCCGCTTCGACAATTTCTAAGAAATCATCACTGCGATAAAAGCGACTATTACCGTTAGCTAAACAGGTAAAATAAAGAGAAGTGGCATTAAGGCTATAGGAAGCTCCCGCGTATTTTTGAGCATCCCAAAACAGCTCCAATACGTAAATAGTATCTCCCTTCGTTAACTGGGCTTTAACTTTTTTAAGGATATTGAGGATCTCAATTGGGGAAAAGCAATCCAAGAACTGGCTCATCCACCAAACGTCAGCATGCTCCGGCAATGTTTGTGCTTTATCAAGCATGTTTGCAGGGTATGGACGTACACGCTCGACGAACTGGTTTTCTGAAACATTCTTCATCGCTACTTCTAATTGCTGCGGTAAATCAACAATCGTCACTTGAACGTCAGGGTCATGTTTACAACACTGAATCGCCCATTTTCCCGTATTTCCGCCAATATCCACAAGATGCTTTGGCTTGCTTGCAAATACCTCTTTAAGCAGAAGTGGGAACGAGCGATCCGAATAGAAATGATCGAACTTAAACCAGCTCTGTTTGGCTTGTTCTGGTAACGTCGATAGACCTTGATAGATGGTCTCCCAATTGCCCAACTCTTTCAAACCTGACGGTTTACCTTCTTGAATTGCTTCCGTCAAATGCATCATCGCGGCGTAACAAACATCTGCCGTAAAATCCATATTTGCATTCGTCATACCATCATGAAGAAGGTAAAAACCAAGGTTTGCAAGCGAATAGTTAGGTCGTTCCCATAAAACAATATGCGCACTAATCGCCATATCCAACAGTACTTTAACACCATATTCTGATACTCCCGTTTTCTCGGCAATATCTGTGGCACTCATGCCTTGTGCGCCAGCGCTGTCTAAAGCGGCTAAAATACCTAAATCTCGAAGCGTTTTGGCGGTCTGGAACACGATTGGTGCAAAAGATAACTTCTGAGCTTCTGTCTTCGCTTCAAAAGCATTAAAAGGGTCATTATTTTGATTTAACACGGAAAAACCTAACTGCAATTAATAGTTTTATTGTTGAGATTGATTGCCCAACAATGCAATAGCTCGCTGAATATCAACATTCAAGTTGTTTACCCAACGATTGTAATTGCGGTGGATTTTGCCATCACTTGCTTTGAGATTTACTGAGTTGAGATAAATAATTGAGTAATATTTATTATTGTATGGGATTTTTACTTCTGCAGAGTGTTTACGAACGTGGATTTTTGCAATAAGAACACCAGGGCTTACTTCTTCGATCGTCCAGCCTCGGTTAGTTGCTGATTGCACTATGGCCATTTTTACTTGTTTATTTTGAAGATCATAAGCAACTGGAGTATCCTCCACATTCATTACAGGTTGTACTCGTCCACAACCAACAAGAAGCAAAGTTAATAATAACGAGACATACAGCTTAAAACGCGACATGATAATTTCCTTTTTATTGTGAATTTGGGTCAACCCCAATTTGTATCGAGCTGTAAAATAAACAATTTAACCCAATATGCCAAACTCGAAGATCAACATTTCGTTCAATATTGATGCGTGGACAGCGAATTCATTCGGTTTATCCGAATCCAATGAATGGAAACAATGGGCAACAGAGATAAAATGGCCAGAAGATGGCAAAATCAATGTTGCAAATATTCCTGCGATGATGCGCAGAAGAATGAGCCCACTCAGTAAACTGGCGGTACAAACTGCAATCGAAATGCTTAATCAACATCAAGTTGATTACCTTGTATTTTCAAGCCGTCATGGTGAACTGCATCGCAGCGTCGCACTAGTTGAAGATATAATTAATGGAGAAGAGGCGTCTCCGATGGCTTTTTCTCAATCGGTGCACAATACCGCCGCAGGGCTTGCCACTATCGCAACTAAACAACCCATTCCCCTAACTTCTATCGCTGCGGCAGAAAACACATTCCAAAGCGCAATATTAGAAGCATGGCTGTTTTTGTCCGACAATCCTGACAAAAAAGTACTGCTTGTTGATTTTGATGAGCCTATGCCTGACTCTTATTTAGAATATGAAAACCAACAATACCAAGGGTTTGGACTTGGCTTAATACTTTCTCATGGAGACAATTTCGCGATACAAAGCTCCATAAACGCAGAACGTTCCGGTCATCCTCTTCCTCAAGGTTTAGTATTTTTGCAACAATACTTGTTAGATAAAAGCCAGTGGACTATTTTCGCTCCGCATCAAGCTTGGGAATGGCACAAAAAATGATTCACTTAAATCAGTATTGGCGTGTGCTAGCAACAGGCTTTTGTTTTTCAGTATTTGGGTTAGGTGGTTTAGTACTGAGCTTCATTGTTATTCCGACCATTCGTATTTTTGTTTCAGACCAAACGGAACGCGAATATAAAGTTCAGGGTGCGATTCGATATTCATTCAACACATTTTGTAAATTGATGAAGTTGAGTGGCGCAATCGATTATCAAATTATTGGTGCCGATATTCTTCAACAAGATCGTAATTGTTTAATTGTTGCCAACCACCCTAGTTTAATCGATTACGTTCTCATTGCTTCACAATTAAATCGCTGCGACTGTTTAGTAAAATCGGCAATATGGTCGAATCCTTTTATGAAGCACATCGTAAAAGCAGCCGGATATATTCCCAATGAAGCACCGGATGATTTATTAGCACTTTGTGATGAACGATTTAACAAAGGCAACGTGTTGCTTATATTTCCTGAAGGAACAAGAACAACACCAGGTGTAGAGCCGAAATTACAACGCGGTGCAGCACAAATTGCGGTAAGAACAGAACGAGATTTAAGAGTTGTCCATATTACGGTAACGCCAAGTTTCCTCACAAAAGAGAAAAAATGGTATCAAGTACCGGCAACAAAGCCCTTTTTCAGGGTTGAAGTTAAGGATAAAGTTGAGATTACCCCCTTTATAAAGCAAACTACGTCGCCGACAATAGCGGCGCGACGCTTACAACAGCACCTAGCTGAAAACATTTTTCCAGAAAACTTTTATTAATAAGCAGGTCCCAGTGGAACAGTTACACAACGACATTAAGCAACTTATTATTGATGCTTTAAACCTTGAAGATTTAACCGTAGATGATATTGAAACGGATGCACCACTTTTTGGTGATGGACTTGGCTTAGATTCTATCGACGCGCTTGAGCTTGGACTCGCAATAAAAAAACAATACAACATCGTTATTGATGCCGACGACTCAAATACGCGCGAACACTTTGCGTCTGTAGCAAATCTAGCGAAATACGTTTCTTCTCAAACTAATGAATAAGTTGTAGGTATATTCATGACTGATGTAAATAAAGATCAAGTATTTGAACAAGTTAAAGATGCGCTTGTTGAGCTGTTCGAAATTGACGCAGCCGACATTCAATCAGATGCGCACTTATACCAAGATCTCGATCTTGATAGCATTGACGCCGTTGATTTGGTCGTACACCTACAGAATGTCACTGGCAAAAAAATCAAGCCAGCAGAGTTTAGTGCAGTAAGAACCGTTGACGATGTGGTTAACGCTGTCACTGAATTATTGAAGGAAAGTTAATGCGCCAATTGCTGACTGGTCTGTCTGCAATTGTACTGTTTGCCTACCCCTTCGCCGTCTATTTCGGTATAGATAAATTTGGCTTGAACTTAGTTGGGGGCTTGTTAATTGCTGCGTTACTTTTGCGTGTTTTCGTCGCAAATAAGACCCCACTAAAGGAGTTTAAGTTCTTGGCGCTCGTTACGGGCGCTGTTGGCATTGTCCTAATTACGCTTGGCATGGTGTTTAAACAACATGGGTGGCTTCAGTTTTACCCTGTCGTTGTCAATGTATGTATGCTGTGTGTGTTTGGACTGAGCTTAAAACAGCCGCAATCGATCATAGAGAGGCTTGCTCGCTTGCAAGAACCCGACCTTCCGGCTAGTGGCGTGGCTTACACTCGCAAAGTGACGATGGTTTGGTGCGCCTTTTTTACGCTCAACGCTGCCGTTGCACTCTATACCTGTTTCCTACCAGTAAAAATATGGACGCTTTATAACGGCCTCATCAGCTACTTACTTGCTGGTGGCTTGTTCGCTGGAGAATGGATCGCGCGTCAATTTGTTCGAAAGGAACACTAATCGTATGAATACAACGTATTCGAGCTTTACCTCCCTAGCGACCTTGTTCATCGCGGAGAGGTCTGAGCAATCCCCAGTCTCTTACGATCGCGATACGGTTATCACGTGGGGTGATTTCCAACAGCACGTCGCAACACTTACTCAACAGCTAGAAACCCAACTAACGCAAAACATTGCGTTGTGTTTTGGCAACAGCTACCTGTTTGCCGTTGGCTTTTTTGCTTGTTGTTATGCAGGAAAATCCATTGTATTGCCTGGTAATTACCAACCAGAAGCACTCAAAGAGCTCAGTGAGCACTACGATTTGTTGCTGCATGATGCCGATGTCTCGGCTCCAGAACTGGTGAGCTCGCTTTTGATCGAAGCTCAATCATTGCTAGAAACCACCGTGATTAACGAGCCAGAGGCCAAACAACCTTATTTTTGGCGAGAATTAAACCTAGCGGAAATACCGGTAACGCTATTCACTTCGGGTTCAAGCGGCACACCAAAAGCCATTGCAAAAACGCTTAAACAGCTCGATATCGAAGTTTCTATTCTAGATAACCTATGGGGCGACACAGTTGCCAACACACGCGTTGAAAGCACCGTTTCTCATCAACACATTTACGGCTTGCTGTTCCGCGTATTGTGGCCTTTGTGCTCTGCACGTCCATTTTCAGCACACAACCTAGAGTTCCCAGAGCAAATTGTCCATCACGCCGATGCTGACACCACGCTAGTAAGTAGCCCTGCGTTACTTAAACGACTCAGTGAAGAGCACGATCCGGTTGCGATTCGGTGTGTATTTTCTTCTGGTGGCCCCTTGCCAAACCAAGCGGCGCAGCACAGCCAGCAGTTGTTTGGGTCACTTCCTATTGAAGTTTTTGGCAGCACAGAAACCGGCGGCATTGCTTACCGTCAGCAGCACGAAGCCAGTACTCCCTGGACGTTATTCCCTGGTGTTGAAGCCGAGCTTAACCATGAAAATTGTTTAAAGCTCCGCTCGCCACACATTGATGAAAACACTTGGTACCAAACTGCGGATGAATGCTATTTCCATGATAGTATTTCTTTTGAATTGCGTGGACGCACTGACCGAATCGTCAAAGTCGAAGAAAAGCGTATTTCCCTTGTCGAAGTGGAAAAACGTTTAGAGCAATTGCCGTGGGTTCAAGAAAGCGTGGTAATCCCAATGGAAGAATCTGGTCGCCTCACGTTAGTCTCAATCATCGTACTTAACGATAAAGGCGGTGATGTGCTTGATGAACTTGGTAAAGGCAAGTTTTGGCTTGAACTTCGCAAGGCACTGCGCAATTGGTTAGAACCGATCGCTATCCCGAGAAAATTCCGAGTGGTCGACGAAATTCCATTGAACAGCCAAGGCAAACGCCAAGTTGCTGAAATTGAAAAACTATTCCAATAAAGCTAGTAACATGGATAAAAGAAAACCAACCATTCAGAATATTGAAGTGAGTGACCACACCGCGGAGCTTTCGCTGCGTGTGGATGCTGACATCTTAGATTTCCAAGGTCATTTCAGTCACTTTCCTCTTTTACCCGGCGTCACTCAAATTGACTGGGCGTTGTTCTACGCCGTTCAATATTTGAACACTCCCAAGGTATTTAAAGGAATGGAAGTCATCAAATTTCAAGAGCCGATTCTGCCAAACGCCGACGTTTGTCTCTCACTCTCTTGGGACAATGAGCGCGAGAAATTGACCTTTAAGTACACATCGAAAAACGGTGAAACCTTGGTGACTCACTCTTCAGGCAAAATGAAACTGGGTGAGTCACGTGAGTGATTACCGTCCCTGCTTTTTAATTCCTTGCTACAACCACGGCAGCACAATTTCAGACGTGGTTGCGTCGTTATCCTCTTTCGATTTGCCAGTGCTTGTCGTGGACGACGGCAGCAATGAAGACACCAAACAAGCGCTTTCAGCGTTGAGTGAGCAAGGGCTGATAAAACTGATTAGTTTGAGCGAAAACCAAGGTAAAGGTGGCGCAGTGATGGCTGGCCTACATCAAGCTCACCAACTTGGTTTTACGCACGCCATTCAAATCGACGCAGATGGTCAGCACGACCTAGAAGCATTGCCGAAATTGCTCAGCGCCAGCGAAACAAAACCAGATAACCTGATTTCGGGCCAACCAATATACGACGAGAGCGTACCTAAATCCCGTTTGTATGGTCGCTACGCTACGCACGTTTGGGTGTGGATAGAAACCTTGTCACTGTCTATCAAAGATAGCATGTGCGGTTTCCGCGCCTACCCAGTGGCGAAAACGGTCGCCGTGTTGAACAAGTACAACATCGGCAAACGCATGGATTTTGATATCGAAATTCTGGTGCGAATGTACTGGGAAGGCGTCGATATTGATTTTGTTCCAACGCGCGTGATCTACCCTGAAGGTGGCATTTCCCACTTCGACGCATTGTGGGATAACGTCAAGATAAGCTGGATGCACACTCGCCTATTTTTTGGCATGTTGCCGCGCATTCCTTCACTACTCGCCAGAAAGCGCCGTCACACAGATGACAGCAATGCCCACTGGTCGAAACGAAAAGAACAAGGCACGATTTTAGGCATCAAAACCTTGCTCGCGGTTTACCGCTTGTTCGGTAGAAAAGCGTTCGACCTGATTTTAAAATTAGTCATGCGCTACTACCACTTCATGGGTAAATCTGCCCGTGAAGCGTCTGAGGTTTACCTGCAAAACTTGCAGTACTACGCAACGCAGCAGAACATCGCACTGCCAAAGCAGTTGGACAGCTATCATCATCTGCTTTCTTTTGGGCGAACCATGCTCGACAAACTGGCTGCCTGGCAAGGTGACTTTAACGTCGATAACCTAACCATTCACGGCCAGCATCATTTCGAAGAGATGGCGCAGAAAAAACAAGGCGTGCTCATTTTAGGCTCGCACCTTGGCAATATCGAACTCTGCCGCGCGCTTGGTCGTCGACACTCTCATGTCAAAATCAATGCCTTGGTATTTACCCAACACGCTGAACAATTTAATGCTGTAATGAAGGCGGTAAACCCAAATTCGGAACTGAATCTGATTCAAGTCAGCTCAATGGGACCAGACACCGCGATTCTGCTTCAACAAAAAATCGAGCAAGGCGAATGGGTGGTGATCGTTGGCGATCGCACTTCCACCAGCAAAGAAAATCGTGTCGTTTGGGCAGATTTTCTTGGTAAACCTGCCCCATTCCCGCAAGGCCCATTCATGCTAGCCTCGGTATTAAAAGCGCCGGTCTATCTACTCTTCGGCCTACGCGACGATGAAGCGAACATTCCGCATTTTAATGTGTACTTTGAACACTTTAGTGACCAAGTCACGCTACCACGCAAGGAGCGTCAGCAGGCACTAGAACGCGTTGTTCAACAGTACGCACAAAGATTAGAACACCACACACTGCAAGCGCCGTTACAGTGGTACAACTTTTTTAACTTCTGGACTTTAAGTAATCAGCCACATGACAAACAACAATAATCACAACATCACTTTTGGTGCCCAATCTTTAACCATCGAAGATGTCGTTGCCATTGCTCAAGGTGCAAAGGCAAACATGAACACCTCGCCAGAATTTACCGCGAAGATTGATCGTGGCGTGGCGTTTCTGGAACGGTTACTGAAAGAAGAAGGCGTTATTTACGGCGTAACCACGGGTTATGGTGATTCATGCACCGTGGCGATTCCACCCGCTCTTGTGGATGAACTTCCGTTGCACCTTACGCGCTTCCATGGCTGTGGCTTAGGTCAAATCCTTTCTCATGAGCAAGCTCGTGCGGTGCTAGCAACACGTTTATGTTCATTGTCGCAAGGCGTATCTGGCGTGTCTCACGATCTGTTGAACCAAATCGTTACGCTTATCAACCACGACATTGCGCCGCGTATTCCACAGGAAGGCTCGGTGGGCGCAAGTGGCGATTTAACGCCTCTGTCGTACCTAGCGGCGACCTTGATTGGCGAGCGTGAAGTACTTTACAAAGGCGATGTGCGATCAACACAAGAAGTGTTTTCAGAGCTGGGCATTGAGCCAATTCGCCTAAAACCAAAAGAAGGTTTGGCGTTAATGAACGGTACATCCGTGATGACTGCTCTCGCCTGTCTTGCCTACAAACGCGCAGAATACCTAGCGCAGCTGTGCACCAAGATTACCGCAATGGTCTCTGTGGGTATGCAAGGTAACGATTTCCACTTTGATGAAGCGTTGTTTGCGGTAAAACCTCACCCTGGTCAACAGCAAGTTGCGGCTTGGCTGCGTGATGATCTCAATGCTGAACGTCCGCCACGCAATAGCGACCGACTGCAAGATCGTTACTCGCTGCGTTGTGCGCCACACGTAATTGGCATGGTGCAAGACTCACTGCCTTGGCTACGTCAATTGATTGAGAATGAACTAAATAGTGCCAACGACAATCCAATTATCGATGGCGACAACGAGCGCGTTCTCCACGGCGGTCACTTCTACGGTGGTCATATCGCAATGGCGATGGATACGTTGAAAGTGAACATTGCCAACTTGGCTGATTTGCTGGACCGTCAGATGGCGCAACTGATGGATTACAAGTTCAATAACGGCCTGCCGTTTAACTTAACCGGTGCAGAAGGCGAGCGTAAACCGATCAACCACGGCTTTAAAGCGGTTCAGATTGGTATCTCAGCTTGGACGGCAGAAGCGTTGAAAAACACCATGCCAGCGAGCGTTTTTTCTCGCTCAACCGAATGTCACAACCAAGACAAAGTGAGCATGGGCACCATTGCGGCTCGTGACTGCCTACGCGTACTTGAGTTAACAGAGCAAGTTGCTGCGGCTTCACTCCTAGCAAGCGTTCAAGCGGTTGAGATTCGTCGTCGTCATAACGAATTGGACGAACACCACATGAGTCAGAGTTTGCGAGTAATTCGTGACGCCGTGCTGAGCGAGTTTGAGTTTGTGATTGAAGATCGCCCATTGGAACAAGATTTGCGTCATTTCATTGAACGCATTCAGCAACGTCATTGGCCACTCTACGCGGAGGTATAATGCAAGAGCAGGTTCTCTACCCATTAGAAGCAGAGGTGACTATGGTCACCTCATTCCAAGATGCTGACCCGATGGGCGTGATTTATCACGGCAACTTCTTTCGGTATTTTGAAGAAGCGCGTCGTGTGCTGATGGAGAAGATCCAATACAGCTATCGCGATATGCAAGACTCTGGGTATATGTGGCCGATCATCGACACGCGCGTTAAATACGTCAAGGCGATTCCGTTTAATCACACCATTCGCATTACCGCGCAACTCACGGAGTGGGAAAACCGCTTGCGTGTGGATTACGTGATTTACGACGCCGAAACGAATCAACGTATGTGCAAAGCGCATACAACGCAAGTCGCCGTATCCATTGAAAAGCAAGAGATGTGCTTTGTTTCTCCAGCAGTCTTTTTAGATAAAGTAGAGCAATGGCACAACCATGGGAGCCTGAACTAATGCAAAAGTGGTTACTCTCTTTTTTGCTGATATTTTCTGTTTCAGCACTAGCCACACCGACAGCAAACGTAACGGATTTGGCATCGCTTCAACAGCAGTTGTCTCAGCATGAAATCGTGCGCGGAGATTTTACGCAGCAGCGTCATCTGGAAATGTTCAGTCAACCTCTAACCTCTAAAGGTCAGTTCACACTAAGCAAAACACATGGCTTGTTGTGGCAACAAACAGAACCTTTCGCAGTCAATTTGGTATTGACGGAAAACAAACTTCGTCAGACTTTTGCCGACCAAGCACCGAAAACGATCTCTGCTGAAGAAAACCCAATGGCGTTCTACTTTAGTCATGTGTTTTTATCCGTGTTCCACGGGGATACTTCTGCACTGCAAGAACAATTCACACTCGATTTTTCAGTTGAGAACACTCAGTGGAAGCTCGTTTTAGTGCCCAAACAGTCGCCATTAAATGCGGTGTTTAAAGCCATCACCCTTTCCGGTAAAACGCACATTGATCGCCTAACCCTGCAAGAGCTGCGCGGCGATAAGACCGAAATCACGTTTACGAACCAGACCTCTCTACCTCAGGAACTCACGGATGCCGAAGACGCTCAATTCCGTTTCTAAACTCAGTCTTGGCACTCACACCTTTGCTCTGGTTTGGCTCAATCTCGTTGTTTTAGCGGGCGCGTTGCTACTCAAACAATGGGTTTGGAGTGCAGAATCTCCGATTGAGACCAACATTTTAAAACTGTTGCCGAAGAACCAACAAAACCCAGTGGCTGAGCAAGCCTTTGAGTCGGTCTCGGCAAGTATGAGCGACAAAGTCATTTTCGTGATCACAGCGCCGGACAAAAATGCCCTTTTTGCAGCGGCCACTGAATTTGATAAGGGGTTACGACAAAGTAATCATTTTCGCGATGTGGTGGGAAAAATCTCACCTCAAGAGCAGCAAGCTTGGGCGAGTTACTACTTTAAGCACCGTTTCCAATTGCTGACGCCTGAACAACGAGAGCGTTTAAGCAAAAATCCAGAACAGCAAGTGCAACATGTGATTCAGTCTCTGTACAACCCGTTTTCTGGAGTGACTGGGCAAGAGTTACAAAATGATCCTTTCTTGCTATTTCGTGATTATTTAAGCCAAGTTACCCAGCAATCGTCCTCTTTCCGATTGGATAACGGCTATCTGTCCGTCGAAAAAGACGGTGCTCAATACTTGCTTATTACTGCTGAGCTAAAAGACTCGCCTTATAGCCTAACTGGGCAGCTTGCCGTCCCTGACATTCAAGCGCTAGAGCAAAGCGTCGCGCAGAAATATGGCGCTGAAGTTGCACATACTGGCGTTCTATTTTACGCCGACTTTGGTACGCAAAGTGCAAAATCGGAGATCAGTACCATCGGTGTGTTCTCTCTGCTCGGTATCATTGCATTGTTCGTGTTGGTCTTTCGTAGTGTGATGCCACTGTCTCTCGCACTGCTTTCCATCACCATTGGTTTGCTCGTTGCGTTGTCCGTTACGACGTGGATTTTTGGAAAAGTCCATCTGTTCAGCTTAGTGTTTGGCGCAAGTTTAATCGGCGTGTCTATCGACTACGCATTCCACTACCTAACCGAACGTCTTGCGGCGGGAAATGAATGGGATAGCGAGCAAGGGTTAAAGCATATTTTCATAGCGATCACACTTGGCTTAATCACCAGTTTGATCGGCTATTTGGGCATGTTAGTGGCACCGTTTCCTGGTTTGCAGCAGCTTGCGCTGTTTTCATCCATTGGTCTGATTGCCGCTTACATCACCGTGGTGGCTTGGTATCCGATACTGGCTCGTAACCCATCGCGCACCATTTCGACTTTACCGGGACAATCATTGTTGGCGAAATGGTTAACGCTTTGGAATCAACCTCGAATTAAAGTCGGATTACCGATGTTATGTGTGGTTGCGAGTGGCATTTTCTTGCTGCAATTAAACTACGATGACGACATTCGTCTGCTGCAAACGATGCCGAAAGATCTCAAGCAGCAAGAAACCTTGATTACGACGCTCAGTGGCATGCAATCTTCGCAGCAAATGTTGGTCGTTACCGCCGACGATGACGAAAACCTAATGAAAAGACTGGAGTCTTTGACGCCAACATTAGAAGCGTGGAAAGCGGACAGCACCATCGAAAGCTACCAGAGCCTGAGCCGCTACTTGAGCTCAGTGGAACGTCAGCAACAAGACTATCAATTGATTCGCGATCTTTACGCGACACAATCCAGCCCACTTACTTCCGGGCTGGGCTTAAGTAAAAAGCCCAAAATGGACGCCGACTTTATCCCTGTTACGGTTGAACAGTACTTGCAAAACCCGGTATCAGCGCCTGTACGTTTTCTTCATTTGGGTAAGATCAAAGGAAAATCGGCAACGGTAGTGGTGTTAAACCAATTGCAAGACTCCGCTGTTGTTAAGGCATTTGCCAAATCACAGTCTGATGTTGTCTACCTAAACAAAGCTGAAGAAATATCCACCCTATTTGGTGAATACCGAATCAAAATCATAGAGCTATTGGCAGCCGCCAGTGCTGTGATCTTTCTGGTATTAATCAAGCGGTACGGTCTGCAACACAGTTGCCGAGTTTTACTGCCATCATTGATTGCTTGCGCCTGCGGTCTGGCAACTGCTGTCGCGATGGGAACAACATTAAACCTGTTCAACTTGCTTGGCTTGGTGCTCATTCTTGGTATAGGGATCGATTACACTCTGTTCTTTGCCGAGAAAGCCCGCAGTGTGAGCACACTATTGGCGATCACCCTTTCGGCAATGACCACTGTGTTGTCATTTGGATTGCTGTCACTCAGCCAAACTCACGCGATTCACAGTTTTGGCATTACGGTGTTAAGTGGTATTTTTGTCGCTTGGCTGCTCTCTCCGATTGCAATTAAAACAGAGGAAACGACGTCATGATTTTCAATCACGCCTTTCGCTGCGCGACGTTATTCGCACTGAGCCTGTTTTTAAGTGCATGCAGCTTGGTCCCTCACCAATCGACGCCTCAGGTCGACATTGCCGAGCACACCCAAGTTAGCTTGCCTACTCCCGCAAGCTTGGGCTATCAGTTGTCTGCCAGTCAGTTAATTACGGCTTCTTGGGCAATAGATGGTAAAACCAAATCTGAGCAACTTCCGGTACAACTGCAAGTGATCAACAACGAAGTGGTGCTGGCAGGCTTCTCATCCTGGGGGACGAGAGTACTCTCACTGTCTTACGATGGAGAACAAATTCAAACCGAAGTGCTCAACGGTTTACAAGGTTCGCTACCGCAGCCAGAACAGGTATTATTTAACTTGATGATCACGCTCTGGCCGAGTTCCGCTTGGGAAGGATCGTTAAATGAGGTAAGGTGGCGAATTATTGATAAAAATAATTCTCGCGCCATCTTTGATAGCGGCGGTGAAAAGATCATTGAGATTCAATACAGCTCTTCTAACAAGTTAGAGGGTAAGATTGATTTTCATCACCTCAAACATCAGTTTTCAATTTCTATTCAAACACTGCAACATCAGATTAACTAAGAACAATTTAGAATAACAATATGCCTATTCGCTCTTCTCAACCTTTGTATATTCAGGCCTGTGGCTTTCACTCTGCCATGGGACAAGATGATGCACTCATCCACCAGTGTTTATCGGGAGCGAAGCCATCCAACATGGTGGTTGACCAAGATATTTTAAATTCAGGCCGCCAAACAGTAATCGGTCGAATTGCACAGACGTTACCGCAATTACCACCCGCACTCAGCCAGTTTGATACGAGAAACAACCGCCTCGCACTTTCGGCTTTGCAGCAAATCGAAGGCGACGTGCGTGACGCCATGGCTAAATATGGTCGTGACCGTATCGCAGTCGTGATCGGCACCAGCACATCTGGCATTTCAGATGGCGAAATCGCATTTGGTGAAAAGCTGGCAAAGGGTAATTTTCCTGCCGACTACCATTACACCAAACAAGAGCTTGGCAACTGCAGCGATTTTATTGCCGCCTACTTTGATTTGAGCGGCCCACATTACTCAGTTTCAACCGCCTGTTCTTCTAGTGGCCGTGTCTTTTTAACCGCGCAACGCATGATTCGCTCTGGCATTGTTGATGCGGTTATTGTGGGTGGTGTGGATACCATTTGTTGCCTCACACTAAACGGCTTTAACGGTTTAGAAGCTCTATCCGATAGCCTTTGTAAGCCGTTTGATCAACATCGCAACGGCATCAATATCGGCGAAGCCGCAGCATTAATGTTGCTAAGCAAAACACCTGCGCCCGTTGCTCTTCTCGGAGCTGGCGACAGCTCAGACGCACACCATATTTCCGCACCACATCCAGAAGGGTTAGGCGCAGAAGAAGCGATGAAAAAAGCGTTGGCCAATGCAGGACTTACAGCGCAAGACATTGGTTACATCAACGCGCATGGCACAGCAACGCCGTTAAACGATGCGATGGAAAGCAAAGCCATTCATCGCTGCTTTGGTGACTCCGTTCCCGTAAGCTCGACAAAGCCACTTACCGGACACACATTAGGCGCAGCAAGTGCAACGGAAGCCGCGATCGCTTGGCATATTCTCAAGTACAACCTTGATTTGCCAATACAACACTGCGAAACCAAGGCAGACGATATCCATATATCGTTAGTTGAGACGCCAACCAAACTGGGTAACAAAGCGATTCTCAGCAACTCTTTTGCTTTTGGTGGCAATAATATTAGTCTTATTTTTGGTTACGCTCATGACTAAACTTCCTCCCATCGAACAACTTTTGCCACACGACAAACCAATGATCTTGGTTGATCGTGCTTTGGATGTTCAACAAGATACGATTCACTGCCAGGTTGATATCGTAGAACACAACCCGTTCTTCGACTCAGCCTCTCAAACTGTGCCAGCTTACGTTGGCATTGAGTTTATGGCGCAATCTGTCGCGGCGTGGTCTGGTTACCACGCATTAATGAAAGAACAAGCGCCACCGATTGGCTTTTTGCTTGGTAGCCGTCGATACACGTCTGAATGCGATGCGTTTTCTCGCGGACAGGTGCTCGATGTGTATGCTGAAAAAGTTATGGAAGATAACGGTATGGCGGTTTTTTCAGCCCGTATTGAGCTACAAGGAACTGTTGTAGCGACTTGCCAATTGAACGTTTACGTTCCATCAGAAGAAAAATTACAAGAAATGAAAATCAGGAGTCAACAATGACCCGACAAGTCCTCGTTACAGGTGCCAGCAAAGGCATCGGTAAAGCCATTGCCGTTCAATTAGCCAAAGATGGTTTCCAAGTCATTGTCCATTACATGGGCGATCAACAAGGCGCGCAAGACACCCTAAACACCATCGAACAGCATGGTGGTAGCGGTCGTCTTATCCAATTCGACATCAGTGACCGTGCAGATTGTCGTGAGAAGCTAGAAGCCGATATCGCCGAACACGGCGCTTACTATGGCGTCGTAAACAACGCTGGCATCACAAAAGATACCGCTTTCCCTGCGATGACCGAAGAAGAATGGGATGGTGTGATTCATACCAACTTAGATAGCTTCTACAACGTTCTTCACCCTTGTGTTATGCCAATGGTGCAAAAGCGCAAAGGAGGCCGAATTGTTACCCTTGCATCAGTATCTGGCCTGATGGGTAACCGTGGTCAAACCAACTACAGCGCAGCAAAAGCGGGCGTAATTGGTGCGACAAAATCACTCGCACTTGAACTGGCAAAACGCAAAATCACCGTTAACTGCGTTGCACCAGGACTTATCGACACAGGCATGGTAGACGAACACGTGAAAGAACACGCGATGCCGCAAATTCCTCTGCGCCGCATGGGAGAGCCAGAAGAAGTTGCTGGTTTAGTCAGTTACCTTATGTCTGACATCGCAGGCTATGTAACTCGCCAAGTCATTTCGGTAAACGGAGGCCTAGTATGAGCCGTCGAGTTGTTGTAACCGGAATGTCGGGTGTGACTGCGTTTGGTAACGATTGGCAATCTGTCGAACCAAAACTGCGTGACTGCCAGAACGCGACGCAATACATGCCTTCTTACGAACAGTATGATGGTTTGAACACCAAGCTCGCGGCACCAATTTTAGATTTTGAACTGCCAAAGCACTACAAGCGCAAGCAAGTACGCGGCATGGGGCGTGTTTCCAAATTGGCGACCGTCGCAACAGAAAACGCACTGAGCCAAGCAGGTTTGATTGGTAACGGCGTACTCACCAATGGTCAAACGGGTATCGCATACGGCTCATCAACAGGCAGTACTGACGCCATCGGCGCATTTGGTGTCATGCTGAATGAGAAAACCACGAAAGCGATCACCGCAACGACTTACGTGCAGATGATGCCGCATACCACAGCAGTGAACGTTGGTCTATTTTTCGGTTTGAAAGGCCGAGTGATCCCAACCAGCAGTGCATGTACCTCTGGCAGCCAAGCAATCGGCTACGCCTACGAAGCGATCAAACATGGCTACCAAACGGTAATGGTTGCTGGTGGCGCTGAAGAATTGTGCCCAACGGAATCCGCTGTCTTCGATACCCTTTTTGCCACCAGTCTGAAGAATGAAGACCCGAAAAGCACACCAAGACCTTATGACTCCGATCGCGATGGTTTGGTGATTGGTGAAGGTGCGGGAACACTGGTTCTGGAAGAGTACGAACACGCCGTCGCTCGTGGCGCGAAAATCTATGCAGAAATCATCGGTTTTGCCAGCAACTGTGATGCCGCACACGTCACTCAACCACAGATGGAAACCATGCAAATCTGTATGGAAATGGCTTTGCAAAACGCGGGCATTCCTGCTGAGAAGATCGACTATGTATCTGCTCACGGCACTGCCACCGACCGCGGCGATATTGCGGAAAGCAACGCAACAGCGAATGCTCTGGGCAAAGTGCCAATCAGTTCACTCAAGAGCTACTTTGGCCACACACTAGGCGCCTGTGGCGCGATTGAAGCGTGGCTAGGTTTAGAAATGATGCACACAGGTTGGTTTAACCCAACGCTCAACCTAGAAAACCTCGACGAGCAATGTGGCGATTTAGACTACATCGCTGGACAAGGTCGAGAGCTGGACGTGAAATATTTGATGAGTAACAACTTCGCCTTTGGCGGCATCAACACCTCCATCATCTTTAAAAAGATGTAATTCCCTTAATAAATGCAAAAGCGCTGGTTAACCAGCGCTTTTTTGTTGGTGGCTATCCAGATTGCTAGAGAATGCCATTCAAAAGTTGTAGATAGAGTGGCAATTACAGCCAAAAACCTAAAAACGACAAAGCCCCGACAACTCAAAGAGTTATCGGGGCTTTTGAATAAATGGCACGCCCTATTGGATTCGAACCAATGACCACATCCTTAGAAGGGACGTGCTCTATCCAGCTGAGCTAAGGGCGCGCTACAGGGACAGGATTATACGAGTTCAAACGGGTAAATCAACGGGTTTTCATAACATTCTGATCTGAATGCCTAAAAAAAGTCCATTAAAACGCTTAATGTTCAAAAACACCACAAAGCAAACGTTTGCGTATGGATGTTGATAAGAAATTCTGCGACAATGCGCCGCAGATAATCTGCCTTCTTAATTTATAAGGAAAGTCATGACTGCTCAAAATATAGACGGAACTCTCATTTCCCAAACTGTTCGATCCGAAGTGGCTGCACGTGTTAAAGCACGTGTTGAAGCTGGGCTACGTGCTCCTGGTTTAGCAGTGGTTCTAGTTGGTGAAGATCCTGCTTCTCAGGTTTATGTCGGTAGCAAACGCCGCGCATGTGAAGAAGTTGGGTTTGTTTCTAAGTCTTTTGACCTTCCTGCGTCTAGCTCAGAAGAAGAGTTACTAGCGCTGATTGATGAATTAAACAGCGATGATGAAATTGACGGCATTCTAGTGCAATTACCCCTTCCTGCGGGCATAGACACAACACATGTTTTAGAGCGCATTCACCCAGAGAAGGACGTGGATGGCTTCCACCCTTATAACGTTGGCCGTCTTGCGCAACGTATTCCAAAGCTTCGCTCTTGCACGCCAAAGGGCATCATTACCCTACTCGACCGTTACAACATTGAGCTACGTGGTAAACATGCGGTTGTGGTTGGCGCATCAAACATTGTTGGTCGTCCAATGACACTTGAGCTGCTGCTTGCGGGCTGCACAACAACAACATGTCACCGTTTTACCAAAGACCTAGAGAGTCATGTGCGTCAAGCTGACGTTGTCGTGGTTGCGGTTGGTAAGCCTAACTTCATCCCTGGTGAGTGGATTAAAAAAGGCGCAGTGGTGGTCGATGTCGGTATTAACCGTCTTGATTCAGGCAAACTAGTTGGTGACGTGGAATACGACAAAGCACGTGAAAGTGCGAGCTTTATTACTCCTGTTCCTGGTGGTGTTGGCCCAATGACCGTCGCAAGTTTAATTGAGAACACAATGCTCGCTTGCGAACAGTTCCACACAGACAAATAATGTAAAACTTCAGATACGAAAAAGGCTCCGCAAGGAGCCTTTTTGCTAATTGTTGATATCTATTTCAATTACAGACTTAAAATCACGCCCGCAATCGAAGCGCTCATTAAGTTCGCCATGACACCAGCGATAATCGCACGGAAACCATGCTTAGAAACAAATGCACGCTTTTCTGGTACCAATGAGCCCAACCCACCAATCAGCATCGCCATGCTTGAGATGTTTGCAAAGCCACACAAAGCAAACGTCACGATTGCTTGTGAGTGTTCACTAAGTTGAGACTTCACTTCTGCAAGCTGGATGAAAGCGACGAACTCATTCACCACAATCTTGTTACCAATCAGCGAGCCTGCTGTGGTTGCTTCTTGCCATGGTATACCCAACAACCAAGCGACTGGCGCAAACACAAAACCTAGGATGAGCTCAAAACTTAATGGTGTCCCAATAAGATCACCTATCCAGCCTAACATGCCGTTTAGCATTGCAATGACACTAATAAACGCCAGTAACGTACCACCGACCGATACAGCAATGCGTACACCCGCCATGGCACCATCGGCTAATGCTTCTACTACGTTGGTTGCACGTGGAATTTCAACTTGGCTAATGTCGATATCTGCTGCTTTATCCGTATCTTCTGGCATTAAAATTTTTGCCATCAACAAGCCGGCAGGTGCTGACATAAATGCAGCAGCAATAAGATAGTTGAGGTCGACACCCAGTGATGCGTAACCAACCAACGTTCCGCCAGCAACTGACGCTAAACCACCTGTCATAACTGCAAAGAACTGCGAGTCAGTCATGTGTTTTAGGTAAGGCTTTACCATTAATGGTGCTTCAATGGTGCCAACAAAGATATTCGCCGTAGCAGACAAAGACTCAGCACGACCGATACCCAGCAGCTTTTGAATACCACCACCGATAAAGTTAATGATTTTTGGCATCACACCAATGTGATAAAGACCTGAGATAAGAGAGGAGAAGAAAACGATGATACCCAGAACATTGATCGCAAAGGTGAAGCCCCCTGTCGCCAAATTACCGAATAAAAACGCAATGCCCTCTTGACCATAGTTGATCAAATTCGACACAACACTGCTCACTGAATTCAGCGCATCTCTTCCTGCTGGTACATATAAAACCAACAACGCAAACAGTACCTGCAAAGCAAACGCAAACGACACCGTTCTCAGCTTTATATTTTTTCTATTTGTAGAAAGTAGCCATGCTAGGAATAGTATGGCTACGATACCAATAATTGAGTTCATAAAATGAATCCGACAGAAGGGGGATATGGAAGGCACCGGATTGTATAGCGGACTCAAAATGCTGCAAGTTGAGGATGTTAACAGTGTGAAAAGTTTAAGCGACCAATAACTGACCAACAAAATAACCAATTGAATTTATTGAAGATAAACGTTTGCTTATTTTAATTATTTCCATATAGAAAATATGTTTCTGGTTCAGGAAAAATTTTTGTGAAGTGAATCACCTTATGTGTCGTTCTACAACGTCATTGATCCTGTTATTTAGGAATAGAGATGTAAGGTGCCAAACGTTGGTCCCAATGACAAGGGTTGCCGATCTTCTGTTTGATAAAGTTAATCACTGCGGATATTTTTTTTGGCATATGCTGGCGGCTTGGGTATACCGCATAAAACGGCATCGACTGGCTGGCTTTCCAGTCAGGTAACAGCTGTATTAACTTACCCGTTCTAAACTCATCCCCCAGCAAGTAAGTGGCAAGGTAGGCAATACCCCAACCTGCAATAGCCGCATCCCGAACGGCTTCTGCCAGATCTACTGAATAGTTACCCGAGACTTTTACGTTCAATTCTTGCTGATCTTTGGTAAACGCCCACCCCGTATAGTCACGCTCCCAGCTTCTGTATATGAGGCAGTTGTGAGCAGATAGGTCATCCGGTTCTGTTGGCGTGTCATGTTTCAATAAGTAATCTGGCGATGCCGCAACAACAAACTGGCAATCCGTCAAACGCTGCGCAATGTAACCTTCAGGCAAATGCTCGTTGTTGGTTACCCATAAATCGAGCCCTTCGGCTAACATATCGACCTTATAGTCAAACAGATGTACTTCCACTTGAAGTTGAGGATACAGTTCGCGTAACTCTTGAATCGCTGGAATAATGTGTAAGGTACCAAATGATTGCGACAACCCAAGACGTACCAAACCTGCTACTTCATCCCGCTGGGTTTCCATCTCTAATGTGGCGCTGCTCACCGCTTGTACCACTTGCTCACAGTGATGAAAAAAGGTTTTCCCTGCCTCTGTCGGCGTAAAGCTTCGCGTAGTGCGTTGAACAAGCTTGATACCAAGAGACGCTTCTAACTGACTCAACTGTTTACTCACATGAGACACCGACACGCCTAAGCTCTTTGCAGCAGCTGTGAAGCTTTTGTGTTTAAGAAGAGCGGAGAAAATCACCATTTGTGCGGCACGTTCAGATAACACGCTTTACCTCGATTTGGTTATAGAAAAAACAAAGGGCTCCGAAGAGCCCTTGTATTGAAGACTGGATGCCGAATTGTTTGTGGCAGATCAGTATTTAATGCGGTCAGCCAAGTGGCTCACAGCAAGTGCGAAGTAGTAAGAGCGGTTCCACTTCATCAATACGTTGTAGTTATTGTAAACCAGATACGTACGACCATTCTCGTCGTCCGGCATGATCAACCATGCTTTGATGTCTTCATCCAGTTTTGGCAACGGGCTACCGTCATATTTTGTGATACCTAATTGGCTCCACTCTTGAAGGTATTTGCCTTTTTCAGCCGTGCGCCCTTCCAGGCTGCGATCAATATTTTTAGGAACCTTAACTTGGCGACCCCAAGTATATTTATCATCCCAACCAGACTTGCTCAAATAGTTAGCGGTCGATGCAAACACGTCCGCTTCAGATTGCCATATGTCTTTTTTACCATCACCGTTGCCGTCAGCAGCAAAACGAAGGAAAGAGCTTGGCATAAACTGGCATTGACCCATCGCACCAGCCCATGAGCCTTTAAAGTTCTCTAGCTCAATATGGCCTTGATCGAGGATCTGCAGTGCCGACATGGTCTCTTTACGGAAAAACTCTTCACGACGGCCTTCAAATGCCATTGTGGATAGTGCATCAATCACTTTAAAGTTGCCGGTAAACTTACCAAAGTTACTTTCAACTCCCCAAAGTGCCACAATAAAGCGCGGGTGGACACCGTACTCATCGCCTATACGCTTTAGCTCAGTGTAATGCTCTTTGTAGAGTTGTCTGGCTTGCTTCACCTTCCATTCAGGCACCGCGCGAGGAATGTACTCATCCAATGTCAGTTTCTTTTCTGGTTGGTTTCGGTCCGCTTTTACTGCTCGGGGCTTGTACTCAACATTAGCAAAAGCAGCACTAATGACCTGCTCTGAGATACCTTTATCACGAGCTTCAGCACGCAGCTTATTCAAGTATTCATCAAAACCCTCGCTACTAGCAAAAGCCGAGGTACACATACCAACGCTAAGCATGGTAGCCAGTATTTTTTTCATATTGCCCTCCTTGAGCAAGGCAGAAATCCCAGATGAAAAACGATGACGTTATTCGCCTTTCTGCTGGGCTTTTTGTTCTTTGTACTTTTCTAATAGGTTCTCCGGCGGCGGTGGAACCTGAAGAAAGAAGCCATCATTTTGTAATGAAGCCTTCACTTTTTCGATATCAACTTGTGCCAATTTACGGCCATCAAGTTTAATCGTCATGACAGCGATAGGCTTACCGAACATCTGCATTAAGGTGTCAGGAACCTGTGAAAAATCATCCTTTTTCGGAATATAGAGATAAGTACCTTCTTTTTTCGAGCTTTTATAAATAGAACAAAGCATGACACGCCTTTTATGCTGATTTAGCCGCGTTGAGTGCGGATTAGGTTGAAAACGTCAAATTCTCGCAAACTTAATAGCAAATTTGAGATTAATTCACCTATTTGCCCACGAGAGAACTTGCTGCGTCAAAGGATGAAATATAACATGACATACCTAGTTTAAGGCAACGCTCTTTCAATAAAGGCAAGAAGTCCACGATGACCCATTCACCAGACCTTAAAGGTAGCAGTTTTACATTGTCAGTTTTACACCTTTCTGACAATGAGATCGCAAAGACTGTCGAATTTTTGCAAGAAAAAGTTTCTCAAGCACCTTCTTTTTTTGCATCCGCGCCTTTGGTAATCAATATAGCAAAAGTACAAGGCGACATTGATTTCCCTAAGCTTAAACAAGGCATCTCAGATGCTGGTTTTATTCCGGTCGGTGTAACGGGCTGTAAAGACAAGCGTGTACAAAACCTTGCTTCCGAAGCTGGCTTCGCCATTATGTCGGCGAGCAAATCACCAAGCCAAGCACCTGCCAAAATGGCACCAACGAAAGTAGTTCGTACGCCTGTCCGCTCAGGACAACAGATCTACGCAAAAGATGGTGATTTGGTGGTGCTGGCGCACGTCAGTGCAGGTGCTGAAGTCATTGCTGACGGCTCTATTCATATCCATGGCACACTTCGAGGTCGTGCGATTGCAGGAGCAAGTGGTCAGCAGGAAGCGCGTATTATTTGCCACGATTTACAAGCAGAACTGGTATCCATTGCGGGTGACTACTGGTTAAGCGATCAAATTGAAAGCGAGTACTGGCAAAAGAAAGTAATGATCAGTAAAGCCGATGAATCATTACATTTAGAAGTTCTCGCGATTTAATCTAAAAAGGAAAAAAAATGGCACGCATTATTGTAGTAACGTCTGGTAAAGGTGGCGTTGGTAAAACCACTTCAAGCGCAGCCATCGCCTCTGGTCTAGCTCTTAAGGGAAAAAAGACCGCGGTGATCGATTTTGACATCGGTTTGCGTAACCTCGATCTAATCATGGGCTGTGAGCGCCGCGTCGTGTATGACTTTGTAAACGTCATTAACGGCGAAGCGACATTAAACCAAGCGCTGATCAAAGATAAGCGCACGGACAACCTATTTATTCTTCCTGCTTCTCAAACTCGTGATAAAGACGCACTGACAAAAGATGGTGTTCAGCGCGTATTCGGCGAACTTGATGAAATGGGCTTTGATTTCATTATTTGTGATTCACCAGCAGGTATCGAGCAAGGCGCGTTAATGGCCTTGTACTATGCCGATGAAGCCATTGTCACAACGAACCCAGAAGTCTCTTCTGTGCGTGACTCTGACCGCATTCTCGGTATTTTAGATTCTAAGTCACTGCGTGCAGAACAAGGGCTAGAGCCAGTAAAACAGCATCTGTTACTGACTCGCTACAACCCATCTCGCGTCACTCAAGGCGAAATGCTAAGCGTTGAAGACGTTGAGGAGATCTTACATATTCCACTACTGGGCGTGATTCCAGAAAGCCAAGCCGTGCTTAACGCGTCAAACAAAGGTGTGCCAGTCACTTTTGACGATAACACCGATGCGGGTATGGCTTATTCTGACACCGTTGATCGCTTATTAGGCAATCAGGTTGAATTTCGTTTCCTTACTGAGGAGAAGAAAGGACTCTTTAAACGACTCTTTGGAGGCTAGACATGTCATTATTAGAATTTTTCCGTCCACAGAAGAAAACTTCTGCGAATCTAGCTAAAGAGCGTTTGCAAATCATTGTCGCAGAGCGCCGCAGCCAAAATGATCCTGCGCCGTCTTACTTGCCTCAATTAAAAGAAGACATCTTGAAGGTGATCAGCAAGTACGTGGCAATTGATCCAAATATGGTTGACTTAACATTTGAGCACAAAGACGACGATATCTCAGTTCTTGAGCTAAATGTGAAGCTACCAGACGAAGAAAAGTAATCAGTTTCTCTCGCCAGACGAATGCTCTAATTAGAACGAAAAAGGTTGGCATCGAGGCCAACCTTTTTCATCTTTCATTACTTTAATGCTTTGTTCATCTTGTCGCCGAGTAAATCCAAACGCCACCCTTGCATCAAATCAGGCAACACTTCTGGGTCACGATCTTTTTTCCAAACCCAACTGATCAACTGATTGATCTGCTTTTTAGAGGCAAGGAACTCCGTGGCTAAACCAGACTTCTGCGAAGCCGATTTCACCAAGTCTTTCATATTTTTGAAGACCTGCTTGTAACCCGGATAGTCCATTAAACGCTCAATTTTCGCAGGATACTCTTCAGAAGGTGTTTGCTTCGCTTGTTTAACAATCGCGGCAATCTTCGCGCCATGGCGGTTAATCGCTCGGATATCAATATCTTCTGCTTCCATCTTCTTAAAGTTCGTTAAACCAAGACGAGCGACCGTTAATAGATCACCTTCTTTGAAGATAAAGTTCAGCGCTAAATCTCGTTTGATTGCTTCACGATAACGCCACGTCGCCAATGGCTTTAAAATCGCCAGCTCAGAAGGTTTTAATTGCCAAGCGCCCTTAATATCAAGGTAGGCATTCTCTTCATTGGTTACGCGAATACGTTTCGAAACGAGTAAATCACTTTCTTGCTGTACAGCTTCCCACCAACCTGCTTGCGTCACCTTATCGAACAGCTTTTCGTATAACGGTAACAAGTAATGAACATCTGCGGCAGCATAATCTAATTGCTTTTGTGTCAGTGGACGAGCCATCCAGTCGGTACGTGATTCACTTTTGTCGAGCTCTACGCCTAAATATTCTTCCACCAGCGATGCGAAGCCTGTCGATAGGCCGTGACCGAGAAAAGCCGCCATCAGCTGCGTATCCACCATAGGGAATGGTGTACAACCAAAAGCGTTTTGGAAAACTTCTAAATCTTCACCACATGCGTGCAGCACTTTTAGCACAGAAGTATCTTTTAATAGCGCTACAAACGGCGTCATATCCGTTAATTCAGTCGGATCAATCAGCGAGAGGCGATTACCATCGAAAAGCTGAATCAGACCTAACTGCGGGTAGAAAGTGCGAATACGAACGAATTCGGTATCCAGCATCACTACGTCTGCCTCTCGGGCATGAGTGCAAACCTCTTCTAGGTCTTTGTTTTTAGTAATAATTTGATAGTTCACATACTTCTCGCTATAAAAATGCCAGCAAAACGCTGGCATTCTATCATTTTTTAAATCTCTCGACTCGACGAAATCGGCTTATGCGCTTTTCTTCGCAAGTTCAGCGTCATTCTCTTCGCGTAAAACACGACGCAAGATCTTACCGACATTGGTTTTAGGTAAGTCTTCGCGGAACTCAACCAACTTCGGAACTTTGTAGCCAGTTAAGTGTTCTCGACAATGCGCGATCACTTCGTCTTTGGTCAAGCTCGGATCACGTTTCACGACATAAATCTTCACTAATTCACCAGACACTTCATGCGGCTGACCAATAGCAGCAACTTCAAGTACTTTGCCGTGTAGTGCTACAACGTCTTCAATTTCGTTCGGGTAAACATTAAAGCCTGATACTAAGATCATGTCTTTCTTACGGTCAACGATATGCAGGAAGCCTTCGTCATCGAACTTAACGATGTCGCCAGTTGATAGCCAGCCGTCTTCGTTAATCGTATCTTTCGTTGCTTCAGGTCGTTGCCAGTAACCTTGCATAACCTGAGGACCACGAACTTGAAGTTCACCAGTTTCAGTATTCGCAAGAGCGTTGCCTTCTTCGTCCACGATACGAACTTCTGTTGATGGTACCGGCAGACCAATAGAGCCATTGTATTCAACAAGATCATGCGGATATGCCGCCACCAACGGAGAACACTCTGTTAGACCGTAACCTTCGAGCAAATAGCAACCCGTGGTCTTTTGCCATCTTTCTGCCACTGAGCGCTGCACTGCCATGCCGCCGCCAACGGCTAAACGTAGATTACTGAAATCCAACTCGTGGAAATCTTCATTGTTGACCAATGCATTAAATAAGGTATTCACGCCCGTAATCGCAGTAAACGGATGCTTTTGTAGCTCTTTCACGAACCCTGGAATATCTCTAGGGTTGGTAATAAGTAAGTTACGACCACCCATTTCGACAAACAGCAGACAGTTTACGGTAAGAGCAAATACGTGATACAGCGGTAATGCTGTTACGACTAATTCACGCCCCGGAGATAAAACCGGTCCGTACGCGCCTTTTGCCTGTAGAACGTTCGCAATCATGTTGCGGTGAGTCAGAATCGCGCCTTTCGCGACACCTGTCGTCCCCCCCGTATATTGCAGGAATGCAATGTCATCCCCAGACATAAACGGTTTAACGTATTGTAGACGACGACCTTTACGTAGAGCCTGACGCATTGAGATTGCACCAGGTAAATCGTACTTAGGCACCATGCCCTTAACGTACTTCACGACAAAATCGACAATCGTACCTTTCGTTCGTGGCAGCATTTGACCAAGACTGGTTAACACTACGTGTTTGACTGGTGTTTTATCGACAATTTGTTCTAACGTATTCGCAAAGTTAGACACAATCACAATCGTCGTCGCACCTGAGTCATTCAATTGGTGTTCAAGTTCACGAGGAGTGTAAAGTGGGTTAACGTTTACGGCGATACAACCTGCACGCAAAATACCAAACAACGCCACTGGGTATTGCAGTAGGTTTGGCATCATCAGAGCAACACGGTCACCCTTTTGCAGTTTTAACTCGTTTTGCAGATACGCTGCGAATGCGCGACTACGCTCTTCCAATTTACGGAAGGTCATAACCGAGCCCATGTTCATGAATGCTGGTTGGTCTGCATATTTTTGTACAGACTGTTCAAACATTTCTACCAAAGACTCATATTGCTCTGGATTAATGGTTTCAGGTACGTCACTTGGATAACGTGAAAGCCATGGTTTATCCACGATGTTACTCCTCGTTTATAACTGGCTAAAAAATAGCGTCCTTTTTATTTTGAAAGCTATTACAGCACAGCGAACGTGCTTGAGCACGCAACTCTCAAACACTTGTTTAAATTTTGTTAACTACACCAAGAATTCGCGTTGCGACCTCGAGTATTTGCTCTAAATGACAGTGATGACCACCCTTGACAGAAACCACTTGCGGTGGGTTCTCTCCCCAATCAGCTTGGTTAGATGGTAAATTCTGAAATCCTTGATCGCCTAATACAATCAAATGAGGACAACGTATTTGGCTGGTAATCGAGTTAGCATGCGCTTGCGCCATTCGGTAAAGCGACGCACATTTTAACTTGGCGTCATGCCGCCAATACCATTTATCTCCTCGCTGCTCTGTTCCACGCTCGACTATCGGTAGAAGTTGCTCAGCGGTTAATTGGTTGGCTTGCATGCGTAATTTTAACGCCAGATCGAAGGAGGCAATGGCTCGCTCTGGCTTGTTTTGCTGTCTTATTCGACTTAAAACGCCATCGCGAAGACGAGGCAAACTGTTAGTAGGATCCTCATGAAGAGGTCCTGCTCCCTCAATTTGCACAAGAGCTTCGACCTGCTCTGGAAACGCTGCACTATAGCAACTTGCGATTAAAGCACCAAGTGAATGCCCTACTAATATCAGTCTGTTTGGTGATAATTCGTCCAAAAACTGATACAAATCGGCAATATAGTCGTGAAAGGGGTAATAATTATCGTGAGATTTATGACTCGATAAACCGTGACCAAAATGATCGATGGCGAGGAGGTGTAAGTGAGGATTAAGTTGATTCAACTGCTCCATGAGCGCTTTAAAGCTGCCCGCATTATCTAACCACCCATGAAGAAAAACGACTGACAAGTCAGCCGTTTTCTCGTTCCCTATCTCAAGGGCTGCCATTTTGCCGGCAGGAAGCTCGAATTGACGCTCATGCATCGCAGATTATTTGACCTGTTTTATCACTTTACCGTCTTGCGGGAAATCATTACGCCACATGCGGCAGTTAATCGAGTAACATGGGTAAAAGTAGGTTGGCGAGTCATACATGCGTACACGTTCTTCAATTTTCCATAAACGGTACCCTTCCCCCTTAATTACTGGGAAGATGTAACCGTGCTCACCGATCTTTCCTTCTTCTTCCCCTGCTCCTTTGCCTACAACCGTCACCAAACGGCCTTCACTAAAGGCGACAGGCTCTAAATAGCCATCAAAATAGGCGACAAAACGCCCCGTAGGCTCTTCATCGATATCAGGTTTACCAGACTTACTGATAGGAAGGTTTACAATCTCTAGACGCGTTTTATCTTTAAAGTTATCCACTTTAGCGATGATTCCACCAAGGCGAACATCTTCACTCACTTGCCCCTGAGACTCAGCAAAAGCTTTATAGTCTGTAACGACCAATTCTGTGCTTGCATTTAGCTCCTCAGGCAACGAGCTACACGCAGACAAACCAACCGTAGCAAATAATGCGAGAAAAAACCGTCCAAAAACCTTCATAAACCACCTTTCAATATTAGTAACCCCAAGCTGGGGAGATCTCACACGTAAATATCGACACCAAGTAATTGAGCCAGTTCCTCTTTTTTAGCTCGATTCATGACATCCATGTACTGCTCCATTGCTTTACGTGCGCCCCCTTCAGGAAGGTCATATTGCACTTGAGCTCGGTGAATTTGGGACTCATCCACGTGTTTTATGGAGTGCGCCACGGCGTTAGCAACCTTTGAAGGCTGACCTACAGGCTGCTTTGTTTGTGATTTATTTACCTGCTTCTTTTGACTGGCTTTATTAGTGCGATTTGCACCGGGAATCAAAGAAGGAGGCAAGCCATTAATCGACGCCATAGCACTCCATAAAAATACAGGGCAAACGCCCTGCTTTTTGTCAGGTTAATGAAAAACGGACTATTCGCGACCAGGAAGTTTTTTCCATGTCACATTATCACGTAAATAAACAGGGCTCGAATCTTCGACCGGCACGGTATTACCCTTTTTAAATTCTTGTTCAGCAAGAATCACAATGTCTTGTGAATCAGGGTACAGAACGTCACCATGCGTCAAATTAAACGGTAGGTCTGCTAATACTTCTTGGTAAGCATCCCAACCAGTACCTGCTGTCGTCCACGTTTTGTCGTCTGCTTGTGCTTCTTCAACTAGACGTGCTGGTGGAATTACGCACTCTGCATCCATCTCTGCCCACTCACCGTTTGCTTGGCGAGTGTAACGTGCCCAGTAAACTTCACCCATACGTGCATCAATGGCCACAGCGACATCGGTCACACCATGTAAGCGATAGCTACCTTGAGCCATTGCAGCCAGCGTTGAAACGCCGATCATAGGTAAGTCAGCACCGAACGCCAAACCTTGTGCGATACCAATACCGATACGAACGCCAGTAAAGCTACCTGGACCACGTCCAAACGCTAACGCATCCAGCTCTTGTAGAGTCAGGCCAGCTTCTTTGAGTACTTCATCAACCATTGGCAGTACTTTTTTGGTGTGATCGCGTGGTGCAACCGCGCTACGTGAAATCACTTGATCATTAGCCAACAACGCAACTGAACAGTTTTCAGTCGCTGTATCGATAGCAAGAATTTTTGCGCTCATTTAACTCTCTACAACTTTCATTTATTGGGTTATGCCTCAGCACTTGCGTCTGTGACAGATTGTTCTGCTTTCAGGAATGCTTTGATTCCATCTAAGTCTCGCGTCCTTGGGATAGGTGGTAGGCTTCCGAGGAAAATACCACCATAGTCTCGCGTGACGAGGCGATTATCACAAATGATCAACGCACCGTGATCCTTCTGATCTCGAATTAATCGCCCTACTCCCTGCTTTAACGTAATCACTGCATCCGGGATTTGTACTTCAGCAAATGGTTCACCGCCACGTAATCGACAATCCTCGATACGGGCTTTGAGTAACGGATCGTCAGGGGCGGTAAACGGTAATTTGTCGATAATAACACAGCTCAGCGCATCACCTCTAACATCAATCCCTTCCCAGAAAGCGCCCGTCGCCACGAGTAAAGCGTTACCCAGTTCCATAAACTCCGCCAAGGTTTTCTGCTTACTCATCTCCCCTTGCATTAACACAGGCAGCTCAAGTACTTCTCGGAACTTCTCACCTAGTTCACGCATCATGCTGTGAGAGGTACATAAAAAGAAGCAGCGACCATCATTTTCTTCAATCACCGGAGCAAGCATTCGGACTAACTTATCCGCTAAGCCGTTACTGTTTGGCTCTGGCAAATACCTTGGCACACAAAGGCGCGCTTGTTTTTGATAATCAAAGGGGGACGGCAGAGAAAATTGCTTTGTAGGCTTGAGGCCAAGGCGCTCAGTAAAGTGCTTGAAGTCGCCCGATACAGCTAGGGTTGCTGACGTGAAAATCCACGCGCCTTGTTTAATCTCTATTTGCTCATGGAACTTGTCCGCGACAGAAAGAGGCGTAATGTGCAGAGCGAAATGACGAGGCGAGGTATCGTACCAGTATGAGTAACCGGTAATATCGACATCACAGACGCGGTCGATGCGGCCTTTGATCAAATTGGCTCGTTCAAAAGCGGTATCCAGTAATTGACTGCGCCCTAAAGCTATTTTGAGTACATCAATCGCCAATTCGAGGCTGTCAGTTAAGCGCAATAATTCTCGCTTAATAGAACCTGATTGCAACGCCTCACGCCAGTTGCCACGAAAGCCTGGCTCACCCAATACAATCCGCATGTCCATTGCGCTTTGCATGAGTTTGTCGCCCACTTTTTGCAATTGACGCATATCTTTGGCTTCGGTGCGGTAGGCTATTTCAATGTCTTTGGCAAGATCGTGAATTTGGCGGCTTGAAACTGACTGGCCGAAATATTCGCTCGCAATATCTGGCAACTGATGAGCTTCATCAAAAATAAACACATCGGCTTCTGGAATCAGTTCACCGAATCCTGTTTCTTTGATCGCTAAATCAGCAAGAAACAAGTGATGGTTCACTACAACAATGTCGGAATCCATGGCTCGCTTACGCGCTTTCAATACAAAGCAATCGGTGTAGCTCGGACACTCTTTACCTAAACAGTTATCATTGGTTGAGGTGATAGTCGGAATGATCATGCTGTCTTCTGGCAGATCATCACAATCACCAAGGTCACCTGTTTTGGTTTCTGATGACCAAGCACGCACTTTAACCAGTTGAGTTAATAACGTCGGGTCAGATTCATTAGTGTGGCTTTCGACCATTTGGCGGCTCAAACGATCCAAACACAGATAATTAGAACGCCCTTTTAATAACGCCACTTGGCCATAAAAACCAAGCGCATTGACCATGAGCGGTAAGTCACGATGGTACAACTGCTCTTGCAAGTTTTTCGAGCCTGTACTGATGATCACTTTTTTACCGCTCAACAGCGCAGGGACTAGGTATGCGAAGGTCTTACCGGTTCCGGTTCCTGCCTCCACCACCAACTGGGTTTGATCTTTGATCGCACTGCTGACGGCTTCCGCCATATCGATTTGTGGCTGACGAGCTTGAAAGCCAGGAATGGCCTTACCTAACGCGCCATCAGAGGAAAAAGTTTTTGCGATCATGCTTGGTATTGAGTTTGAAAAATTATCGAGAGTATATCAGAGGAATAGGAGTGACATCAGCCCACAATCTGACCAGCTTGCGGCGACACGCGGATATTTTGTTGAAACCAAAGTAAGAATAGATTATTTATGGTGAAACATGGCAGTACAATTACACCCGCCAGGGAATAATAACAAATTCGTACGCTAAAATATTAATGCATGGAAGTACCTGATTTATGGAAAAGAAAACACTGTTGACCCACTGTTCTGACGCCCCGGGTCTCATCTCGAAAATTACTAATATCTGTTACAAGCACCAACTCAACATCGTTCACAATAACGAATTTGTTGATAATACCAGTGGCCACTTTTTCATGAGAACGGAGTTGGAGGGGTACTTCAACGATCAAACGTTTCTTGCCGACTTGGACCAAGCTCTCCCGCAAGGTGCTAAGCGTAAATTGGTTGGCTCTCGCCGTAAGCGCATCGTCATTCTCGTCACAAAAGAAGCGCATTGTTTAGGCGATATTCTGATGAAAACCTACGATGGAAGCCTAGATGTTGAGATCGCCGCTGTGGTGGGGAATTACGACAAACTGCAAACTCTCACTGAACGCTTCGACATTCCTTACCACCATGTGACCCATGAAAACCTTAGCCGTGAAGAACACGAGCAGAAGATGCTAGAAGTGATCGATCAATACGATGCTGACTTTTTGGTGCTAGCTAAATACATGCGCGTATTAACGCCGACGTTTGTTGAGAAATATCACCACAAAATCATTAATATTCATCACAGCTTCTTACCTGCTTTTATTGGCGCGAAGCCATATCAACAAGCTTACGATCGCGGTGTGAAAATCATCGGTGCAACAGCACACTTCGTGACTAATGATTTAGATGAAGGGCCGATCATCAAGCAAGACGTAATTCCTGTCGACCATACATTCAATGCCCAAGATATGGCGCAAGCGGGACGCGATGTAGAGAAGAACGTATTGAGTAAGGCTTTGAATAAAGTGATCAATGACCACGTCTTTGTTTATGGGAATAAGACAGTGATCCTGTAATCCCTCCGTACTAGTTACAACGATAGTGAAACCCGTCCAACTTGGCGGGTTTCATCTTTTCAGAAGATCCCCCCTCCAATTCTAACCATCAAAGTTAAACCGATACGTTATAATTTTTCATTTCTCCACAACTATTTACTGAGAGAATGATTCCGTTTATCATTTGCCCTCCTTATAATAAACCACGTTAATATTACGGAATTAAAATGAAAAAACGTTAGTGGCTTTTCTGATTGGGCTGACTTTACCAGCAACCACAATCGCAGATACTCTTGAGCCTGTTCAGAATGATGTATCCACTCGCATTATCGGCGGCGAACCTGCCAACACTTCCGACTGGAAATTTATTGCTTCACTGGTACGTAAAGGACAACCTACATCTATTGGTCACTTTTGTGGTGGCAGTTTCCTAGGTGGAAAATACGTATTAACTGCTGCGCACTGTGTGGAAGGTCTTAATGCGGACGATCTGGATATCGTTCTTGGTCTTTATGACAAAAACAGAGAGTCTCAAGCACAGCGCATCGCCATTAAAAATATCTATTCACATGATGAATATAACAACATAACAACGAACAATGACATCGCTCTTATTGAATTAGAACGCAATATCGATAGCGCAACTATTGACCTGGCAACGCCAGAACTTTTAGATAGCGTACGCGTAGGAGACAAGTTGCACGTGGCTGGATGGGGAAATACGTCCACGACAGACCGAATATACCCAACCGTTTTACAACAAGTAGATTTGGAATACGTAGATCGAGCTACCTGCCAAAACCTACCAGGAAACTACTCTAATGTATCAGATGACGGTATTTGCGCCGGATACTATTGGGGAGGTAAAGATAGCTGCCAAGGAGATAGCGGCGGTCCACTCATCGTTGATGATAACGGTATCAACAAATTGCTAGGCGTGGTCAGCTGGGGGGATGGATGTGCTCAACCAAACGCTTATGGTGTTTACGCCAACGTCGCTCATTTTCAACACAATGGATGGATAGATAGCCATCGCAATACTATCAGCTTCACTAAGTACCGAGATCTTCGTTTCGTTGAGCGAAAAGCGCAGCAAGAGACCTTTACTATTCGTAATGACGATACTATCCCATTCAACATCTACCAAAGCACAATATCATACGGAAGTACCATCGAGAAAAGCACTTGTACTGGTACCTTAAAGCCTTCGCAAAGCTGTCAAATTACCGTCGGCTACCAACCTAGCTATTCGGGATCAGAAACAACGATAGAGCTCTTTACCGATCATCCGAAACTGTCCAGACTCACAACAACTTTCGAGTATTCAGGTGTAGATAAAGCAAGCAGATCAGTGCGTAATGCCATTCCGCTAGCAGACGCAAATGTTTATACCGGTCAAAACGCTTGGACGGCTGAAAATGGTGAACTGCAATCAGCGGATATGGGAGCTTATCCTGGTGTATCTGAGCTGGTTTTGACCGATCTTCCGAAGGGCAAACTTACCATGGATCTCAAAGTAATGTCCGATGGTTTTGATTACTTGTTCATCTTAGTTAATGGTGAAATTTACGATAGCACCAACCAACTCCTCGATTATAAAGAGATCCAGATCGATCTTTACAAAGCATCTAATACGATAACGTTTGAATACGTCCAACACCCGTTTTCAAGTGGCATTTACAGCGCGCAAGCATTTGTTCGCAACATAAATATGTCAGTCAGCACAGATAATACGGGCGATGCTGGTAACGACGTTAATAAAAAGTCTAGTTCAGGCGGCAGTTTATCTATTGGCCTACTGGTGTTAATGGCTGCAGGTTCATTCGTACGACGCAAAAAAAGGTAACGAGATGAAACATAGACTCAAGATATTCCTACTTGGTTTGGGCACTATCAGTTTAACTGCATGTTCAGCAAACGCAGGACTGCAAACAAACCAGACGTCTGAGCACCAAGCAATGATGGTAGAGACTTATAGGACAAGTGAGAGTCAAATTTCATTTATCACAGAGTCTAACGGCTGCAGTAAGAACGATGATTTTAGCCTAAAAATAGAGCAAAGCTCACAGACAGAAGCTCTTATTACTATCGTTAGAGACAAGGCGGATCATTGTAAACGAATGCCGTTTGCCAAAACTTTTACACTGCCTTTAGATGAAGAGTTGAAAGGCAAAAAACTTTCCATTACCAACCCAAAAAGCAAGTCACTGGCTAAATAGTGATTCGCTTACGAAAGGGAGCCTCGGCTCCCTTTTTGCCTATCGCAACTCAGCAATTCTCACCCTAGCGTTTTACGCCTGCTCAGACTCCACAATACGCTTAAGTGAATGCGGGTGCAGCTTGATACAAATGCCTTGGTACTTAAACGCCACCGTTGGGTTGTTCAAGCGTTCGCCATCCCCTTTCGGGCTCGACAGTTTGATCTTCACACCCAGCTCTTCCAACTCATTAAAACGCGCCCCAAACGCTGGGTAAGTATGTTTCAAATCAGCAAGAAACTCGTCTGCAGTTTCGGTATGAGACGGAATAACAAACTCCACATGTTCCCAGCTTTCAGTTGGGTAGATTTTGCCTTCCGCAGGGTATGGCAGTTCCAGATACTCTATCTTCCAGCCACGGCTTTCTAACGCTTTGTCGAATTCAATAACAATAATCGGGCGACCGTTGATTTTCGCTTGTGAAATCACCTTACCGTATTGATTCCATGCTTCATGCGCGGCTTTTGCTGTTTCAGTATCATTAATTCGCAGCGCAATATGGTCAGCTTGAGCAAAGCTCAGATCCAGTTTTAACAGGGATGCAAGCTCTTCAATCTTCGCCATAAATGCATCCAGATCTTGGATCATCAATTTAGGCGCTAGGCGTTTTTCAACTAGTTGAGTCGTCATTGTGGTTCTCTTTTGGGGCGATTTATCTCATTACTCTGAGCGCAATAGTAAACGCAAACCAAACCACATTTCCATTCAATCGAAAAAGTATAAATTTCCCCAATTCCTCTCTGTATGAAAAGCAATAAAGTTGTTATCATTAGCCCCATTTTTGTGAACTCCAACAGAACTCGGCACTTACTTCGCCGAGTTCTTCGTCCTTGAATTGAAGGAAACGCGTGTGAATATCCAAGCACTTATTAATGACAAAGTATCTCAGGCTCTAGAAGCCGCTGGCGCACCTGCAGGCAGTCCTGCGGCAGTACGCCAATCAGCAAAGCCACAATTTGGTGACTACCAAGCAAACGGCGTAATGGGCGTTGCTAAAAAACTGGGTACTAACCCACGAGAATTTGCACAGAAAGTACTGGATGTTCTAGACCTAGATGGTATTGCGAGCAAGACAGAAATCGCTGGCCCTGGTTTCATCAACATTTTCCTAAGCGAAGAGTTCCTAGCAAAACAAGCGGAAGCAGCACTGGCTGACTCACGTCTTGGCGTTGCAGAAGACGAAGCTCAAACTATCGTTGCTGACTACTCTGCACCAAACGTTGCTAAAGAAATGCACGTTGGTCACCTACGTTCAACCATCATCGGTGATGCGGTAGTACGTACTCTTGAGTTCCTAGGTCACAAAGTGATCCGTGCGAACCACATCGGCGACTGGGGTACTCAGTTCGGTATGCTTATCGCAAACCTTGAGCGTGTACAACAAGAGTCTGGCGAAGTTTCTATGGAACTTGCGGACCTTGAAGGCTTCTACCGCGAATCGAAAAAGCTGTACGACGAAGATGAAGACTTCGCAGTAAAGGCGCGAAACTACGTTGTGAAACTGCAAAGCGGTGACGAGTACTGTGCAGAAATGTGGAAAAAACTCGTTGATGTAACCATGATCCAAAACCAGCGCAACTACGACCGTCTAAACGTGTCACTGACTCGTGACGACGTGATGGGCGAGAGCATGTACAACGACATGCTTCCTAAGATCGTTGCAGACCTAAAAGAACAAGGTCTTGCCGTTGAAGATGATGGCGCGCAAGTTGTATTCCTAGATGAATACAAGAACAAAGATGGCGAACCAATGGGCGTTATCGTTCAAAAACGCGATGGCGGTTTCCTATACACAACAACAGACATCGCATGTGCAAAATATCGTTATGAAGAGCTAAGCGCAGACCGTGTGCTTTACTTCATCGACTCACGTCAACACCAGCACCTAATGCAAGCTTGGACAATTGTTCGTAAAGCAGGCTACGTGCCAGAGTCAGTATCTCTTGAGCACCACGCGTTCGGCATGATGCTTGGTAAAGATGGTAAGCCATTCAAGACTCGTGCGGGTGGTACCGTTCGCCTTGCCGACCTTCTAGATGAAGCAGAAGTTCGTGCAGCACAACTGATCGAATCTAAAAACCCTGAGCTAGATGCGGAAGAAAAAGAGAAGATCTCTAAAACAGTTGCAATGGCAGCGGTTAAATACTCTGACTTATCTAAACACCGTACGACTGACTACGTGTTCGATTGGGACAACATGTTAGCGTTTGAAGGTAACACAGCACCATACATGCAATATGCATACACTCGCGTAGCTTCTATTTTCGCTAAAGCTGGTGTTGCTATGGACGCTCTCCAAGGTGACATCAAAATCACTGATGAGAAAGAGAAAGCACTTATTGCTAAGCTTATGCAGTTCGAAGAAGCGGTTCAATCTGTCGCTCGCGAAGGTCAACCACACATCATGTGTAGCTACCTATTCGAACTAGCAGGTCAGTTCTCTAGCTTCTACGAAGCGTGCCCTATCCTAGTTGCTGAAGACGAAGCAGTGAAACAAAGCCGTCTGAAACTAGCAGCGCTAACAGCGAAGACCATCAAGCAAGGTCTGTCTCTACTAGGTATTGATACTCTAGAGCGCATGTAAGCGATTCGAGAATCGAGAATCGAGAATCGATATGATTTCAAAAGGTTGGCGTGAAAGCGTCAACCTTTTGTTTTATCTGGCGTATACTGATGTCATTCAATTCAAATCGGATAATATAATGAGTTTTGAACTGCACCCTCAATTGGCAAAAGACACTACCGTTATCGGTCACTTCCCACTGTGTGTGGCACTTCTGCATAAAGACAATGCCGTGCCATGGGTTATTTTGGTACCTAAACGTGCAAACCTAAAAGAGCTTCACCACTTGCCAATGAAAGAACAGCAACAGTTTTTGCTAGAATCTCAGGCAGTAAGCCAAGCACTGGAAGCAACATTCCGTCCAGACAAGTTAAACCTTGGCGCACTAGGTAACATGGTGCCACAGCTGCACATTCACCATATTGCTCGCTTCAAAGATGACGTCGCATGGCCGGGACCGGTTTGGGGTAACACCAAAGGTGAATTCCGTACAGAAGAAGAGCAAAACGAATTACTTGGTCGCATTAAAAACGTGTTGTCACTGAGCTCTATTTTCCAAAAAGCATAAGAACTGCAAGCGAAAATAATTCGCCTTTGAATACGGCTGAAATAGACAGAGAAAGATTAATACGTATTTGTAACAATCTTTCTCATTTTTCTGGGATTATCACTAAAATAAAACTTGTTTAGACTACCAGCTCAGTTAGAGAGGGTCATCATGAAACAAGTCTTCAACACATTCCGATACGTCAGCTGGATCGCCATCATCTGTTCCATGGCTGCTTCATTCTTGCTTTTTCTTATGGGTGCAGCAAAAACCTATTCGGCATTTGCGGTCTTCATTCTCAATCAAACACCTCCAGAAGCACTCGCACATTTAGATAAAGCAGACATCGCGATCGCTTATTTGATCAAGTCACTGGATACGTTTCTTGTCGCACTAGTTTTGTTCATCTTTGCTCACGGCATCTACACACTATTTATTTCCAACAAAGCTAAAGCGAAAACACAAGAGCAGTCGGTTTTGCATTGGATCAGAACCCCGAACATCGGCCATCTAAAAAACATTTTGGCTGAAGTCATCATCGTGATCTTGTTTGTGAAGTTCTTAGAGCTCGTGCTGATTAACTTCGACAGCTTAGATTGGACGATCTTAACATTACCTATTTCGATTTTAGTTTTAAGTCTTGGTTTGAAGTTCCTAGGGTTAGGCGCGACTAAACACTCTGAAGAACATTAATTTCGCTGTATTCACAAACAATAACCAGCAAAATAAAAGCCGCATCATTGCTGATGCGGCTTTGTCGTTTTTACGTGATAATTTTTAGGTGACTAATTTTGATAGTCGCTACATGGTGACTGTCAGAGACAAACCATCTTGTTTAGTCACTGAGTAGCGAACACGAGTCACGTCATGAGCTTTATTAGTGTCGACTAGGCGGCTAATTTTGCCCTTCTTAATCCACACGTTTAACATCGCGTCGGCGCCATCTTCACTCATCCCAAACTGTTTAGCCAGATCTGACTGGGAGACGGTTCCTTTGTCTGCAATGTATTGATAAAGCTCTTTTAAAATCATGCTACTTGCGCCTCTAATGCACCGTTTTGTTTCTTACCAACTTGTTTGAACACACGGTAGGTACCAAAGAAGATAGCAACGATCACAGCCATCCAAATGCCACTTGTCACTGGGCTATCTGCGAAATGCGTCAATTGGTTGTAGAACGTCGCACATAGGTAAGCCAAGCCCATTGTCCAAACCGCAATAAAGCGTGCGAACTTATGACCAAACTCACGTACGTAAGCCCCCATCGCCGCCACACAAGGTGTGTACAGTAGGATAAAGATTAGGTAAGCAAATGCGGCATTGCCAGAAGCAAACTGAGATTTAATGTTACCGAAGATAGAAGCATCGACTTCTTGTTCTTCGGCAACGGCATTTGAGTCAGTTAAGTCACCCACTTCAATGCCTAGTGGATCTGAGTAGCTCAAACCGGCTAAGTTTTCAGGGATACTCATTACTGCCTCTTCTAGGCTGCCCATTAGATCAAATTCTGCGTCTTCACCGTCGCTTGGCGTGGTGTACAGGCTGTTAAGCGTACCAACTACCGCCTCTTTTGCGAAGATACCGGTAATGATACCAACCGTCGCTGGCCAGTTATCTTCTTGAACACCGATTGGCGCGAATACTGGAGTTACAACTTGCGCAGCTTTAGAAAGCACCGAGTTTTCGCTGTCTTCATTACCAAAACTGCCATCAGTACCCAATGAGTTGAAGAAACTCAGAATAGCAACAACGATAACGATGGTTTTACCTGCACCAAGTACGAAGCGCTTTAGCTTTTGCCAAGTTTTGATCACCACGTTTTGTAGCGTCGGAAGCTCATAGTCTGGCATTTCCATTACTAGGCTATCACTGCTACCTGGGTAAAGCGTATGCTTAAGGAAAAGACCTGTGAAGATCGCTGCCACAATACCAAGTAGGTAAAGTGCGAATACAATGTTCTGGCCAGAACCTGGGAAGAATGCCGCAGCGAATAGCGCGTATACAGGCAGACGAGCACCACATGACATAAATGGCGCCATAGATGCAGCCAGTTTACGCTCACGTTCTTGGTCTAGAGTACGAGTTGCCATGATTGACGGTACGTTACAGCCAAAACCAAGAACCAACGGTACAAATGCTTTGCCCGGTAGGCCGATCTTCTGCATCACTTTATCTAGTACGAATGCTGCACGAGCCATGTAACCTGAGCTCTCAAGTACCGCTAGGAAGAGGTACAAACACGCGATAACCGGAATGAAGGTTGCAACCGTCTGGATACCACCACCGATACCATCAGCAAGAACCGTCACTAACCACACAGGCAAATGACCGTCTAACAAGTGATGCCCACCATCAACCAACAATGCGCCCACACCAATGTCAAAAAAGTCGATAAATGCACTACCGATGTTAATCGAGAACATAAACATCAGGTACATAACAACAAAGAAGAAAGGAATTCCAATCCACTTGTTCAAAATAAACTGGTCGAGTCCTTCAGTCACACTACGACTTAACTTGCCTTCGCTTCGGCGAACTTTTTTACACTGTTCATGCAGATGCGTGTACTTAGTATCCGCGACATGCAAATCGATATCCAAATCTAACGTCGTAATGACTTCCAATACTTTGCTTCTATCAATATCAGAAAGACTATTGAGCACCATTGTGTCTTTTTCAAGCGCACGAATCGCTAGTGCACGATGAGCGACGGTTTGGTCGTTAAAAAGTGCGGAAACCGTTTGAATTGCCGACTCCATCTTCTCACCGTAATGCAAAGACAATTCCTTAAGTGGCACTCCTTGAACGATGGATTTATGAAGCTTTTCTTTAAACTCTGCCACTTGAGTTTTATTGGTTGCAGATAAACTGACAACCGGACAACCTAACGTTTTCTCAAGCTCTGCAACGTTAATCATCTGACGTTCACGCTTTAGCGCATCCATCTTGTTGAGGACAACAATCATAGGGCGACCAAGTTCGCGAAGTTGCAGCGTCATATATAAGCTGCGCTCTAAACTTGTAGCATCCACCACGTTAATAATGAGATCAGCAGGATGAGTTAGAACCGCACGCGATGCGATGGATTCATCAATACTATTACTATCATTACCACTGTCTAATGAGTAAATACCCGGAAGGTCAGTGAGCAAAAACTCATCCCCAGCATGCTTGAATTGTCCTGTTTTCTTTTCAACCGTGACGCCTGCCCAGTTACCAACTTGCTGTTTTGCGCCAGTTAAACCATTAAATAGCGTCGTTTTACCACTATTAGGGTTACCTACGGTTAGCACTTGATATTGCATTACACTCGCTCCACTTCAATTTTCTGAGCAATTGTTTCTCGCAATGCGACAGACACACCACGGACTTCGACTTGTAAAGGATCGCCCATTGGCGCACGTCGAATCACTTTGACTTCTGTATTGGGAAGCAGCCCCATTACCATGAGTTTCTTTCTGATATCTGATGAAAGACCATCTAACAACCGAATCGTCACCGTATCGCCAGGATTAATCTCTGATAACTTCATAGTGGCCCTTAAGAGTATTGCTAATGAGAAATATTATTATTTAATAAGTTTAGG
Organism: Vibrio sp. 811; assembly: GCF_033339195.1. NCBI lineage: Bacteria > Pseudomonadati > Pseudomonadota > Gammaproteobacteria > Vibrionales > Vibrionaceae > Vibrio > Vibrio sp. 811. The sequence goes on from NZ_JAWOUB010000011.1 coordinate 87,096, forward strand.
TTGCCAATATTACTCCCCTATACCCCTTCAATCCTTGTGTGAAATCAAAGATTCCGTAAATGTTTTCACGCTTTCAAACGTCAACTTCGTAAATTTCCTCTCGTTATTTACGTCAAAATTAACAATTAAAAATGACACCTAACGAAACAAAAATGTCACAAACCAAGATAGAAAACAAAAAATGCAAATTAAAACAGTGGGTTAATTAAAAAACAAAACGTTGTCGCTTTTCTCATATAAACATGGCGTTATTTTTATAAGAAAAATAAGTAACCTCTCGTATAGTTACTCCATCGAGAGGGCAACCTCTCTAATAAATTCCAGAGGTGGCATGGCAACATGTCACTCCGGCAGCAAGCGAAGGTGTCCTTGACACCCGTGGTATAGTCCCCCCGGCTATACCACGATATTTTTTTTCACCTCTTTCAAAACTTCTTTACCTTATTCATCTTTTCAACACAGTTTTCGTTTTCACGAATGTCGCACACCATCATTCACCCAAATGAACAACGCTCTTTTGATACAGCAATACAACTGTCATTTATTTGTTGCAACTATTAGTAAATCATTCTCTTGAAGCCATTTATGCTTATTGCTATGAACATCGCGACTAACAGATAGAACGTGATCGTGCTTACGTGTTGAGAATGGATTTGTAGGCTAGATGTGATGAAGAAACAATGAAACTTACTGCGTTAGCAACTGCAGCAATAATAGAGCACTGTATGCAGCTCCCCAGCATCTTAACTATTAACTAGGGAGCGTATAATGAAGGTTTTCTAGTTAATTTCTTGGCTTTCTTGAGTCAAAGCAAACTTGGAAGGGGGCAAACCAAAATGCAGCTTAAACTTTTGGCTAAAGTAAGATGGATCATTAAAGCCACAGTTAAAGGCGACTTCACTGATTTTCTCACCCGCCAATAACTTTTCACACGCCGTTTCCAAACGAACCTCTGTGACATAGTCTTTTAACGTTCTTGACGAGGCAGATTTAAAACGTCTCTGCAAAGAGCGTTCAGACATATACAGCATTTTAGCGGCTGACGCAGTGCCAAATTCAGGATCATGGTAATGCTCTGCCACTAATTGATAGACTTTTTGCAACCACTCTTTCTCTGGTGTGGCTTGATCTTCTGCAATAGTTACAGGATTGAGTTCTTGCTGCGGTTCATCCAGATAACTCCTTTCCTTCGCAGATGGCCATGTAATCTCGACTTTGTTTTGAGCATCAGAAGAGAAGACAGCCAAATAACCACCACTCGTTGTCACTAGTTGGGCAAGGTGGTCAATACTCAACTCAGAGTGATTTAAGTTAGATGGAAGCCCAGTCGCGACTTTATTAGGTAATTGCGTCCCGTAATCAAGAAAGCTCAATGACACAATATCATGTCCCTCTTCTAGCATAATTCTAACCGTTTGACCTCGGAAAGAGCGCTTGATGATATTGGCAAAAATGCTATTGAAAATAACATCAAGATTAAAACTTTCCAGAGCAACCCGGCTCTGCTTGCTCTCATCTTCTAGCTCTACCAAAATACCCGCTTTTGCAAAGTCATCTTGCCATACATCAACCACTGACTGAGTTATCTGACTCAAGTTATAGTTCTGACTCCCACCACTTACATCACTTGGAACACTTTTGAGTTCATTTAACTGCCAATTCGTTTTAGCCAAATGATCCTCCGTCGCAGTATCCAGAGGCATAGGTAGTTTCGCCACAATAAAGTCGACGCTTGATTTTATGGATAGAGCTACATGGTCTACGAGTAGGTTTCTAACTTGAATCTGTTTACGTAATTGCTGGTTGCTCGTAAGCAACACTCTACTTTGATGTCTTAACTGATTCGTTTTGAGAGTCACTTGAGCTGCTAGATCACGGTTAGCCTGTACAACGTAGCGAGAGCGCCAGAAAACAAGTAATGCGACGACCGCAATACTAGCTACGACAAAGCCTAAAATAGCAAATCGCGATAGATACCAAGGATGAAGGACGATAAAGTGAGATTCTAAACCAACGACTCCAGCGGCAACTTGAGACTCATTACTGACCTGCAAGTGATATTCACCGGAACTAAGGTGCTCGAGTGTCAGTTGGCCCCCCTCTAACGTTTGCCATGGGTCATCGTTGTTCAATCGATAGTACAAGTTTTGACTGTCTGGTTTTGGCATCACACCGAATAAAAAACTCAGCGAAGATCCATATGGCAGTGTGAGCCCATTCAGATCGGCACTACCAACTTGCAGAACTTCATTTTCAAGCACAACTTGGCTAACAATAAACTTAGACTCTGGGGGATTAGATACAAGCAGCTTGGATGCTTCTGCTTTTACGAGTCCGTACTTCGACCCTAGAACAAGCTCTCGCTCACCAACTTCTGTCTGCTGTATAACGCTACAAATACCAGGGAGGAACTCATTGTTCATTAAGCCTGATGACGATGAGTAATGTTTCACTAACTCACCCGAAAGGTGGTAATAGCTTAAACCGACAGAGGAAGCTAACCATACACCTTGCCTGTCTCTGATCAAGCAAGCAGGTCTGGCGTTGGGCTCACTCATTTCAACAACACGTTTTTCATCGCTTCGTGTATCAGTTTTAAACACACCATAAGATGAAGCAAACCACTGGCTGCCATCAACCGCCGTGGTCATGTCTAATGATTCACCAAACTTTTCTGAAAAACGGATAAACTGGATGTTGTCATTACTGTATTGGTATACGCCATGATCGGTGCCTATTAATAGGGCATCTTCAGTATCATATAGGCGCGTAACCTTAGCAGGCAAATACTGACTTACTAGCCACTCACTTCCAAAGTTTCGTACGCTTCGTGCAGCAGTATCAACATTGTAAAGATGGTATCCGCTTGATACCCAAAGACGGTCATCACCATCAACGGTCACATGCTCTACGGCATGTCCGGCCATAACCTGTAAATAAGGATATGTAATCTTGTTGAGACCATTTAGCTCAAATATTTCCAGCCCTTTTGAGGTCGCAAGCCAAAGCATACCGTTTTGAAACGCAAATTCATTGATCTGCGACTCCAACTCTAAGACTTGGTTAATCCCACTCTTTCCTGAACGATAAATCTTTCGGTCATCAGCAAACCAAAGCGCACCATCAGGACCTTCAATAGTTTGCCGAATTCGTCCTGATAGGGTGTGTGAGTCATAACTACTAAAGGTCACTCGTTCAAATTTTTTACTAAATAGCGAGTAATAACGAATACCTTGGTTAGTCGCAATCCACATCCCTCCCATATTGTCGCTCAACAACGAATAAATCTTCGTGTTATCTAACTCTAACTCAAGAAAACTTGCAGGCGCGACTTCGGTGACCTCACCTGAAAAAAATGAGTACAAATAAAGACCATGCTCGGTCCCCACCCAATACTCTTGATTTGTCTCTGCGAATGTCAAAACATGTGAGCCGCCAATTCTAATCACTTCTTTATCAGGCTGGTAAATGTTGAAAATTAAAGCGCCACGCAATGTACCTATCAGAATTTCTCTTCGCGTGTGTGAATAATAGACTTTCTCAATGTAGTTTTGACCTGAGGCAGCGACATGGTCAAACTTATCACCTTCAGAAAGATAGAAGCCGGAAGTCGTTGCTAGTGCCCACTTGGTTTCAACTAGCACCGCATCATTAATGTAAACGTAGCTATTATTACTATGTTGATAGAGCTGCAATAGAGAGAAAGAGTTTAACTCGCTAGTGTCGATATTGTAGGTATAGAAATGCGCGCCATCACTCACCCAAATATAGTTCTTTGAAGACCCTATTTTTCTTATTTGTGAGCCTGGATTTAAACTAAAGACTAAACGTCGTTCCTGATTTGGATAGGTTCGATAGACCTCATTTTCAATAAAGGTCCAAAAAGCACCTTTATGATAAGCCAACTGCCTAGCCGACGTTTGTAGGAAGCTACCTGATTTAGGCAATATAGTTTGACCATCGTAAAACAGGACTCGTCCGTGTACGTCATGAATCCACAAACCGCCCTTTTCACCCAAGAACAACTTTTTAGCCGCGATAAAAGTACCCTTTGCCTGAGTTGGCAAAGGGTAAAAGATTGCATTTGCATTATGAAGCGCAAATGCTTGGTAGGATAAGACAAAGCCCAACAGAGCAAGGGCTAATTGGCGTAGCAAGACGAAAACCTTTTGTATCAATTTGTGCTCTGAAAGTGACCGTTCATCGTTTGTAAAACATGGATTGATACGGTTATTTTGAGCTGATAATTATTGGTAATGATATCTCAATTACTTTCTGAGAAAAGGCTCGCCTTACCAAAGGTTGTAATTCTTACTACTGGATCACGTTAAAAAGACTACTCCTACATTACGACAGCACTTAATCTGACTTTTTGTTCAAGCATTGCTCAAAACTATTCGCCATATTGTTGAGAAAAGTAAAGTAACTGCCAGGTTTTGCTTCAATTGTACTCCCTAACGGGTCAAGCTCGCCTTTAGCGACATCACTGCCTCTCATTACGCTCTGAACGACAGCCGGGGTAAACTGAGGTTCAGAAAATACACAAGCCACATCTCCACCACTTAGCTTTTGACGAATTTGAATTAAGGTCTTCGCTCCTGGCTTGCGTTCTGGGCTCACAGTAAAATGCCCCATTTGATTTAGTTCATACCGATCTTCGAAATAACCGTAAGCATCATGGAATACAAAGTAACCTTTGTTTTTTACTGGTGCCAGCTTCTGCTTTATCTGTTGGTCAGTGTCTTTTAGCTCGAGTTCAAACTTTTTGAGGTTCGCTTGATATTGAGCTGCATTTTCCGGATCAAGTGATACAAGTTGATTCACAACAGCCTTGGCCACTTGTTGTGCTTGGCTTACACCTAGCCAAAAGTGCGGATCATGTGAGCCATGATCGTGCCCATCATGGTCATGGTTGTGCTCACTATCAAATTCACGCAATTCTAGATTTGGAATTTGACTAATAGTCAAAGTATTCGATCTATCCGAAACAACTTTCTCTAGAAACGGTTCAAGATCATGTCCGTACCAGATAACCAAATCAGCCGAAGCGACCTTTTTAACATCCGATGGACGCAAAGCATAGTCATGGGGTGATGTGTTAGACTGCAATAGCACGTCTGGTGAAGTTACTCCTTGAGTAAGCTCTGTTACTAACAACTGAATAGGTTTGATACTCGTCAGTACCGTTACCGCCTGTGCTGGCAGTGTTAACATTGCTGAGGCAGCAAGAATTAATGCTCTTTTCATAGTTTTACTTGGGATATGGCGTGGAAAGTGAGATAATGTTACATTATAACATTATTGATTTGCAAATGAGTTTCATTCATGTCTTCCTTAGTCCATCTTGAGCAGTTATGCGTCGAGTTCGATGGCCGCAGAGTTCTCGATAACATTAGTATGGAATTAGAAAAGGGCAAAATAACTACCCTAATTGGTCCCAATGGAGCGGGAAAATCAACGTTAGTCAAAGTTATCTTAGGTCTTCAAAAGCCGACTAGCGGCAAGTTGAACCGACAAAGAAAACTGAAAATTGGTTACGTTCCTCAAAAGTTGAAGCTCAATGACTCCCTTCCATTGAATGTAACCCGCTTCCTAAATTTAGCAGGAAAATACAGTAAGCAGGAGTGCATTGATGCATTAAGGCTTGTTGGCGCTGAACATTTACTTAATAGTAATATGCATCGCTTATCCGGTGGTGAAAACCAACGAGTGTTACTGGCGCGCGCTCTGCTTCAGCGTCCTCAGCTATTAGTATTAGACGAACCAGCTCAGGGGGTGGATATCCAAGGTCAAATCGATCTCTATGACTTAATTGAGAGCATTCGTCACCGCTTTGATTGTGGCGTATTTATGGTATCGCATGACTTACATTTAGTGATGGCGAAAACGGACGATGTTATTTGTCTGCATCACCATGTTTGCTGCTCAGGTTCACCTGCCACTATTACTCAGCACCCTTCTTACATCGCGCTATTTGGCAATGCAGCGAGAGAATCTCTCGCGTTTTATCATCACGACCATGAGCACCATCATCACGATTTATCCGGAACGCCAGTAAGCGGTGATGCGACATCATGCTCCCACCATAAACACGGACATCACCATCATGATTGAGTTTCTCCTACCTTCTATTCTTGCTGGTATTGGTATCGCGATCATTGCCGGTCCACTTGGGTCATTTGTCGTTTGGCGTAAAATGGCTTACTTCGGAGATACCCTAGCTCATGCATCGTTAATGGGCCTAGCGCTGGGCTTCTTGCTCAACGTAAATCTCTACCTTGCGCTACTCGTCTGCTGTTTAGCTCTGGCCGTTTTGCTTGTCACTCTGCAAAAGCAACAACTTGTGGCTACAGACACGTTGTTAGGTATCTTGGCACACAGTGCACTCTCTATCGGTTTAGTATCGGTTAGCTTTTTGGAAAACGTGCGCGTCGATTTAATGAGCTACCTATTTGGGGACTTACTTGCCGTCTCTCCACAAGATCTGATGTTTATTTACGCAGGTGTTGTTGCGGTAAGTGCGTGTTTGTACGTCTTCTGGCGCCCACTGCTTTCTAGCACTGTTAGTGAAGAACTTGCCGCTGTTGAGGGCGTGAATACAGACTTAGTTAGATTGGTGTTAATGCTAATGGTGGGTGTAGTAATCGCAGTAGGTATGAAGTTCGTTGGCGCGTTGATCATGACTTCGCTCCTAATTATCCCAGCAGCAACAGCACGTAAAGTCTCTTCATCACCAGAGCAAATGGCATTGTTCGCATCCATTATTGGCTCAGTGGCAGTACTGATGGGGCTTAGCCTATCATGGCACTTCGATACACCGGCCGGCCCTTCCGTAGTGATCAGCGCAACATCCTTATTCATGCTGAGCCAGCTGATTAAAAGCAAAGCATAATCGCATTGAGTATTAAACGCGAAAGACCTTGCTAACAACAAACATAAACCCACGGAAACGGAAAAAGAAAAGCCTGCGAAATCGCAGGCTTTTTAATACTTATTAAGTAGTGTGGTCGATTACCAACCCGTCACTTCACGTAGACCTTGGCCAATCTCTGCTAGAGATTTCACAGTTTTAACGCCAGCCGCTTCTAGTGCAGCAAATTTGTCTTCAGCAGTACCTTTACCACCAGAGATAATCGCACCAGCATGGCCCATACGCTTACCAGGAGGTGCAGTTACACCAGCAATGTAAGAAACCACTGGCTTCGTTACATTTTCTTTAATGTATGCTGCTGCTTCTTCTTCTGCAGTACCACCGATCTCACCGATCATAACGATCGCTTCTGTCTCAGGGTCTTCTTGGAACAGTTTTAGGATATCAATGAAGTTTGAACCCGGGATTGGGTCACCACCGATACCAACACAAGTAGACTGGCCGAAACCTTCGTCAGTGGTTTGTTTAACTGCTTCGTAAGTTAGAGTACCGCTACGAGATACGATACCTACTTTGCCTTTCTTGTGAATGTGACCAGGCATGATACCGATCTTACACTCATCAGGAGTGATAACACCCGGACAGTTAGGACCGATCATGCGAACGCCAGTTTCTTCTAGCTTCACTTTCACGTCGATCATATCTGTTGTAGGGATACCTTCAGTAATCGTTACGATTAGCTCGATACCCGCGTCAATCGCTTCTAGGATTGCATCTTTACAGAAAGGTGCTGGTACGTAGATGACTGTCGCTGTTGCACCAGTCGCTTCTACTGCTTCACGAACTGTGTTGAATACAGGAAGACCTAGGTGAGTTTGGCCACCTTTACCTGGAGACACACCGCCAACCATTTGCGTACCGTATGCGATAGCTTGCTCTGAGTGGAAAGTACCTTGACCACCAGTGAACCCCTGACAGATTACTTTAGTGTCTTTGTTAATTAATACAGACATTATTTAGCCTCCGCAGCAGCAACAACTTTCTGAGCAGCATCAGTTAGCGACTCAGCAGCAATGATATCAACATCAGAATTAGCAAGAACTTCGCGACCTAGGTCAGCGTTAGTACCTTCAAGACGAACAACAACAGGTACGCTTACGCCTACCTCTTTAACCGCACCGATAATACCTTCTGCGATCATGTCACAACGTACAATACCACCGAAGATGTTAACAAGTACCGCTTTCACATTGTCATCAGATAGGATGATCTTGAATGCTTCAGCAACACGCTCTTTCGTCGCGCCGCCACCTACATCTAAGAAGTTAGCTGGTTTGCCGCCGTGTAGGTTTACGATATCCATCGTACCCATTGCTAGGCCTGCACCGTTAACCATACAGCCAACGTTACCGTCTAGTGCTACGTAGTTCAGCTCCCACTGAGCTGCGTGTGCTTCACGCTCATCTTCTTGTGAAGGATCGTGCATTTCACGAAGCTTAGGCTGACGGTACAGTGCGTTTGAGTCGATGTTGATCTTACCGTCAAGACATAGCAAGTTGCCTTCACCAGTAATCACAAGTGGGTTGATCTCTAGCAGAGCAAGATCGTACTGAGAAAACATAGTGCCAAGACCCATAAAGATCTTAACGAATTGTTTGATTTGGTCGCCTTCAAGACCAAGTTTGAACGCTAGCTCACGACCTTGGTAAGCTTGTGGACCTACTAGTGGGTCAATTGCTGCTTTGTGGATGAGTTCCGGCGTTTCTTCCGCAACTTTTTCAATTTCCACACCACCTTCGGTAGAAGCCATGAAAACGATCTTACGGCTAGCACGGTCAACTACCGCACCTAGGTATAGTTCGTTCGCAATATTTGAAGCTTCTTCAACAAGGATTTTTGTTACTGGCTGACCATTTGCGTCTGTTTGGTAAGTTACTAGGTTTTTACCTAACCACTTCTGTGCAAACTCTTTAACGCCTTCTTTTGTATCGTGTAGCTCTACGCCACCCGCTTTACCACGGCCACCAGCGTGAACCTGACATTTAACTACTTTCTTGGCTGTACTAATACGGCCTGCGGCTTCAAAAGCTTCTTGTGGTGTATCACACGCGTAGCCTTCTGGCACAGGCAAACCGAATTCTGCAAACAGCTGTTTGGCTTGGTATTCATGCAAATTCATTTCGATATTCCGTTTGTTTTTCCCTTAAGGGATTTATTATTTCCATAACGCTGCAGTCTTGGCTGCTTGTACGTCTGTAGGGTCTTCTCAAATCAATCCTTTATCATGAGTTCTCATACTGAAGGATTCAAATGAAGGCCAAACGTTGAGCTAGTCTAGCCATTGAAATTTTTAACGTCTAGCTACCTACGATAACTAGACGTTTTAGCGATATTAAACGTCTAATAGGAGACGTGCTGGGTCCTCTAGTAACTCTTTAATCGTTACTAGGAAACCAACTGATTCACGACCGTCAATTAGGCGGTGATCGTAAGATAACGCTAGGTACATCATCGGCAAGATTTCAACTTTGCCATCCACTGCCATCGGACGCTCTTGGATCTTATGCATACCAAGAATCGCTGATTGAGGTGGGTTGATGATTGGTGTAGACATTAGTGAACCGAACACACCACCGTTTGTGATAGTGAAGTTACCGCCCATTAGCTCGTCTACCGTTAGCTTGCCATCACGACCTTTGATAGCCAGTTCTTTGATGCCTTTTTCAACATCAGCGAAACCAAGCTTGTCACAGTCTTTTAGGACAGGTGTAACTAGACCACGTGGCGTTGATACCGCCATGCTAATGTCGAAGTAGTTGTGGTAAACAATGTCATCGCCATCAATCGAAGCATTTACTTCTGGGTAACGCTTAAGCGCTTCTGTCACTGCTTTCACGTAGAAAGACATGAAGCCCAAACGAATACCGTGACGCTCTTCGAACTGATCTTTGTACTGCTTACGAAGGTCCATGATTGGTTTCATGTTCACTTCGTTAAACGTCGTTAGCATTGCCGTGTTGTTCTTCGCTTCTAGCAAACGGTTAGCAACTGTCTTACGAAGGCGAGTCATTGGAACACGTTTCTGACTGCGAGCCGCTGCCGGCACGTCAACCACTGCTGGCGAGTCTTCTTTTGACGCAGATTTAGCGTTCGCAAGATGCGCTTCAATATCTTCGCGCGTAATACGACCACCAACACCAGTGCCTTTCACTTGGCTTGCTTCTAAGCCATGTTCAGCCAATAAACGGCGCACTGCTGGGCTTAGTGCGTCATTACTTTCTTCGCTAAGCGCAGCTTTGTGACGCTTATCAGGAGATGCTTCAGTACCTTCTGTTTTGTCTGCAGTTGGTTCACCTGCAACTGCGCCTGGCTTCAATTTAGCAATGATTTGTTTAGAAAGTACTGTCGCACCTTCTGCTTCAACAATAGCTTCTAAAACGCCAGCTTCCGGAGCTGGAACTTCTAGCACAACTTTGTCTGTTTCGATGTCAACCAAAACCTCGTCACGCTCTACTGCGTCGCCCGGTTGTTTGTGCCATGTCGCTACGGTTGCATCAGCAACTGATTCAGGTAAATCTGGAACCAGAATTTCAATTGTCATATCTGTTTCTTCCTTTAACTTCTAGTTCTTAATTCGAAGTTTTTGAGTTCACGTTCAGAGCGTCTTCAACCAACGCTTTTTGTTGTTTCAAGTGCACCGACATGTAGCCAACTGCTGGCGAAGCAGAAGCTGGGCGACCTGCGTATTTAAGATTTGCACCTGCAGGAATAGCGGCACGGAAGTTATGTTGGCTACAGTACCAAGCACCTTGGTTCTGAGGTTCTTCCTGACACCACACGAAGTCTTCAACGTTAGTGTATTGAGCAATTGCTGTTTGTACTTCTTCCATTGGGAATGGGTAAAGCTGTTCAATACGCACGATAGCAACATCGTCTTGCTCGTTGTTACGGCGCTGCTCTAGTAGGTCAAAGTAAACCTTACCAGCACAGAACACGACACGTTTCACTTTGCTTGGTTCTAAATCATCTACTTCTGGAATTGCAGATTGGAATGTACCATCCGCCAAGTCTTCAATCGTTGAAGTACATAGAGGGTGGCGCAGCAAAGATTTCGGTGACATAACAATGAGAGGTCGACGCATTGGGCGTACAACCTGACGACGAATCATGTGGTACACCTGAGCCGGTGTTGAAGGAACCACAACCTGCATATTTTGCTCAGCACAAAGCTGAAGGTAACGCTCTAAACGTGCAGATGAGTGCTCAGGACCTTGACCTTCATAACCATGAGGTAGAAGCATAGTAAGACCGCACAAACGCGCCCACTTTTGCTCGCCTGACGAGATAAACTGGTCGATAACAACTTGTGCACCGTTGGCAAAATCACCAAACTGTGCTTCCCAGATAGTTAAACCACCTGGTTCGGCTGTTGCGTAACCGTATTCAAACGCCAACACAGCTTCTTCTGACAATACTGAGTCAAAGACTTGGAATGGTCCTTGGTTGTCATGAATATTCGCTAATGGAATGTAAGTGCTTGCATCGGTTTGGTTATGAAGAACCGAGTGACGGTGGAAGAAAGTACCACGACCCGAGTCCTGACCAGAAAGACGAATACGCTTGCCATCGTCAACCAATGTAGCATACGCCAATGTTTCAGCCATACCCCAGTCAATAGCTTTTTCACCGGTCATCATTGCTAGACGATCGTTGTATAGCTTATTAACACGGCTTTGCAGTTTATGGCTTTCTGGGTACTGACACAGACGATTGCCTAGCTCAATAAGGCGTGTCTTGTCGTATTTTGAATCCCACTCCATATCCCATTCATGCCCTAAGTAAGGGGACCAGTCTACAGAGTGCAACGCCATTGGACGCCATTCTTTAACAACCACTTCACCGCGATCTAATGCATCGCGATACTCATTGACTAACTGAGTCGCCGTCTCGATATCTGACTCATTTTTATCGATCAGAACATCTGCATACAATTTGCGTGGTGTAGGATGCTTTTTGATTTTCTGGTACATCAAAGGCTGAGTCGCATTTGGCTCATCTGCCTCATTGTGACCGTGGCGACGGTAACACACAAGATCGATCACGACATCGCGCTTGAACTCGTTACGGTAATCCAATGCAATGCGAGTAACAAAAGCAACTGCTTCTGGGTCATCTGCATTTACATGGAAAATTGGCGCCTGCACCATCTTCGCGATATCGGTACAGTACATCGTAGAACGCGTGTCACGAGGATTAGACGTCGTAAAGCCTACTTGGTTGTTGATGACGATACGTACCGTACCACCAACTTGGAACCCACGAGCAAGAGACATGTTGAACGTTTCGGCAACCACACCCTGACCAGCGATTGCAGAATCACCGTGGATGGTGATAGGAAGTACTTTGCTACCTTGATTATCACCCAAGCGGTCTTGACGTGCTCGAACTGAGCCCATGACTACCGGGTTTACGATTTCTAGGTGCGATGGGTTAAATGCAAGTGCTAAGTGAACATCACCGCCTGGAGTCGCAAAATCAGCAGAGAAACCTTGGTGATATTTCACATCACCCGTACCCCAAGTTTCGTCGTGTTTACCTGCGAACTCATCAAACAGGTCTTGAGGTTTCTTACCAAGTACGTTCACCAGCATGTTCAAACGACCGCGGTGAGCCATACCGATAACCACTTCACGCATTCCACTTGTACCCGCATGACGGATCAACTCTTTCGTCATCGGAATCAGCGCATCACCACCTTCTAAAGAGAAACGTTTTGCACCTGGGAATTTCGCCCCGAGGTAACGCTCCAAACCTTCAGCGGCTGTTAGCTCTTCTAGGAATGTGCGCTTCTCATCTTTGTTGAATGATGGCTGGCCTACGACAGACTCAAGGCGTTGCTGAATCCAACGCTTTTGCTCTGTGTCAGTCATGTGCATGTATTCAGCACCGATGGAACCGCAATAAGTTTTGTTGAGGGCTTCATAGATATCTTTCAACTTCATGGTTTCTTGCCCAACAGCAAAAGAACCTACGTTGAAAGTTTCTTCGAAGTCATCTTCGGTAAGATTATGAAAAGCAGGGTCTAACTCCGCCACGGTTGGGCGTTGCCATAGACCTAGTGGGTCTAATTCTGCAGCTTCATGCCCGCGGAAACGGTATGCGTTGATTAGCTGTAGAACTTTTACTTGTTTTGCATCGACATCTGGGTCACTAACTTGGACATTGTAATGCTTTGTTTCTCTAGCGAGTCGTCGGAAGTAGTCACGGACACGTGAATGTGGTTGTTCTGCCACTTCTTCTGATGGCTTAGGCAAGCCTTCAAAAACACGTTTCCACTCCTCACTTACCAGATCGGGATCACTTAGATACAGTTCGTAGAGGTCCTCTACATACGTTGCATTGGCGCCAGCCAAGTGTGAAGACTCGAGCCATGCCTTCATCACGCCGTTGTGCATATTTTCCCTTAACCAGTAGTTTTCACGTTTGCTTCGGTCTTTGCCGAGCTATAAGAGCCGACTAAAAATACGGTCGGCAATTTTTGTATTCTTTACTCGAATATTACTGAAGCAGTGAAGCGGTCATATCGGGTGATCCGCAACACTGCGACATTCCTAAGAGCGAGTAAATTAAACCGAACGATTAACCAACATCGACTTAATGTGACCGATGGCTTTCGTCGGATTTAATCCCTTAGGACAAACACTTACACAATTCATGATGCCATGGCAACGAAAAACGCTAAATGCATCATCAAGATCAGACAAACGTTCATCTGTTGCCGTATCGCGGCTATCAATTAGCCAACGGTACGCTGCGAGAAGACCAGCTGGGCCGATGAATTTATCAGGGTTCCACCAGAATGATGGGCAAGACGTTGTACAACATGCACACATGATACATTCGTACAATCCATCTAAATGCGCACGGTCATCAGGCGATTGTAGATTCTCACGTGATGGTGGTAATGCACCATCATCAATCAAGAATGGTTTAACTTTCGCATAGTTATCATAGAACTGCGTCATGTCAACGATAAGATCGCGCACGACAGGTAACCCTGGTAGTGGACGAATAACTATCTTATCGCCTTGTAGAGCAGATAACGGTGTGATACACGCTAGGCCGTTTTTACCATTCATATTCAAACCATCAGAACCACATACCCCTTCACGGCATGAGCGACGGAAAGCGATGCTTGGATCTTGCTCTTTTAGCAGAATCAATGCATCAAGCACCATCATGTCTGAGCCTTCGTCTACCTCAAGGGTATACTCTTTCATGTAAGGCTTAGTATCCACATCCGGATTGTAACGGTATAAAGAGAAGTTTAATTTCATAGTCGTATCCTCCCTTTAGTATGTACGTACTTTCGGCGGGAAAGCTTCACGATGCGTTGGCGTCATGTTCACATCACGCTTAGTCATCGCTTCTGTTTCCGGATTGTAGATAGAGTGGCATAGCCAGTTCTCATCATCACGCTCAGGGAAATCGAAACGAGCATGTGCGCCACGACTCTCTGTACGGTAGTTCGCTGCAACGGCAGTTGAAAACGCGGTTTCCATCAGGTTATCAAGTTCTAGACACTCGATACGCTGCGTGTTGAACTCTGAAGACTTGTCCGCTAGATGCGCATCTTTCAAACGTTCGCGAATCACTTTCAACTCTTCTAGGCCGGTTGCCATCGCATCGCCTTCACGGAATACCGAGAAGCTGTTTTGCATGCATGCTTGTAGGTCTTTACGAATCTGAACTGGATCTTCACCACCAGTGCTGTTTTCCCAACGCATAGTACGCGCTAGAGACGCTTCAATATCAGATTCTGTTGCAGGACGAGCTTCCGTTTGCGCTGCTAGCGTTTCGCCAAGGTGCAAGCCAGTGGCACGACCAAATACGACCAAGTCTAGTAATGAGTTGCCGCCAAGACGGTTAGCACCGTGTACCGATACAGAAGCAATCTCACCACATGCGTAAAGGCCTTGTACTTCCATCTCGCTACCGTCGGCCTTCTGCTTAATTGCTTGGCCAGACACTTGAGTAGGTACACCACCCATCATGTAGTGACAAGTTGGAATTACTGGAATTGGCTCTTTCACAGGGTCAACGTGTGCAAATGTACGAGACAGTTCACAGATACCTGGTAGACGTGATTCAAGTACTTCTTTACCAAGGTGATCAAGTTTCAACTTGATATGTGGACCCCAAGGACCATCACAGCCACGGCCTTCGCGGATTTCAATCATCATTGAACGAGCAACCACGTCACGACCAGCAAGGTCTTTCGCGTTTGGTGCGTAGCGCTCCATGAAGCGTTCACCATCTTTATTTAGAAGGTAACCACCTTCACCACGACAACCTTCCGTCACTAGAACACCCGCGCCAGCAATACCTGTTGGGTGGAACTGCCACATTTCCATGTCTTGCATTGGAACGCCTGCGCGAAGTGCCATACCAACGCCATCACCCGTGTTGATGTGCGCGTTAGTGGTCGATGCGTAAATACGACCTGCACCACCTGTAGCTAGAATGGTTGCTTTTGATTTGAAGTAACAGATTTCACCCGTTTCCATACAAATCGCAGTACAACCCATGATTGCGCCGTCTTGGTTTTTCACAAGATCCAAAGCGTACCACTCCGAGAAGATGGTTGTTTTGTGTTTTACGTTTTGCTGGTAAAGCGTGTGAAGAAGTGCGTGACCAGTACGGTCTGCAGCAGCGGCTGTACGAGCAGCCTGCTCACCACCAAACTCTTTAGATTGACCACCGAATGGACGTTGGTAGATGGTACCGTTATCGAAACGAGAGAATGGCAGACCCATTTTTTCAAGCTCGATAACTGACTCAGGACCATTTTTACACATGTATTCAATCGCGTTCTGGTCACCGATGTAGTCGGAACCTTTAACGGTATCGTACATGTGCCATTGCCAATCGTCTTTGTGCGAGTTACCCAGAGCAACAGTAATGCCACCCTGTGCAGACACAGTATGAGAACGTGTTGGAAATACTTTTGACAACAAAGCACATGATAGGCCTTGTTCTGAAATTTGTAGTGCAGCGCGCATACCTGCACCACCAGCGCCGATTACTACGGCATCAAACTCACGAACTGGAATAGACACTTACGCACCCCACAGAATAAATAGACCAGAGAAGACATAGCCGAATAGCACGGCAATAACACCAAGTTGTAGTGCGCCACGTAGTTTCGCGCACTTAATGTAATCAGTTAATACCTGCCACAAACCAACCCAAGCGTGAATCAGGATCGAGACAAGTGCCAACATGGTGAATACTTTAGTGAAGGTACCACCAAAGAATTGGGTCCAAGATGCGTAAGAGATATCTGAAAATGCACAGAAGCTAATCAGATAAATCGTGTATAGCGTCATAATGATTGCAGTTGCACGAATTAGTAGGAAATCGTGTACACCATTACGACCAAATGAAGATACGTGTTTTACCATACCAAGATCCCCGCCAATAATGATAATACTGCTGTTGCACCAAACGCGACTTTAGCGCTCATCGTGCCTGAATCTAGTTCTTCAAAGTGACCTAGATCCATCAATAAGTGACGGATACCACCTGCGATGTGGTAGGCAAGTGCAGTAAGAATTCCCCACAGGATGAATTTTACGAAGAAGCTATCGACGATGTCAGCGGCTTCCATAAAACCCATTGGGGATGACAGAGAAATGGATAGTAACCACAGTAATATACCCACCGCAACAAACGTAATTACCCCAGACACACGGTGTAGGATGGATGCGATTGCTGTGATAGGAAAGTGGATGGTCTGTAAATCTAAATTAACAGGTCTTGACTTTCTTTCTTTCACGGGCTTGCTCACTCAGCTCCATTGAGCATTTATTGTTATAACCAATTTCAGCTTCCAAACGTACAAAAGTTAACATCTATTTAACAAATATCGCGAGTAACCACTCAGATAATTGTAAACAAGTTGTTAACAAACGGAATCCAGCAACAAACCTCACTCTTTGTTTCTAGCCCCGAATTTATAAGGATTTAACTAAAATTTTCTTTGCCAATATACGGCGAGCAACATTCTAATACAATTGGTGTAACAAATTATGCTACATAGAACAGATTTTTAACGATTTTCATGAGAAAAATCATAACAAGTGCACACAAAGATGGAGAAAAATTGACTTTAAGCTTTAACAACAGTACAAAAATGGCACATAAACATCCTGGACGGATTAAATAATAAACAAAGGAGATTGTTATGGCGGATAAGAAAGCGACCCTTCATGTTGAAGGTCAAGCGCCAATCGAACTGCCAATTATGGACGGTACGCTAGGTACACCTGTAATTGACGTTCGTAAGCTGGGAGCCAATGGTTACTTTACTTTTGACCCAGGTTTTCTTGCCACTGCATCTTGTGAATCATCAATCACGTACATCGATGGCGGCAAAGGTATTCTTTTGCACCGCGGTTTCCCGATTGATCAATTAGCCAATAACGCAGATTACTTAGAAGTATGTTACATCCTTCTTTATGGTGAAGCCCCTACCCGAGAACAATACGAGCAATTCAAAACGACCGTTACTCGTCACACAATGGTACACGAGCAAATCGCAAGCTTTTTCCATGGCTTCAGACGCGATGCTCACCCAATGGCGGTAATGTGTGGTGTAGTTGGAGCACTTGCAGCCTTCTATCACGACTCTCTTGACATTAACAACGACGAACACCGCGAAATTGCAGCGTACCGTCTGCTGTCAAAAATGCCAACACTGGCGGCGATGTGTTACAAATACTCTATCGGTCAGCCATTTATTTACCCTCGTAACGACCTTAGCTACGCTGAGAACTTCTTGCATATGATGTTCGCAAACCCTTGCGAAGAGTATGAAGTAAATCCTGTGGTTGCCCGTGCGATGGATAAGATTTTCACTCTACACGCGGATCACGAACAGAATGCGTCGACATCAACTGTACGCCTAGCTGGCTCTTCTGGTGCGAACCCATTTGCATGTATTGCCGCTGGTATTGCATCCCTTTGGGGACCTGCTCACGGTGGTGCAAACGAAGCCTGCTTGAGAATGCTAGAAGAGATTGGCAGCGTCGATAACATCCCTGAATATGTAGACCGCGCGAAAGACAAAGATGACCCATTCCGCTTAATGGGCTTTGGTCACCGCGTTTACAAGAACTACGACCCACGTGCGACAGTAATGCGCGAAACGTGTCATGAAGTTCTCAAAGAGCTAAACATTCAAGACCCTCTGCTAGACGTTGCAATGGAACTTGAGCGCATTGCGCTTTCTGATGAGTACTTCGTGTCTAAGAAGCTGTACCCGAACGTAGACTTCTACTCAGGTATCATTCTTAAAGCGATTGGTATTCCAGTTTCTATGTTTACGGTTATCTTCGCGATTTCTCGTACCATCGGCTGGATTGCTCACTGGAACGAAATGCACAGCGATCCACTGAACCGCATCGGTCGTCCTCGTCAGCTATACACTGGCGAAACACAACGTGAGTTTTCTCCACTTCACGAACGTGAATGATCTTTTAGTACGAAGATAGACAAACAAAAGGGTTGAGATTTTCGTCTCAACCCTTTTTTCTTTTTTGCGTTTAACGTTATTAATGGAGAACGCTAAACCGGATTATCAATATCGATAAACTCCACATGTAGGCCATATTCATCCGCTAGCCATTTGCCTAAGGCCTGAACACCATAACGCTCAGTAGCATGATGACCTGCAGCAAAGTAATGAATGTCCATTTCACGAGCGGTATAAGTGGTGCGCTCTGAAATTTCTCCAGAGATAAATGCATCCAGCCCGTGCTGTACAGCAAGTTCAATGAAATCCTGCCCTCCACCAGTGCACCAGCCGACTGTCTCAATCATCTTATCGGTATTCTCTGGAGCGATATGCAGAGGCTCTCTATCAAGAACTTGGTTGATCTTACTCGCAAATTCAACACCAGACATCGGCTTTTTCAAGCGCCCAAACATAACAACTGACTGAGGGTGCCCTTCAAGCCCACCTTCTACTTCGATTTCAAGTAAGCGAGCTAATTCAGCGTTGTTGCCTAGCTCTGGATGAATATCTAGAGGAAGGTGATAACCATATAAGTTGATATCGTTTTTGATCAGACTACGAATTCGTTTACCTTTCATGCCACGAATTGGCTCAGGCTCACCTTTCCAAAAATAGCCATGATGAACAAGCAATGCGTCTGCATTAAGCTCAATCGCTTTATCGATTAAGGCTTGAGAGGCGGTTACGCCAGTGATAACACGCTTCACCGCTGATTTCCCTTCTACCTGTAACCCATTTGGTGCGTAATCTTTAATTAACTGCGGTGACAGTTTGTCATTAAGAATCTGTTCTAGCTTTAAGTTATTCATTATTACTTCCAATTTCTAGCGCATGTAAACCTAAATAACCTCTTGATGGAATCAGACGAAAGAATGCAACCTAGTTGATACAACAACGTTTTGACATCTGGCACCTTGATATCATTTAGGTCTTTAAAGTGTATCTCGAACCCTAATATCGATGCTAGCCACCCTACCCTCAAAAGCAAATTTAGTTACAATAACAAAGCTTGTCGCCTCACCATAAATTTAGGGATACGGATGAACCAACTGCAACGCTTTTACCAATGGATCGCCACTTCACCTCCGCTTTTCAAGTTAACCCCTCCGTTTGCAACCTTAGAAGATATCTCGGTCAAACCTTTGAATAGCTCAGAACAATACAATGGTAATCCGAGACTGGGTTTTTTATATCAGCACCTATGCACTGCGGCTCTTTCTAATTCAGAACGATATCAGATTATTGCCGAAGAAATTCAGTTAAACGACGCGGAAGGTAAGACCATTGGTGCTGTCGATTTAGTGTTGAGGAATACAGAATCAAATCAGATAGAACATTGGGAAGTGGCGATTAAGTTTTATCTTCTTTACAACGGCATTTGGTATGGCCCGAATGCTCACGACCAGTTACATGTAAAATTGGATAGAATGCTCACGCATCAGCTGAAAATGAGCGATCGCCCGGAATTTCAAAAAATAATTCCTTTAAACGACTCTCCAGAAGAGCGCCTAATGATGCAAGGACGACTCTATATTAATCCGTTTACTCCAGAGCCAACTCCTAAGGAGTGCTTGGGTTATGAATTAAATCCAAGTCAGATTAGTGGTTACTGGTGCTATCAACGTCAATGGGATTTAATTGGTAAACCCCTTTATCATTTACATAAACCATGCTGGGCGACCGGTACAGACGATTTCTCTCAACCTATTGAAAAGCCTTTAGATCGATTCATACACGCACAAACGGAAGACGGTCAATTCTGGTTTGTGGTACCAGATTCATGGCCCGGAGATAAAGCGGTTCGGGGCACTTAAACATGAAAGGGTTGATGTTTTCACATCAACCCTTTGCTAGATACATTGACCATTGGATGTTTTACAAACCAGCGGCTGCAAACACTTGATTAACGATCTCTTGTGCTTCAGCTTCGATTTGTTTCAGATGTTCTTCACCTTTGAAGCTTTCACAGTAAATCTTGTAGATGTCCTCTGTGCCTGATGGACGAGCAGCGAACCAACCGTTAGCCGTCGTTACTTTAAGGCCACCAATCGCAGCACCATTGCCTGGTGCATGCGTTAGACGAGCAGTGATCGCATCACCTGCTAGAGTTTCAGCCGCAACCATTTCTGGTGACAACTTCTTCAATA
The DNA here is from genome assembly GCF_033339195.1 of Vibrio sp. 811. Lineage (NCBI taxonomy): Bacteria > Pseudomonadati > Pseudomonadota > Gammaproteobacteria > Vibrionales > Vibrionaceae > Vibrio > Vibrio sp. 811. The sequence goes on from NZ_JAWOUB010000011.1 coordinate 107,692, forward strand.
CGTCTTTTTGTGGGCCATTTGCTACAGCTTGAATACGGTTGTACTTCGACTCACCGTGCTTCGCCGCTAGCTCTTCATAGTAATCTTGAGGGTTCTTACCCGTTACCGCAGTGATCTCTGCTGCTAGAAGGCATAGCAAGATGCCATCTTTGTCTGTTGACCAAGGTGTGCCATCTTTACGAAGGAAAGACGCACCAGCACTTTCTTCGCCGCCGAAACCAAACTTACCAGTGTACAGACCGTCTACAAACCATTTGAAACCAACAGGCACTTCACATAGCTCACGACCTAGATCCGCAACAACACGGTCAATCAGCGCACTTGAAACTAGTGTTTTACCAACAGCGACGTCTTTACCCCACGCGTCACGATGACGGTACAAGTAGTCAATACAAACGGCTAAGAAGTGGTTCGGGTTCATCAAACCTTTTGGCGTAACGATACCGTGACGGTCGTAGTCAGGATCGTTACCAAATGCTAAATCGTATTCGTCTTTCAGTGCCAATAGACCCGCCATTGCGTAAGGAGAAGAACAGTCCATACGCACAACGCCGTCTTTATCTAGCGACATGAATTGGAAAGAAGGATCGATCGATTCACTTACTAGCGTTAGGTCTAGGTTGTATGCCTGACCAATTTGACGCCAGTAATCGATACCGCTGCCACCCAATGGATCTACACCAATCTTCAGGTTCGCTTTTTGGATTGCTTCCATATCGATAACGTTCACCAGGTCATCGATGTATGGCTTCACCAAGTCCATCTCTACAAACAGATCCGATGCTTTTGCTTCTGCTAGTGGTAGGCGTTTAACACCTTGTAAACCTTCAGCAATCAATTCGTTCGCACGATCTTCGATAGCTTGAGTCAACTCAGCTTCTGCAGGACCACCATGTGTCGGATTGTATTTGATACCGCCGTCTTGTGGTGGGTTATGTGATGGGGTAATAACGATACCGTCTGCTTTTTCATCGTGTTTGATGTTGTAAGTCAGAATCGCGTGTGAAATACCCGGTGTTGGCGTGTAACCGTTGTCTTGTTGGACAATCACTTTCACACCGTTTGCAATCAGTACTTCAATCACACTTGAGAAAGCAGGCTCAGATAGCGCATGCGTGTCTTTACCCACAAACAACGGGCCAATTGTGCCTTGCTCAGCACGAACTTCTGCTACCGCTTGAGCGATCGCTAAAATGTGGTTTTCGTTAAAAGTGTGCTTGTCTGCAGTACCGCGGTGGCCAGAAGTACCAAATTGAACTTTGTGTTCTGCGTTTGCCGCGTCTGGTTGAAGTAAGAAGTAGTTAGCAACGAGTGCTGGGATATTGTGAAGATCTTCCTGCTGCGCTTTTTGCCCAGCACGAGGGTGCATAGCCATGTTTGACATCCTTTCTTTAAATACAAATAAAATTAAAAAAGCCTCATAATATCCGCTCACTGCGACGCATTATGAGGCTTCTATCAGGTTTCTTAGATTGAACCTGTTACTTTTTCTATTAAGTCAGGTTGGAACCCCATGTGTGCCATCACTTGTTCAACCATCTGTCTTTTACGACTTGTATTGTTATTCGTGATAACCCAAAACGGTGTGCCAGGAATGGCTTTTGGCTTGGTCGTATTACCGTTTGCTAGCAAGGTTTCTTCATTATCTGCAAAGTACACGCGTTTGCGTCCTTTTACATTCGTAGCCTGGGCGAAACCTTCTGGATTCAATTTATGTAAGGTCGATAATACCAACATAAAGCGATCAATCGCTTTTTTTAGACCGGCAAACTCATCAGAAATAAGCAGCGAACGCATTTCTTTCACTACATCAACAGATTCCGTTTTACCCGCATCTTTACTTACTACAATCCCTTGTGGCTTCTCTACTACAGGCGCGGCTTTAGCTTCCTGCAACTGACCATCAAGGTTTAAAAGGCGTCGCAAAATATCCGAGGCGCTTTCACCGATATGCTTAGTTTGACTAGCTATATAACGGTATAGATCCTCATCAACCTCAATTGTTTTCATTCGCTTTTCACATTCTCAATGTTTAAACTCTGGGGGATTATAACGAGATCCACGCGGATACTCCACGTTAAACCCATCACGAATAAGATAAAATGTCAGCATTACTCAACTATAAGCAGGAAGGCCAAGGCCAAACAGTTGTTTTGATTCACGGATTGTTTGGTAGTTTAAGTAATCTGGGTCTACTCGCCCGCGATCTTATTAAAGATCACACGGTGATCAGTATTGATCTGAGAAATCACGGCCTCTCTTTCCACTCCGAAGTCCATAACTATACCGATATGGCAAAAGATGTGGCTCAGCTCCTTCAGCACTTAAACGTTGAGCCATCTATTGTTATTGGGCACTCCATGGGCGGAAAAGTCGCGATGGCTCTTGTGGACATTGCTCCAAATGTAGTCAAGAAGTTAGTCGTTCTCGACATGGCGCCTGTTGCCTACACTACGAACCGTCACGATAATGTTTTTAACGGCTTACATGCTGTTATTAATGAAAAACCAGCAAATCGACAGCAAGCCATGGATATCCTAGCTCAACATATTGAACTCGATGGTGTAAGACAATTTCTCTCTAAATCACTGTACAAAAATGGCGATAAGATGGATTGGCGGTTTAACGTACCGAGCCTTTTTGATAATTATGACCAAATTATTGGCTGGCAAGAAATCACACCAACAGATATCCCAACTTTGTTTATCAAAGGCGGCGACTCTGACTACTTAATGCCAGAACATCAGCCGGCAGTGAAGCGACAATTTAACCATGCTAAAGCACACATTATCGCTGGCACTGGTCACTGGTTACACGCCGAGAAACCGACAGAAGTAATGAGAGTCATTCGAAAATACATTTCGAGTTAACAAATTCGAAAAGCAACACTAGATTATTGAAATAACCCTTCTTGTAGTGCATTAACTTTACCGTTTAACAGTGGTATAGTGCGCCCAAGATTTTTCGGCATGAAGGGCTAAAATGCTTTACGACTATATGGATATGCTCGAGTCTGTTGGGCTCGATCTTCTTTTTGCTGCTATCTTTTTTTTCATCGGGATGGCGATAAAAGATGTGCTAAAGCAAGGCAATGTACCTGTTTTTGGTCGTCGTATTGTGTGGTTAGTCCTTTTCCTAGGCTGTGCTGGCTTTATTGCAAAAGGTGTAATTCAGCTAACTTGGGAAGGCTCAGGGTTAGGTTAAACCCTTAGTAGCATCGCCAATAACAAACAATGTAAAGGTATAGACTCTATGGCAAGTGTAGGTATCTTCTTCGGTAGCGACACAGGTAATACTGAAGCCGTTGCAAAGATGATTCAAAAGCAACTAGGTAAACATCTAGTTCACGTTCAAGACATCGCGAAAAGCAGCAAAGAAGACATTGATAACTTCGATCTTCTTCTTCTAGGTATCCCAACTTGGTACTACGGCGAAGCACAATGTGATTGGGATGACTTCTTCCCTGAACTTGAGCAAATCGACTTCTCTACTAAGCTAGTGGCTATCTTTGGCTGTGGCGACCAAGAAGACTACGCAGAATACTTCTGTGACGCGATGGGCACAGTCCGTGATATCGTTGAGTCTAAAGGCGGCACAATTCTTGGCCATACCTCGACAGAAGGCTACGAATTTGAAGCGTCTAAAGCACTTGTTGAAGGTGACGAAAGCCAATTCGTAGGTCTATGTATTGATGAAGACCGCCAACCAGAATTGACTGACGAGCGTGTTGAAAGCTGGGTTAAACAGATCTATGAAGAGATGTGTTTAGCTGAGCTAGAAGGCTAATCAAATTGAATGATGCAAAGACCTCCACTTGGAGGTCTTTTTGTATGTATTGTCACACAGCATCGGTAAGTACTTCCTCTTCGCGATACTGAGGTTTCTTTCTTACATAAAGCTTGCGTTGAACCTCTGAAACCACATTCCCCTGTTTATCTTTTACATGAGTAATAAACTCAGGAAAACACTTTTCTCCATTCCGTGTCATTTGATAAATGTTTTCCAGCATCCCTTCAGTGACCTCAAATTCTGCAAACAAATCACTTTGCCCCGGCTTAATAAAGTTAATGCTTGCCTCTTTATCCCACACATAATATTCCTCTCGTAGAATCCCCATCAGCATCAACGAGTAAATAGGATCAGTTAAAGAGAAAATACTGCCGCCATATTGGGTGCGATTGGCATTTTTATTCCACCAGCGAAGCTTTAAACGTACCTTTACAGTACGGAAGTCTTGAGAAATATGTAAGATTTTAATACCCGCCCCCCAAAAAGGAGGCCAAATATTGAGTGCGAACTTTACAATTCCTGGTTTGTATATCTTCGCTAGTCGCCTATTCATCGCTATCTCTGCCCTCTCCAAGCTTAATGTTACATAATTGTAACTGGTCAGAGCTGTAATATAATAGACCTGTTTCTAATTTACAAAAAGATTCTATTAACCCTTTGAAGTTCGTGGTTTAATGTTCCGAACGCTTATCCTATAATGGTAGGAAGATTGAATTCTGTTAAATCGCTGCAGATGATCCAACGGGAAAGTATATGTCAGATAATAATCAGGCGCTGAAGGATGCGGGTTTAAAAGTAACCCTTCCGAGGCTAAAAATTCTAGAAGTACTTCAGCAGCCAGACTGCCAGCACATCAGTGCTGAAGATTTGTACAAAAAGTTGATTGATCTAGGTGAAGAAATTGGCCTAGCAACTGTTTACCGAGTTCTAAACCAGTTCGACGATGCTGGTATTGTAACTCGTCACCACTTTGAAGGTGGAAAGTCAGTCTTCGAATTATCGACTCAACATCACCACGACCACCTAGTGTGCCTAGACTGTGGTGAGGTAATTGAATTTTCTGACGATCTTATTGAAGAACGTCAAAAAGAGATTGCAGCTAAGTACAATGTCACACTAACAAACCACAGCTTATACTTGTACGGCAAGTGTAGCGATGGTGGTTGTAAAGATAATCCAGATGCACACAAACCGAAAAAATAAGGGTTTGTTAATTTAAAAAGTAAACGTCAGCACATGCTGGCGTTTTTTGTTTCTAGAAGTCAGAACCTTAGACGTCAGTACTTTGGTTACAGAACAAAAGCTACTAAACACCCATCTTTTTTCTCCACAGTTTTGCACATCTATATAGCACTCTGTGGGATTAGGTATAAAAAATGCCAGCGTTTGCTGGCATTTTTTCATCGTTCTCAGCATTAATTGAGATTATTGATTCTCAATTTTTGCCCAGGTATCACGTAGACCAACCGTGCGGTTGAATACTAGATTATCTGCTGAAGAGTCTTTCGAGTCTGCACAGAAGTAACCCATACGTTCAAACTGGTAACCTTTTTCTGCTTCTGCGGAAGCTAGGCTAGGCTCGACGAAGCCATTGATCACAACTAATGATTCAGGGTTGATAGTAGAAGCAAAATCTTCCGCTGCGCCTGGGTTTGGCACCGTAAATAAACGATCGTACAGACGAATTTCCGCTGGAAGAGCTTTATCAGCTGACACCCAATGAATAACGCCTTTCACTTTACGACCATCTGCTGGGTTTTTACCTAGCGTATCTGCATCGTAAGAACAGAAGATCGTTGTGATGTTGCCTTCGGCATCTTTTTCAACGCGCTCAGCTTTGATCACGTAAGCACCACGTAAACGAACTTCTTTACCTAGCACTAAACGCTTGTACTTTTTGTTCGCTTCTTCACGGAAGTCTTCACGCTCAATCCACAATTCACGCGTGAATGGCACTTCACGCACGCCCATTTCAGGTTTATTTGGGTGGTTGGCAACTGTCAAGTTTTCTACTGCGCCTGCTTCAAAGTTTTCGATAACAACTTTAACAGGATCCAGTACAGCCATTGCACGCGGAGCGTTCTCGTTTAGGTCATCACGAATACAAGATTCTAATGAACTAAACTCGATCATATTTTCTTGCTTCGTTACACCAATACGCTTACAAAACTCACGAATAGATGCAGGTGTGAAGCCACGACGACGCAGACCTGAGACAGTCGGCATACGTGGATCATCCCAACCATTAACCAGTTTTTCAGTAACTAGCTGGTTAAGCTTACGCTTAGACATCACTGTGTATTCAAGGTTTAAACGACTGAACTCGTATTGATGTGGACGGCTTTCGATCGTGATGTTGTCTAGAACCCAATCGTACAGACGACGGTTATCCATGAATTCAAGCGTACAAATAGAGTGCGTAATGCCTTCTAATGCATCAGAAATACAGTGCGTAAAGTCGTACATTGGGTAAATGCACCACTTATCACCAGTTTGGTGGTGCGTAGCAAAACGCACTCGGTATAAAACTGGATCGCGCATGACCATGAATGAAGAATCCATGTCGATTTTAGCACGAAGACACGCTTTACCTTCTTCAAATTCACCAGCGCGCATTTTTTCAAACAACGCCAAGTTCTCTTCAACAGAACGGTCACGGTATGGACTTGGTTTACCTGGCGCCTTTAGTGTGCCGCGGTATTCACGAATTTGCTCTGGACTTAGCTCATCTACGTACGCTAAGCCTTTGTTAATCAATTCAATTGCATATTCGTAAAGCTTATCGAAGTAGTTTGATGAGTAACATACTTCACCACTCCACTCAAAGCCCAACCAGTTTACATCTTTCTTGATAGACTCAACGTATTCGATGTCTTCTTTTTCAGGGTTTGTATCGTCGAAACGCAGATTACATTGACCCTGGTAGTCCTGAGCAATACCGAAGTTCAAACAGATAGACTTAGCATGACCGATATGCAGGTAGCCATTTGGCTCCGGCGGGAATCGAGTATGCACGCTAGTGTGTTTACCATCCGCTAGATCTTTATCAATGATCTGGCGAATAAAGTTTGATGGACGAGCATCAGCTTCACTCATCTATAGCACCTCAAAAATATTAGTATTGTCAGAGAAAACGGAACCCTGTATCCAAGTATGGTTTCACAGAGTACATTGTTCCTAATGATCCACAATTCTAAGCAATTAGACAACAAGAACTCGCTCTAAAACGACAATATTTATCGAGTTAGCGTGAAAGCAAAGCAGATTCAAAGGGCCTAAACGAAAAAAGGCCTCCTGCGGAGGCCTTTTGCGATGTTGTAGTATCAATTGTTTGCAATACCAATAACAAACAATCACACCACTATTAAACAGTTAAGCTGGTAGCTGAACACCACTTAAGTCTTCATCTTTAGATACATTCTTCATCTCACCAGCAACAATCTCTGCTAGTGGACCAAGGATAACTTGTAGGTTGTTTGTACCTAGCTTCACAACTCCCATAGCTCCAAGATCTTTCAGAGTTTTCTCATTGATAACGCTCATATCTTTCACAGAAAGGCGCAAACGAGTAATACAGGCATCGATAGAACTTAGGTTGTCATGACCGCCAAGTGCTTTCAAGTACTGACGAGCAAGCTCTGAAGAATTGCTTGATCCAGCCACGTTAGATGAAGCTTCTTCATCATCTTCACGTCCCGGTGTTTTAAGGCCAAACTTAACAATCACGGTACGGAACACGAAGTAGTAAACCGCAAAGAAACCAAGACCTTGTACAATGAGCATGTACCAGTTTACCGCTAGCGGGTTACGAGTCGACAATACTAAGTCGACTAAACCAGCAGAGAAACCGAAACCTGCAATCCACTGCATTGATGCCGCGATATAAACTGATAGACCAGTCAGCGCTGCGTGAAGAACGTACAGTCCTGGAGCAAGGAACATGAATGCAAATTCAAGTGGTTCTGTTACACCTGTAAAGAATGAAGCAAACGCAGCTGCAATCATGATAGATGCCACTTTCTCTTTATTCTTTGATTTCGCAGTATGGTACATCGCTAGAGCAGCGCCTGGTAAACCAAACATCATGATTGGGAAGAAGCCCGCTTGGTACATCCCCGTAACACCTACCGTTGCCGTGCCTTCAGCTAATGATTTCGCACCGCCAAGGAAGTTTGGAATGTCATTAATACCAGCAACATCAAACCAGAACACTGAGTTTAGTGCATGGTGCAGACCAACAGGAATTAGAAGACGGTTGAAGAATGCGTAAACACCTGCACCTGCTTCACCCATACCTTGAATGCTTTCACCAAAACTTACCAGACCGCCGTAAACTGATGGCCAAACGTACATCAGGATGAACGCAATAACGATACCAGCAAAAGACGTTAGGATCGGTACAAGACGCTTGCCAGAGAAAAACGCCAGTGCTTTGTGCAGCTCTACGTGAGAAAAACGGTTGTACAACTCAGCAGAAACAATACCAACCAAGATACCGACGAACTGGTTATTGATTTTACCAAATGCAGCAGGTACTTCACTTGGGTCAATGCCTTGAATTTGTGATACTGCACCAGGGGCCAAAAGCGTTGTGACAACTAAGAAGCCCACGAAACCTGAAAGTGCAGCGGCGCCATCTTTGTCTTTAGACATTCCGTAAGCAACACCAACAGCGAACAATACTGACATATTGTCAATGATCGCTGCACCAGCTTTAATAAGAAATGCAGCAAGTGCACTGTTTGCGCCCCAGCCATTTGGGTCGATCCAGTAGCCAATACCCATGAGTATTGCTGCTGCAGGAAGTGTGGCAACCGGCACCATAAGCGCCTTACCCACCTTCTGGAAGTATCCGAGAATGTTCACCTTAAGTTCCCCCTATAGGATTAGATGTTATGTTGAATGACTTATTTCAGCCGTCCAATTTAGTCATCCTAAGTTTATGATATTAATTTTGCTCCGCAAATTAAAAGCTCACCGTTTGTGATCATAATCACCACAATTTGCCCTTTCGGAAGGTTTTTGCTAGCGAGATCATAAAACTTATTTTATTATACGAAAAAATGGCGTTTTAAAGATAATATTCTCGCACTTTATGCAAGGCAGAATCAGTGTTATTTTGGTATCTAGGCGGGTAAATCACTGTAACTTTGCTCTGAAAAAGAATCATAAAAAACCATACAATTATTACTTTTCAGTTAGTTACTATGACAATAACATCGATAAAACGCGACTTGCTGTATGTGACTCGTTATCTAATTCAGTGATACAAACTAAGTACCCATATGACTGAAGCAGTCTCTACTTAGATAACGATATAGAAATTGAATTCTCATCTATAAGGACTAGCTGACTATGTACGCGCTAAGTAACTGTAAAATTTATACCGGTAGTGATGTTCTTACCGATCATGCGGTCATCATCGAAAACGATCTTATTCAATCTATTGTGCCGGTTTCTGAGCTACCTCAAAGCATCGAAGTAAAAGACCTTGCAGGCGCTAATCTAAGTCCAGGCTTTATCGATCTGCAGTTGAACGGTTGTGGCGGTGTAATGCTAAACGATGCAATTACCCCTGAAACCATGCAAATCATGCACCAGGCAAACCTCAAATCTGGCTGTACTAGCTTCCTGCCAACACTCATTACGTCATCTGATGAAGATATGCGAACTGCAATTGCCGCAGCTCGTGAGTACCACAACAAGTATCAAAATCAATCGCTTGGTTTACACCTCGAAGGTCCTTACCTTAACGTCGCGAAAAAAGGCATCCATAACGTCGATTTTATTCGCCCATCAGACGAAAGCATGATCGACCTTATCTGCGCAAACGCCGATATCGTAGCGAAAGTAACACTAGCACCTGAGCATAACGACCCAGAGCATATTGCGCGATTAAAGGCTGCTGGCATCGTGGTTTCAATTGGCCACACAAATGCAACCTACGCCGAAGCACGTAAAAGCTTTGAAGCAGGCATTACTTTTGCTACACACCTCTTTAATGCAATGACACCAATGGTTGGTCGTGAACCAGGAGTTGTTGGTGCAATTTACGATACTCCTGACGTATATGCTGGCATTATTGCTGATGGTTTTCACGTCGACTACGCAAACATCCGAATTGCTCATAAAATCAAAGGTGAAAAGCTTGTTTTGGTGACGGATGCCACAGCTCCAGCAGGTGCTAACATTGATCACTTTATTTTTGTCGGTAAGAAAGTATATTACCGAGATGGTAAGTGTGTTGATGAAAATGGCACGCTAGGCGGCTCAGCTTTGACAATGATTGAAGCAGTTCAGAATTCAGTTGAGCACGCGGGGATCGCTTTAGACGAAGCTCTACGAATGGCCACGTTATACCCAGCAACAGCAATTGGTGTTGAGGATCGCCTTGGCCGAGTTCGAAAAGGGATGGTTGCAAACCTGACTATTTTCGATCGTGACTTTAAAGTAAAAGCGACGGTTGTTAACGGACAATACGAGCAAAATTAAGCATGAATGGCGGACAGATTGGTAATGTAGATTTAGTAAAACAGCTTAACAGCGCTGCGGTATATAGGCTGATTGATCAGCAAGGTCCTATCTCCCGTATTCAAGTCGCGGACGTGAGTCAGCTCGCGCCTGCTAGTGTTACCAAAATAACCCGCCAACTTTTAGAGCGCGGCCTTATTAAGGAGGTCGCCCAACAAGCTTCAACTGGTGGTCGTCGTGCGATCTCTTTGACTACTGAAGTCAAACCTTTTCATTCGATTGCCGTTCGCTTAGGTCGAGATTACGTACAGTTCAGTTTATACGATTTAGGTGGCACCGCGCTGGCAGAAGATCAGCATGAACTGCACTACACTAACCAAGCAGACTTAATCGCAGGACTTATCGATTTATTAAAAGATTTCGTAAGCCGTTGCGAAGACAAAATTGATCAACTCATCGCTATCGGCATCACTTTACCGGGCCTTGTTAACCCAACAACTGGCGTGGTCGAATACATGCCTAATACCGATATCGATAATCTTGCTCTCGGTGAAATTGTTGGAGAGAAGTTTAATACAGCATGCTTTGTTGGCAACGACGTACGTGGCATGGCGTTGGCTGAGCACTACTTTGGAGCAAGCCAAGACTGCCAGGATTCTATTTTGGTTAGCGTCCACCGCGGTACTGGCGCAGGTATTATCGTTAACGGCCAGGTTTTTCTTGGTTTTAACCGCAACGTCGGTGAAATTGGTCATATCCAAATTGACCCGCTTGGTGAGCAATGCCAATGTGGAAACTTTGGCTGTTTAGAAACCGTAGCTGCAAACCCAGCGATTATTCAACGAGTGAAGCAACTGATTACTCAAGGATACGAATCAAGCTTAACCGACCTTGAAAACATCACAATTGAAGCGGTATGTCAGCACGCAATGAATGGTGATGAACTTGCGAAACAGAGTTTAGTGCGAGTGGGCAACCAGCTAGGTAAAGCGATTGCGATTACGGTTAACTTATTTAATCCACAGAAAATTGTAATTGCTGGCGATATTACTGCAGCACAAGATATTGTTTTCCCTGCAATTCAACGCAATGTAGAGAATCAATCTCTTAAAACTTTCCATAACGACCTCCCTATCGTGGCTTCTCACATTGATAAGCAGCCAACGATGGGCGCATTTGCGATGATTAAACGCGCTATGCTGAACGGAGTTTTGTTACAAAAGTTACTGGAAGACTAAGTTTATACAACCAATTGAGTTACAATCTCGGGCTGTGTTTTCACAGCCCGTTTTTGTATATCAGGAATACAGCTTAACAGTATGGAAATTATTCTAATTACAGCCGCTTTTTTAGCTGGTTTTATTGCGCTTAAATGCAGCCTCCCTCCCCTCGTTGGTTTTCTACTAGCTGGATTTGGCTTGCATGCATTTGGTTACCAAAGCAATGACGTTATCGTCACTCTCGCAGATCTTGGTGTTACTCTTCTTCTGTTTACTATTGGACTCAAACTCGATGTAAAAACCCTGCTGTCCAAAGAAATATGGGGAGGGGCAACCGCCCACAACATACTCTCTACCGCTTTTTTTGCCCTAGCGTTATCCGGCTTAAAACTACTGGGCTTGACTTCGCTAGCCAGTATGGACGGCAGCCAAATCCTGCTTTTAGCTTTTGCACTATCGTTCTCTAGTACCGTTTTTGCCGTAAAAGCATTGCAAGAAAAAGGCGAAATGAACGCGACCTACGGCACACTCGCGATCGGTATCTTGGTTATGCAAGATATTTTTGCCGTAGTATTCCTGACTGCTTCAACCGGAAAAGTCCCAGAATGGTATGCCATCGGTTTGTTCGCACTGCCTTTCCTTCGTCCTCTATTCTATAAGCTGCTCGATAAAGTTGGCCACGGCGAAATGCTAGTGCTATTCGGTATTTTCTTCGCGCTTGTTATCGGTGCTGGGCTATTCGAGTTGGTCGGGATGAAACCAGACTTGGGCGCGCTAATTTTAGGCATGCTACTCGCAGGTCACCCAAAAGCCTCAGAACTATCCAAGTCATTATTCAATATGAAGGAGCTCTTTTTAGTCTGCTTCTTTTTAAACATTGGTTTATCCGCCTCATTGAGCGTGAATGGCGTCGTTCTCGCCCTGCTATTTATCTTACTGCTACCAATCAAAGGACTCTTGTACTTCGTCACTATTAATCATTTTAAGTTTCGAGTACGTACCTCTTTGCTCGCCTCTTTATCACTATTTAACTACAGTGAGTTTGGTCTTATTGTTGCAGGGTTGGCCTATAAAATGGGCTGGATGCCAAGTGATATGCTTGCTGCGATTGCGGTTGCGGTGTCGGTATCCTTTGTAATTTCCGCGCCACTTAACCGCCTTAGCCATAAAATTTATCAACATTCAGGTAAGTGGCTGCAAGAGACAGCGGTAGAAAAGCTCAATCAACGCGACCAACTCATCAACCCAGGTCATGCCCAAGTATTGATCTTAGGTATGGGGCGTATTGGAACCGGCGCTTATGATGAGCTACGTTCACGCTATGGCAAAATTTCATTGGGTATAGAAATTCGTGAAGACGCTGCACATCATCATCGTTCAGAGGGAAGAAATGTGATTTCTGGTGATGCCACCGACCCGGATTTCTGGGAGCGAATTTTAGATACAGGTCATGTAAAACTGGTTCTGCTTGCAATGCCACATCATCAAGGTAACCAAACAGCACTTGAGCAGCTTAAACGCAGAAAATATAAGGGGCAAATTGCCGCTATCGCCGAATACCCAGATCAATTGGAAGGCTTACTTGAAAATGGCGTTGACGCAGCATTCAATATTTATAGTGAAGCTGGTAGCGGTTTTGCTCGACACGTCTGTAAACAACTTCAGCCTAAATTCACACCAATTAAATAAGCAACAGCACTGATATTTTTCGAAAGGCTTTCTATTGATAGAAAGCCTTTTTTGTACAGTTTTTATACCAAACCTTGATCTCATTCACCAAAACAACGGTTTAGTTAAATATTTTCCATACAACAAGGCCTTTTATCATTTTTTTAATCACAAAACGTTGCTTTTTTTATTAGTAATGGCAAATTTAAACCATACCGATTAGAAATTGTTTAGTTTAGTAAGGATGTAGTATGTGTTCAGTATTTGGCATTTTAGACATTAAAAGCGATGCAGCCGCATTGCGCCCTATCGCATTAGAGATGTCGAAAAAACTTCGTCACCGTGGCCCAGACTGGTCTGGGATTTACTCTTCAGAGCGTGCTATTTTAGCGCACGAGCGCTTGGCGATTGTTGGTCTAAATAGTGGTGCACAGCCGCTATACAGCCCTGATAAGAAGCTCATCCTTGCCGTCAATGGTGAAATCTACAACCATAAAGAAATTCGTGCTCGTTACGAAGGAAAGTACGAATTTCAAACCGATTCAGACTGTGAAGTCATTCTTGCACTTTACCAAGATATGGGTGCAGATCTCCTTGAAGAACTAAACGGTATTTTCGCTTTTGTGCTCTACGACGAAGAAAAAGATGAGTATTTAGTCGGCCGTGACCATATTGGTATTATCCCTCTTTATCAAGGTCACGATGAGCATGGTAACTACTATGTGGCATCAGAGATGAAGGCTCTTGTTCCAGTATGTAAAACAGTAAGTGAATTCCCTCCTGGTAGCTACTACAGCTCTAAAGATACTCAGCCAACACGTTACTATGTTCGTGACTGGAACGAGTACGCAGCAGTACAAGGTAACAGCACTAGCAAAGAAGAATTGACGGAAGCGCTAGAAGCGGCTGTTAAACGCCAACTAATGACTGACGTGCCTTACGGTGTGCTTCTTTCAGGTGGTCTAGATTCTTCTATTACATCTGCGGTAGCAAAACGCTTTGCAGCGATGCGTATTGAAGATGATGAAAAGTCTGAAGCTTGGTGGCCTCAACTGCACTCTTTTGCTGTTGGCCTAGAAGGCGCGCCTGACCTGAAAGCCGCTCGCGAAGTTGCCGACCAAATTGGTACCGTTCACCACGAAATGACGTACACGATTCAAGAAGGTTTGGACGCGATTCGTGACGTGATTTACCACATTGAAACGTATGACGTGACGACTATCCGCGCATCAACACCTATGTTCTTAATGGGTCGTAAGATCAAAGCGATGGGTATCAAGATGGTATTGTCTGGTGAGGGCGCTGACGAAATCTTTGGTGGCTACCTTTACTTCCACAAGGCGCCAAACGCGAAAGAGTTCCACGAGGAGACAGTGCGTAAACTGCTTGCTCTGAACATGTTCGACTGTGCTCGTGCTAACAAGTCGCTGGCAGCATGGGGAGTTGAAGGACGCGTACCTTTCCTAGATAAAGAGTTCATTGATGTAGCAATGCGCTTGAACCCAGCGGACAAGATGTGTGGCAACGGTAAAATGGAGAAGCACATCCTTCGTGAGTGCTTCGAGCACTACCTGCCAGAATCGATCGCATGGCGTCAAAAAGAGCAGTTCTCTGATGGCGTTGGCTACAGCTGGATCGATACGCTGAAAGAAGTAGCAGAACAGAAAGTGACAGATCAGCAGATGGAAACAGCTCAATATCGATTCCCATACAACACGCCAACGACAAAAGAAGGCTACGTGTACCGTGAAATCTTTGAAGAGTTATTCCCACTTCCATCAGCAGCAGAGTGTGTACCAGGAGGCCCTTCAGTAGCGTGTTCTTCAGCGAAGGCGATTGAATGGGATGAATCGTTCCAAAACTGTGTTGACCCATCAGGTCGTGCAGTACAGACCGTTCACAACGATTCATACTAATTCTCTACGATAAAGATAAGGGTCGGTTCGTCCAACCCTTTTAAAACAGACAGAAAATTAGATACGATCAAAAAGAGGTGCTTTTGCACCTCTTTTTATGTTTGATGGAATTAGGCTATTTTAAATCTAAATCACTATTGTCTATGCTTACAGGCACACGCTTGGTGATCATCTGAACTAGCATAATTGAGCGTTTCTCACCATCTTGTTCTTGGAAGATGGCATCTATGCCCGCAAATTGACCGCTTTTAACTCTAATTTGATCGCCTGGTTTTGGCATGCATTCAGAAACGGTATTGTCATTACAACACTTTTCTAGCTGCATCAATTCGAAGACCAAGTCACCTTGAACTTCTTTCGGTTGAGCACCAAAACGCACAAAGTCAACAACACCTCGAGTAGAGCGGACTGAAGTGAAGTTTGGCCCTTGCTCATAATCAAAGTAAGCGAATACGTAACAAGGAAACAGCGGTTCCTCGACTTTTTGTCTTTTCCCGCGCAAAATCTTCTCAACTTCTACAGTTGGATAAAAGCACTCTACACCTTGATTTTCAAGGTGTTGTTTCGCCCTAACCTGCTCCCCACGTTTACAATAAAGTAGATACCAACGTTTCATCTTTTTACTAGCCAATTCTATTTTGTTTTTATCCTAGCATTAAGCCAAAGTTGAGTCATTGATATTCAGTTTATCTATAAAAGTATGATTATACATCGCTCGCATTAACGACATTTTTCAGCAACTTACGATAAAGAAGTCCATATGCAAAAATGGAAATTAAGTTTGTAACACAACCAATACACCATCATATAATCTGCAAATTCAATCAAAAACAGCCACTTAACAAACAAAAATAGTCGAATGGCAAAATTTTATTATTTGTCACTCGTTGAATTGCATTGTATACGTAGAAGTCGTTAAAAAATGTAATAACTATTATTAGAAGAGCTTATGTCAAACCAACATCAATATTTTGGTCATCCACGTGGCCTGTTCTTATTGTTCGGTACAGAACTGTGGGAACGCTTTTCTTACTACGCAATGCGTGCCATTCTCGTGCTTTACCTTACTGATACAACAATGAATGGCGGCCTTGGCTGGTCAACCAAAGACGCATTAGACCTATACGGCATATACACAGGGCTTGTGTATATCACGCCTCTTATCGGTGGTTACCTAGCAGATAACTATTTAGGTCAACGTCGCTCAATTTTGCTTGGTGGCGCGTTAATGGCCATCGGCCAGTTTACTCTTGCACTTCCTGCTGATGCTTTAGGTATTGGTTCGCTACACAGTTTCTATTTAGGTCTTGGCCTACTTATCACTGGTAACGGTCTCTTTAAGCCAAATATCTCAACCATGGTTGGCGACCTTTATCAAGAAGGTGACAACCGTCGTGACGGCGCATTCACTATCTTTTATATGGGTATCAACTTAGGTGCATTACTTGCCGGCGTCGTTTCTGGCTCTGTGACAACCTCTTACGGTTGGAAAGCTGGCTTTGTTGCCGCTGGTGTGGGTATGCTGGTTAGCCTAGTGATGCAAATGGTACTGGCTCAATCATGGCTTGGTGATATTGGTCGCGAACCAGCGGCGAAACGAGATCTAAACAACAAAAACGCCACCACGAAGCAGCCACTCACCAAAGAAGAAGTGAATCGACTAAAAGTAATTCTGGTCATGAGCTTATTCACTATTGTCTTCTGGGCAGGCTTTGAACAAGCTGGTGGCCTGATGAACATCTACACTCAACAATATACTGATCGCATGATTGGTGGTTTCGAAGTTCCTGCTGCGTGGTTCCAATCACTAAACCCATTTTTCATTATTACTCTAGCGCCAGTTCTGGCTGTCCTTTGGGTAAAATTGGGTAAACGTGAACCTACTTCGCCAGTGAAATTTGCGATGGCACTATTTTTCTTGGCGATTGGTTTCCTTTGTATGGTTGGCGCAGTGCTAGAACAAGGTGGAGATACAACAGTAAAAACATCGATGTTATGGTTGGTCGGCGCTTTCTTCTTCCACACATTAGGCGAGCTGTGTTTATCTCCAATTGGTCTTTCATTGGTGACTAAATTAGCACCGCTTCGCTTAGCTTCACTTATGATGGGTGCATGGTTTGGCTGTAATGCGATTGCTAACTATGTTGCGGGCTATGTGGGTTCTCACGTAGGCGAGTTAGGCGCTATGGCTATCTTTAGTGGTATTGCGGTCAGCGCAACCGTAAGTGGCGTAATCTTGCTCCTGTTCTCTAATACACTCGTTCGCTGGATGCATGGCGCTGAAAATACGCACAGCACGGCAGAGCAAGTAGAAGAGCAGCAAGTACAAGTCGCTTGATCGCTCAACTAAACGTAGAAAGGGTCGCTATTGCGACCCTTTTTTGTATCTAAAGTTTAGATTTAACTAACTCAACCATCATCTCGATATGAAGTTCACTATCGTTCAAACAAGGGATGTAGGTAAAGTTTTCACCACCTGCTTCAAGGAAAATCTCTTTACACTCTTCCGAGATCTCTTCCAACGTCTCTAAACAATCTGAAGAAAATGCAGGGGTCACAACATTAATATTTTTCACACCCTTTGCAGGAAGTGCCTCTAGGGTCTTATCGGTATAAGGTTGAAGCCACTCTTCTCTCCCAAATCGGGACTGATACGTCATGCCAATTTGTTGTTCACTTAAACCTAACGCTTCCCCAAGCAAGCGAGTCGTCTCTTCACAATGCTGTGGGTAAACATCACCATTGTCAGCATAGCGTTTTGGAATACCATGATAAGAACACAGCAGGTAATCTCCCTGACCATTCTTTTGCCAATGTTCACGAACTGAATGCGCTAACGCTTCAATATATTTCGGGTGATTGTAATAATCACGAATAAAGCTAAAGCTTGGCATCACAGGCAGGTTTTTAAATGCTTTAGTGATTCCGTCAGAAACCGCTGCCGTTGTTGTTCCCGAGTATTGCGGATACAACGGTAAAACAATGACTTCATCAACGCCTTGCGCCAATAGGGCTTCAAAGCCTGATTGTAAACTTGGGTTACCATACGTCATACCAAGCTCTACAGGTATATCAAGCTTTTGTGCTAACTTTTCAGTTTGGCGTTTAGAGTACACCATCAACGGCGAGCCCTCTTCCATCCATACTGATTGATAGAGTTTGGCAACTTTAGGAGCTCGGATAGGAAGGATAACGCCGTGCAATAGTGGACACCAAAGCCATCGAGTCATGTCTACCACTCGGTGATCATGAAGAAACTGACTTAAAAAACGCTTTACGGCAGGAGCGGTTGGTGCGTCAGGAGTTCCCAGGTTAACTAGGAGTACACCCTGTTTATTATTCTCTTTCATAACATCCTATTCATGGTAAACGGCTTGGTTCATATATTTAAGTAACCTCGAAGTAACGAATAGCCGAGCTGAAGTTAATTAGATATATGTTTACGAGTAAACTAAAAAAAGCGACCACTTGGGCCGCTTTCAATATATCAAAATATTAAATTTTTGACTTCAGCAAATTAAGATAGTGCTTTCTCGATATCCGCACTAACTTCAGCTACTTGCTTAGTACCATCAAACTTAAGATACTTAGTCTTGCCTGCTTCAGCTTCTTTGCCGTAGTAGTTGATTAGCGGTGCAGTTTGCTCGTGGTAAACACCTAGACGAGCACGTACTGTTTCTTCTTTGTCATCATCACGAACAACAAGATCTTCACCAGTTACATCATCTTTACCTTCCACTTTAGGCGGGTTGTAAACCACGTGGTAAGTACGACCAGAAGGAAGGTGAGCACGACGACCAGCCATACGCTCAACAATCACATCGTCTGCAACGTCAAATTCGATAACGTAGTCTACGTCTACGCCCATTTCTTTTAGGCCGTCAGCTTGAGGGATAGTACGTGGGAAACCATCTAGTAGGAAACCGTTTGCACAGTCTTCTTGAGCGATGCGCTCTTTGATAAGACCAAGGATGATTTCATCAGAAACTAGCTGACCAGCGTCAATAACAGCTTTAGCTTGTTTACCAAGCTCTGTACCTGCTTTGATAGCAGCACGAAGCATATCACCAGTAGAGATTTGTGGAATACCGTATTTTTCCATGATGAAGTTTGCTTGTGTGCCTTTACCTGCACCTGGAGCACCTAGAAGAATGATGCGCATGATTTATCCTCTTTAATATTTAAGATTTATACCGAAGCTCACAATAGCTGACCTCTTAGACATCAAACCTGAGAAGCACCTGCAACGATAAGTTTCGGTATAACGTATATAGGCGAGCAAAAATACACGCCTTATTACTCACATTCAAGTCGCAGATTCTATCACAGGTTCTCTGAGCAAAGAGTGTATTAAGACTAAAGAATGTTAACAGTACCCTCTTTCACGCCCTATTGATTATTAACTCAGCACTTGAGATGCAAAATTTTGCGACAACAAACAAAAAGCTCGCGAAATGCGAGCTTTTTGATTTGCAGAGGTTATTACACCTTAGTCAAAAGTTGATTAACGGCTCCTAAGAACTCTGTTGGATCCTCAATAGAGCCTCGCTCCGCTAGCATTGCCTGACCAAGCAGAACTTCAACCCAGCGACCAAACGCTTCTTCATCGGCTTCGTCAGCCATACGCTTAACCAATTCGTGCTCAGGGTTTAGCTCAAAGATGTATTTCACTTCCGGTACAGCTTGACCAGCTGCCGCAAGAAGCTTCGCCATTTGAGTGCCCATTTCGTAATCGTCCGTTACCACAACAGCAGGCGTGGATGCGAGTTTGAAGGTCGTACGAACTTCTTTCACACGATCGCCTAGGTAAGACTTCGTGCGCTCTACAACCGACTTAAACTCTTCTTCGGTTTCTTTTTGCTTCTCTTTTTCTGCTTCATCTTCAAACTGACTTAGATCAAGCCCAGCCTTAGTGATTGACTGGAACTGTTTACCATCAAACTCAGTTAAGTAGTTCATCAGCCACTCATCAATGCGGTCGTACATCAAGATAACTTCAATGCCTTTCGCTTTGAACAGTTCTAAGTGAGGGCTGTTTTTCGCAGCTGCATAGCTGTCTGCCGTCAAGTAGTAGATCTTATCTTGACCTTTTTTCATGCGCTCAACGTAAGACGCCAAGCCCACAGTTTGCTCAGAAGAATCCACTTCAGTTGAAGCAAAGCGCAATAAACCTGCAACTTTCTCTTTGTTTGCAAAGTCCTCCGCAGGGCCCTCTTTCATCACAAGACCAAACTCTTTCCAGAATGATTGGTATTTCTCTTCGTCATTCTTGGCCATACGCTCGAGCATCGTTAGCACGCGCTTAGTACAAGCATTACGTAGAGACTGAGTCACTTTATTGTCTTGTAAAATCTCACGCGATACGTTTAGCGGTAAATCGTTTGAGTCTATTAAACCACGTACGAAGCGTAAGTATGACGGCATAAATTGCTCTGCATCGTCCATAATGAATACGCGCTGTACGTACAGTTTCAAGCCTGATTTGTGGTCGCGGTTCATCATATCCCAAGGTGCTTTCGATGGGATGTATAGTAAGCTCGTGTAGTCGTTTTTACCTTCTACACGGTTATGACTCCAGACCAAGGGATCGGCAAAGTCATGTGATACGTGTTTGTAGAACTCTTGATACTCTTCTTCTGAAATATCAGATTTGTTACGCGTCCACAGTGCTTGGGCTTTGTTGATTTGCTCCCACTTCTTCTCATCTGTTTCCTTGCCTTCGTCATCACGAACGACAGTTTGGATTGAAACAGGAATGCCGATGTGATCAGAGTACTTACTGATAACGTCACGTAGACGCCACTCATTCAAAAACTCTTTACCCTCTTCACGCATATGAAGAATGATGTCGGTACCACGTGACTCTTTGGTAATGTTTTCGATGGTGTACTCACCTTCACCCGCTGAGTGCCATTGTACCGCTTCATCAGCGGCTAGACCCGCAGCGCGAGTGCGCACGGTAACGGCGTCAGCAACGATAAATGCCGAGTAGAAACCAACACCAAACTGACCAATAAGCTGAGAGTCTTTGCTCTGCTCTTCAGATAGCTTTGAGAAAAACTCAGCTGTACCAGATTTTGCGATTGTTCCTAAGTGCTCAATCACATCATCACGGCTCATACCGATACCGTTATCAGAAATGGTTAAGGTATTTGCGCTTTCATCAAACGACAGTTTCACGCAAAGGTCTGCATTACCTTCGTATAGATCTGGGTTAGATAACGCCTGAAAGCGCAGTTTGTCTGATGCATCTGATGCGTTAGAGATCAGCTCGCGCAAAAAGATCTCTTTATTTGAATAAAGAGAATGGATCATTAAATGCAGTAGTTGTTTTACTTCTGATTGAAAACCACGAGTTTCTTTATTTTGAGATACGGTTTCGCTCATGTGTGCTCCATAACATCTAAACTAATTGGCTTTTTCATAGGGACAAGTTTTTGACTTTCCCCTTGAAATCACCTTACCGAGATGTCATTTAACATGTGGCTGACAAATGTAAATTCAAGGTCAATATTGCTAAAAACGGTGTTTTTTTAGAAAATTTTAATTATCCTACCCGTCTAAAAGCATCTAAAATGTCGTGCGCACTCCAAGCGCCCCGGTAATTTTGTGACATAAATCACCATAATTACAACATCATCCATCTAAGAAGAACTAAATGACTAACATTGGCACCAAATTTCTACTTGCTCAAAGGTTCACCTTTGATCCAAATAGTAATTCGCTCGCTGACCAACAAAACGGCAACGACGTTGTACGATTAGGAAGCAACGAAAGCCGTATACTTCTGATGTTGGCAGAGAGACCAAACGAAGTTTTAACCCGTAACGAGCTTCACGAGTTTGTTTGGCGTGAGCAAGGTTTTGAGGTGGATGACTCAAGCCTGACTCAAGCGATTTCTACTCTGCGTAAGATGTTGAAGGATTCAACAAAATCTCCAGAGTTTGTTAAAACGGTACCTAAACGTGGCTACCAACTCATTTGTTCAGTGGAACGCTTGAGCCCATTTTCTACTGACTCTAACACTGACGTTGAAGAAAGCGCTTCTGAACACGAAGCGCCAGCAGTGGAGTTAGAAGCGAGCGATACACCACCAACAGAGATAGTGACCGATACTACTGCTGATCTTGAGCCTCAAGTAGAGCCGACTAAAACTCAGCCGAAGCCAGCATCTAACACGATTAACTGGCTACCGCGTGTCATTATCTTTTTATCTCTGCTGCTTCCTGTTTGCGTATTGTTATTCACGAACCCAGCGGAATCCCAATTCCGTCAGATTGGTGAGTATCAAAGTGTACCGGTGATGACACCTGTAAATCACCCTCAAATCAACAACTGGTTGCCCTCAATAGAGCAATGCATTGAGCGCTACGTGAAGCACCATGCAGAAGACTCGTTGCCAGTGGAAGTGATTGCCACTGGCGGACAAAATAACCAGCTGATTCTGAACTACATTCATGACAGTAACCACTCTTACGAGAACGTAACACTGCGTATTTTCGCAGGTCAAAACGATCCAACAGACATCTGCAAATAAAGGAGGCCAATATGAAGATTAAATTAGCATCTGCGGTTTTGGCCGTATCCGTTCTTTTCAGTAGTTGGTTGTATTGGGGAAGTGACCTAAAAGTGGAGCAGCTCCTCACAGCAAACGAATGGCAGTCGACCATGGTGACAGTCATTACAGACAGCTTGCCTGACGATACTGTCGGCCCACTACGCCGAGTTAATGTTGAATCAAACGTGAAATATCTCCCTAATGGTGACTATATTCGCGTAGCAAATATAAAACTATTCGCTCAAGGTTCAACCGCAGAATCAACGATAAATATCTCGGAAAAAGGCCGCTGGGAAGTAAGTGACAACTATTTGTTGGTCTCGCCTTCGGAGTTTAAAGATATTTCATCTTCTCAATCAAAAGACTTTTCCGAAGCACAGCTACGTTTGATTACTCAAATTTTTAAGCTAGATGCGGAGCAAAGTCGTCGTATTGACGTCGTGAACGAAAAAACACTCTTGCTCACTAGCTTGAACCACGGTTCTTCGGTACTGTTTAAAAACTAATTTTGATTGGATGATAAGGGGGCAAGACGCCCCCTTTGTTTTGCTTATGGATTGGCTAGATACCACTACTCTCTTTTTCGGTTCACTAATCGCCAACACGCTGGCTTCACTTTCCGGTGGCGGAGCAGGCTTGCTTCAATTCCCTTTACTCATCTTTCTCGGCTTACCGTTCTCCGTTGCGCTAGGCACACATAAGGTGGCTTCGGTCGCTTTAGGCTTAGGCGCAGCAAGCACGCATTTGAGATCAGGCACTATTAAATGGAAAATCGCGCTCTACCTTATCTTGTCCGGTAGTATTGGCGTGATTTTAGGGGCTAACTTAATTGTACAGATCCCTGATGGTATCGCGGAAAAGATGCTCGGCACGATGATCCTAGCGCTAGGTATCTACTCGCGATTTAAGACATCGCTAGGCCAAGCTGAAGTAATACGTAACCGTCATCCTATCGGTTGGGTTATTGGTGGAATTGGCTTACTGTTTATCGGCATCATTAACGGATCTCTTACCGCAGGTTCTGGTTTGCTCGTGACACTATTTTTGGTGCGCTGGTTTGGTTACGACTACAAACAAGCCGTTGCTTACACCATGATTTGTGTCGGCCTGTTTTGGAATGGCATTGGAGGCATTGCCGTCGTACAGGCAGGGGCGCCTATTCACTGGGCTTGGTTACCTGTTTTATTGTTAAGCTCATTTCTAGGCGGCAGTTTAGGCGCATGGGCCGCGACTCGATACAGTAACAGAGTGATTAAAGTTGCATTCGAAATTCTCACGTTTGCCGTGGGCATCAAGTTGCTGGTTTAAAAAGATTAAAAGGAAAGTTTCATGGATAAAGCAATCATTGATATTTATTACTGCCGCCAGTGCAACTGGATGTTGCGTTCAACTTGGCTATCGCAAGAATTACTGCATACTTTTAGCGAAGAAATAGAAACAATCAGCTTACACCCAGACACAGGTGGTCGCTTCGAAATTTTCTGTAATGGCCAACAAATTTGGGAACGGAAAAAAGACAGCGGCTTTCCTGAAGCCAAGGTGCTAAAACAGCGCGTTAGAGACATTATCGACCCAGAACGCGATTTAGGACATTCAGACACAAAATAGGGAGCAATTCGCTCCCTATTTTTTTACTTAGTAAAACCGTTAAATCATGGTTTGTGCTAATACTTCGCCTTCTGGCGTTTTTACCGTTAGCTTATTGTCTTCTAGAGTACCAAAGCTTCTCGGTAAGCCATTACGTGGGAATGTCATCGAGCCTGGGTTGAATATAATGGCTCCGTCTTGCATCTCTGCGACGGGAACATGTGTATGACCGTGGGCGATGATATCACCTTCACGCAGTGGCGGCCGTTTTTCAGAGTTGTACAAGTGACCATGAGTCAAAAAGATTCTCTTGCCAGATTCAAGTAGCACCCATGAGTAATCCATCATCATTGGAAACTTCAATAGCATTTGGTCCACTTCACTATCACAGTTGCCACGTACAGAAATAATTTGATCACTGTATTGGTTCAATAAGTCTGCTACCTGTGGAGGGTTGTAGCCTTCTGGAATAGGGTTTCGCGGCCCATGGTTTAGCGTATCTCCTAGCAAAATCAGGTGGTGCGCACCAGAGGCCAAAAATAGATCAATGGTTTCTTTAGTTGCTGGCAAAGAGCCATGCAGGTCTGAGGCAAAAAATAGTTTCACGACATCATCTCCTCAAAAAGTATGAGGTCATTCTACGGCATTTTTTTAGCAGCTCAACCTACGACGGTTTGAATACTACTGATAGCGCAATGATTCAATGACCATAGGCAAAACATAGAACCATGCTGCATACGCTGTTCCAACCAACACCAGTATCCAAAACACCATCGACATAAATTTTGATTTGGCTAGATGGTGCAGCGGATCGGGCTCTCCGCATCCTGGACATGCATGAGCGCGTTTTGAGATTTGTTTCTCACACACGGGGCAAGAGACTAAAGGCATGATACAGATTCCTCGACATTAGGCTTAGGGCGCAAAGAATAATGGTGAATTAACACATATGCAACCTAACATATATTAAATATTTTAGTTCTTTGTAACAGTCGCTGACTTGAGAAAAAATTCGTTGATTTTTCATTTATATCAACCTATTACACTTCTTCTCGCACCATACCATTGATGACAATATTGTTATAACTCACCATCCCAATGACCTCGCCACTTTCAATGACCGGCGCTCTGCTTATGCCAAATCGCTCAAACAAACGGGCACAATATTTTACGTTCATATCTGGTTCGACACACAAAGCGGGCTTGGTCATGATTTCATAAATATTTGTGCGCTGAGGAGAACGATTATTCGCCAGCACCTTTTTGGCGATATCATTCATCAACACGATGCCATATTCATCATTATCATCTCGCTTTTTCACCACCAGCGCTTTGACTTGGTATTTTTTCGCTAGCGTTATGCCTTCGTATACGGTCATCAGTCCATCAACCATCACATATGTTGCCGCCATAACATCTCGAACTCTAATTATCGTTTGATCACTCATAATTCATCCTCGACTACTTTGGTCAATGTCTCGACTTGATGCGCGACACCGACTGCATCTTCAATATCGATCTGAATAGCAATGCCCTGCCCCGACTCTCTGTCGAATTCACCAACCTCATTAATGGTTTCTAATATGTGTCGAGAAAGATGTTCCTCGACTACAAACAGCAGCACATCTTTTTGCACTTCTAGCGTTAAACCAAAAAACGTTCGCTTTTGATTTAAACCTTGCCCGCGAGCATTGTTAATCACTGTAGCACCGGTCGCACCAGCATCGCGTGCAGCGTCCAACACCTTGTCTGTTTTGCTGTCTTCAACAAACGCAAGTATCAATTTAAAGCGCATTTTCTTCTTCCTCCGAGACGTTTTTATTCAGCCACTGGGTTATTTGCGCATAGCCCATCACAGAGATCATAGGAAATAGACTGGCAAACGCGATCAAGCCAAAGCCATCAATCATTGGGTTTCTTCCAGGGACGGTCGAAGCAAGCCCTAACCCTAATGCAGTTACAAGTGGGACAGTGACGGTAGAAGTTGTTACGCCTCCAGAATCGTAGGCGAGTGGAACAATAAGCTTAGGAGCGTAAAACGTTTGAATCACAACGACGATGTAACCCGCGATGATGTAATAATGAATGGGATCGCCCACGACAATCCGGTAACTACCTAATGCAATACCAATTGCCACCCCAAACGCAACGGCTACGCGCAAGCCGTTAATACTGATACTTCCTCCAGAGACTTGGCTTGCTTTTATCGCTACAGCGATTAAAGAAGGCTCTGCAATCGTGGTACTAAAGCCTATAAAAAAGGCGAAGGTGTAAACCCAATAGTAGTCGACCCACATTAAGGCTTTCCCTACAGATACTTTGAACTCTTGTAAAAACTCCGGCTCCGTTAATTGCACAGCCATCGTCTCCCCAAGTGGAAACAACGCCATTTCTAATCCAAGTAAAAAAAGAGCTAGCCCGAGAATCACATAAACGAACCCAAGCAAAACTTTCTTAAGGTTGCTAACAGGACGCCTTAACACCGCTAACTGAAAACCAAAAATAATGCTGGCGATGGGAACGACGTCTCGAATGGTCGATAATAAAGTGTCTAGGAAATGATCAATTGAAATCATGTTACGACCATTCCGTAAACCATCACAAACATCATCGGTAACAGCGAGGCAAAAGCGATTAAACCAAAGCCATCCACCATAGGGTTACGCCCTTTAATAGAAGACGCTAAACCGACACCCAGTGCAGTGACCAAAGGTACTGTTATGGTGGACGTGGTTACACCTCCGGAATCGTAAGCAACGCCAATAATGGCTTCAGGTGCAAACCACGTCAGTATTACAACGCCGACGTAGCCACCAATGATCATGTAATGAATCGGCCACCCTTTTAAGATACGCAAAACGCCGATAACGATGGCTATCCCCACTGAGAGAGCTACTGTTACTCGAAGTCCTTCTCCGTAATCCTGCATGGACTGCTCTGAGTTAGCGATCATTCCGCCCTCTGCCGCAACTTCTGAGGCTTCTTCCGCTACCGCGGTTAATGCAGGTTCAGCTATCGTGGTGCCAAACCCCAAACAAAACGCAAAGACTAATAACCAAAACACGCTGCCTTTTTTTGCAAAGGCTTGAGCCATACTCTCTCCGATAGGAAAAAGACCAAGTTCTAGGCCAAAGATAAAAAAGGTTAATCCTAAAACGACAAGCAACAAGCCAAAAAGAATGGAGACCAGGTTGGGCAGCGGCTCTTGCAAAACGACTAATTGGAAAAAAGTGATAACAATGATGATGGGTAATAAGTCACGAGCACTATTGAGGAGCGCTCGAAAAAGCGCAACAAATGCTTCCATGCCTATCCTCCTTGATTGTGCAAACTGATTACGCTCGTTCCAATGAGCGATAACTTCTAGTCTGGCATAGATTTCACTCTTCTACCGTGAATGCACTAGCGCCATCTATAACATTTAGTTACATATTTTCTAATATGTGAAGTTAATAGTATCTCTGCCAGCTTGTCACTATCCCAGAAATAATGGTGTTGAGATGATCAAGCTAAGCACAAAGCGACTATAATGTTCTAATACGTGTACATTCAAAGAGATAACATGAAGATATTACTCACAGGTGGCACTGGGTTTATTGGCTCGGAGTTGCTCAAGCTGCTATCAACTCACCAGGTTATGCTGCTTACACGCTCTCCAGAGCGAGCAAAACAACGCCTACAGCATGCTGATCTGGGTAATATCGAATACCTTGACTCGCTCGAGTCGTTCGCCGATCTCAATCACGTTGATGCCGTCATTAATCTTGCAGGTGAGCCTATTGCGGATAAAAGGTGGACCAGCGAGCAAAAAGAAAAAATCTGCAAAAGTCGTTGGAAAATTACCGAACAAATTGTTGAGCTGATCCACGCTAGTACCGAACCTCCCTCTGTTTTTATTAGTGGCTCGGCAGTTGGCTACTATGGTGATCAACAAGACCATCCGTTTGATGAGTGCTTACATGTTAATAGCGACGACTTTCCTCACGAGGTTTGTGCAAAGTGGGAGCAAATAGCCAAGCGCGCAGAGTCGGAGCAAACTCGGGTTTGTCTAATGAGAACTGGCGTGGTACTCGGCCTTAATGGTGGTGCGTTGGCAAAGATGCTATTACCTTACAAGCTTGGCGTAGGCGGCCCACTTGGGAACGGTAATCAGTACATGCCTTGGATTCACATCCTAGATATGGTCCGCGCCATCATGTACTTGCTTGAAACACCACATGCCCACGGTGCATTCAATATGTGCGCCCCCCATCCTGTGACTAATCGTATATTCAGCGGCACACTAGCTAAAACGCTAAAACGTCCGCATATCTTGTTCACGCCTAAATGGGCGATGGAACTCCTAATGGGAGAATCTTCCTGCTTATTGTTCGATAGCATGAGAGCCAAACCCAAAAAACTCACCGAACTGGGCTTTAAATTTAGCTACTCCAGAATAGAGCCAGCACTCAAGCACTTGCTTCATGAACGGAGCTGATGAATGATGGCTCTAATCAAGGTTTCTGAGTCTTAAATTAAATTATGAAAAAGTCGATTCTTATTACGGGTTGTTCAACCGGCATCGGTTACGTGTGCGCTCACGCCCTACAAAACAAGGGATTTAATGTCATTGCATCTTGTAGGAAAGAACAAGATGTCCAGCGCCTAATTAATGAAGGGCTAACCTGCATCAATCTAGACCTAAATAGCCCAGAAAGCATTTCTTCGGGCGTGAAGCAAGCGCTAGAGTTAGCAGAAGGTAAGCTTTACGCAGTGTTCAATAATGGTGCCTATGGTCAGCCCGGAGCACTGGAAGACTTACCCACCGAGGCTCTTCAAGATCAATTTCAGACCAACTTTTTTGGTTGGCACCAGTTGGTCAGAGAAGTGCTTCCCCATATGCGCCAGCAAGGCGAAGGACGCATCATACAAAACAGCTCTGTTCTTGGTTTTGCCGCAATGAAATACCGTGGTGCCTATAATGCATCAAAATTTGCCTTAGAAGGCTGGACAGATACGCTCAGGCTAGAGCTTGCGGATACGAATATCAAAGTGGCATTGATAGAACCAGGACCGATCGAAACTCAATTTAGAAACAATGCATTACGAGCCTTTGAGAAGTGGGTTGATATTGAATCTAGCCCCCATCGTCATGCTTATGAAGGACAAAGAGAGCGACTCAACAACGACAAGTCTAATAATCGATTTGTTTTGCCTGCAGAGTCTTGCATCGCACCAGTTCTTCATGCATTAACTAGCGTTTCACCGAAAATTCGTTATCGAATTACTACACCGACTAAATTATTCGCAGTCTTGAAAAGACTATTACCAACCCGTGTACTTGATAAAATTTTGCGACAGGCTGCATAAAAAAGTTTTGTCGAAATGTAATTTCACCGTAACAATGTGATGTCATTATGAACATGTAGGTTAAAAAAACCTCAACTAAACGAATCAATTTCTACGCAATTCAGCGGGGATTCTTTCGCCCAAAGTGATTGAGTTGCTTAGATTTGGTATCGCCACCCATTACGTTTTGTAGCAATGTTTATACTACTGCGAGGCAACAATGACATTAAATCAGCTTAACTGGCTTAGTGTGGGTGTAGTGTTGACCATGTTCATCCTATTTTGATACCGCACTAACAAATAGCATTAGAATTGCGCTGCTTCGGCAGCGTTTTCTTTTTATCTAACACCTGAGCAGCAATAACCTCACTCTATTACCTCACGTTTTCTCAAAATAGAATGATTCATTATTGATGGTGAATGTCGCTTGAATTTCACCTAAATCAACTCCATATCTAATATCAACGACAAGACACAAGGCAAGGATACTCTGATGCAATCCCCATTTATCGTTGAGATAACAGAACAGAACTTTCGCGAAACGCTTGAAGGATCAATGAACACGCCCGTTTTGATCCACTTTTGGGCCAACGCTCAGCCAGAAAGCGCACAGATACTCCCTGAGTTGCAATCTCTTGCTCAACAGTACAACGGTGCATTTACGCTTGCTCTACTAAATTGTGAAGATCAGCCCGCTTTAGCGTCTCAATTTGGCGTGCAAGTATTGCCAACTATCGCGCTGTTTATAAATGGTCAAGCCGTCGATGGTCTGGGAGGCCCCCAACCAATTGATGCCATTGCTACCATGCTACAAAAGCATTTGCCAAGCCCAGATGAACAACTATTAAAACAAGTCAGTGAACTTCTTCAGCAAGGTGAGCATGCTCAGGCTTTGAGCATCATCCACACTTTGCCGCCAGAGCTGCAAGAGCGTGGTGATGTGAAACTCGCGATGGCTGATTGTTTGCTAGAAACCAAACAATTTGATATTGCCCAAGAACTACTGAACGCTATCCCTCTCGAGTATCAAGATAACTACTACAAGAGCCTAATAGCCAAGCTCGAGCTGCATTTGCAGGCTGCAGATAGCCCTGAGTTACAGCGACTAGAACAAGCATACGCAGCAGACATGGCAAACTTCGAACTCGCTTGTGAATTGGCGGTACAATACAACCAAGTTGGTCGGGATGAAGAAGCGTTGGAACTGCTGTGGAATATTCTTAATAAAGACTTGGGCGCCCAAGACGGTGACGTGAAGAAGACTTTTATGGATATTCTCAGTGCGCTAGGTCAAGGTAACGCATTAGCAAGCAAATATCGTCGCCAGCTTTACTCAATTTTGTACTAAGCGCCGCATTCTTCTAAGAATAAGACAACAAAGGCCGGGATTTCCGGCCTTTGTCATATAAAAAACCAATAACCTCTCAAAGGTCTCAGAACTTCAATTGTCTATTGTCTATAAATAGGTAAAAATGGATCGAGCATTATGCACTTAAGGGAATAACTCATGCCAATTGATTCACTGATCACCATCGGTATTTTCGTCGTTCTTGCTGTCGTTATCTTATCTTCAGCCATTAAAACGGTTCCGCAAGGAAACAACTGGACAGTTGAACGCTTCGGACGCTACACCCACACATTAAAGCCGGGTTTAAACTTAATCATTCCATTCGTTGATAAAGTTGGTCAAAAAGTAAATATGATGGAGCGCGTTCTCGATATTCCTGCGCAAGAGGTCATTTCAAAAGATAACGCTAACGTGGTTATTGACGCTGTCGGATTTGTTCAAGTGATCGATGCTGCCAAAGCGGCTTATGAAGTCAACGATTTAGAACACGCTATTAGAAACTTGACCCTTACCAACATTCGTACCGTTTTAGGTTCAATGGAACTGGACGAAATGCTGAGCCAACGCGACATGATCAACTCTAAGCTGTTGGCGATTGTTGACCAAGCAACAAACCCTTGGGGCGTAAAAGTCACACGAATTGAGATTAAAGATGTCCAGCCACCAGCCGATCTGACCGCTGCAATGAATGCGCAAATGAAAGCCGAGCGTAATAAGCGTGCGGAAATTCTTGAAGCAGAAGGGGTTCGCCAAGCTGAGATATTAAAGGCCGAAGGTCATAAACAATCAGAGATATTAAAAGCTGAAGGCGAAAAGCAGTCTGCTATTCTCCATGCAGAAGCACGTGAGCGTGCCGCGCAAGCAGAAGCAAAAGCGACTTACATGGTTTCCGAAGCCATTGCAAAAGGTGACATGCAAGCCGTCAATTACTTCATTGCACAGGGTTATACCGAAGCGATCAAGAGCATTGGTCAAGCCGAAAATGGTAAAATCATTATGCTTCCATTAGAAGCAACCGGACTAATGGGCTCGGTTGCAGGGATAGCAGAGATGTTTAAACAACAAGATAAAGAATAATTTATGGACTTTTTTAGTTTGTTGGAAGGTATCTCTTTCTGGCATTGGCTAGCGTTTGGCTTTGCTCTTTTAGCAGTTGAGCTACTTGGTACCGCTGGGTATTTTCTCTGGCTCGGGATGTCTGCACTTATCGTTGGAGCAATCATGACCGTTTTGCCAATGAGCTGGCAATTGCAATGGCTTTGCTTTGCAAGCTTCAGCTTAATCACCACCTGGCTTTGGTGGCGACGACAATGGTCTAAAGACAAGCAAGAAGACCAAGAAAGAGATCTGAACCAAAAGTACAAGCAGCTAATTGGGCGTACTCTTATCCTTGAAGAAGACTTTTCCGTCGGACTCAATCGCATCAAGGTAGCCGATACCACATGGTCCGCACAATCGGATCAAGCACTTCCAGCCGGTACCCGCGTAAGAATCACTGATGTGGAAGGTATTATTTTAATCATTGAGCCTGATTCTAATTAATTTATGCCAAAGTAATGGGGCAAATCATGCTCCATTACTTTAATCTAAACAACTGCTTTCATTTCATTACCTTAATTAAAATCGAGAAAAAAATAAGTATTAGTAATATTATTAATACCCTACCTACCATTTCCTATTATTTAATTATTCAACACACGACAATCAATAAGATAGAAATATATCTAGGTAAATTATCGATCTAAATTTATTTTAAAAAATAAAACTTTATTGAATTATTTTTTGATCTTTTTATCCTCGGATACATACTTAACGCATAAGCATTTAAGTTGAGTGCTTTTTATTTGGTAAGTAAGAGGATGTACTATGAATAAGCTTCTCTTTTTAATGTTGTGCGGTATTTTTTCTTTTTCTTCCTTTGCCTACAACAACGGAAACGGCGGTACAACTAATTTGGGACCTATAGTCGAATGTAAGATGCCAAGTGGCGACATTACGAATATTCCAAGTGAAATGTGTCGATTTAGAGGTGGGGAATGGGAATAGTAAAGAAGTAAGAGCTTAGTTTGATATAAGAGCCCTATTCAACCTTGCCTTTCTGCGTAGTCACGGTTTATACAAGCACGTAGATATTTAAAGTTTATATTAAGGTGATTATTATGAGATTTTTATCTGGTCTATTAGTAATATCTTTTGCCATAATTCCGTTAACCACTCATGCTAATGGTGCATCCGGTGGTCGTACGTTAGGCCCAGAGATAAAGTGTGAGTTGCCAAACGGTAATGTACATATGTTGCCACCGTTATATTGCAAAATATACGACGGCCGAGAAGTGAAATAGAAAAGGAGCCTAGCGGCTCCTTTTATTATCTAATTAAGTATTAGTGGAAGCTGTAAGGGATAAGAACTTGTAGACGTAAGTCTGTTTCATCCGCATCGCCAGCACCTGCGTACTCATCACGTTCTAGGATTGTACCGTGTAAACGAATGGTAGAACCTTTAAGCGCGCCACTTTGTAGTGAGTAAGATACTGTTGCGTTAACTGCGTATTCGCTTTCGTAATCCCAGTCACCTGATGCTCCGCTTGCTGCAGAGTCAGCGCCAGTACCGTAACCAAAGCCTAGGTAGTAGTTCCAGCCGTTACCTTGGTTGTAAGATAGACGGTTGTACCATGCTAGCTCACCCGCTTTGTTCCAGTCAGACAGCGCGTCCCACCACTGAGACCAAGTACCATTGTTCATACCATATGTATGAATAGTACGAGGAACGAAGTCCGCACGGTTATCTGTGTCTGTGTAGCGCAACTCAGACATCCAAGCTAGCTTGCCGAAAGATTGATTCAAAGATAGACCAGTGTGGAAACCTAGACCATCGTATTTCACATCATCGTCAACACCGTAGAAATCAAATGCTAGAGTTGTACGGTCACTAACAGTGTACTTCAAGTAAGCCTTGTAAGAAGTGTTGTCAGTTTCGTTGTGGTAGCTAGTTACTTGACCTGCACCCCAGTCAACACCATTTGCATATTGAACGCCAGTAGCTTGACCTAGGCCAAGTTGCATAAACAGGCTGTCAGTTAGGTTACCATTTAGACCTAGAGAGTGTAGGTAGCTCCATGACGTGTCAGACCAAAGCGCTGGTGCGTAATCATCTTCGTGAAGCAGCCAAGGTGCTGTAAATTGGTCTGCGCCAAAGTAGCTTAGGTTGAAATCACCAAGTTTAGCGTTCAGTTCGAAACCACGGTAAGTACCAGGTACAAAGCTCCAAACGTTACCGATTGTACCGTTACCACCAGCCTGTAACATACCGAAACGAGCATTAAAGTTTTCGTTTGCTTTGAATTTCAGCGCTGCTTTGTAAACTTTAAGCTGCTGACCATCACCTGCACCCCAGTCTAGGTTGTTACAAGTTGAGATTTCGTTACATAGGTAGCCTTCGTTTGAATTGTAAAGACTATCGTTGTAAAGATCGCCAGAGTAGTAAGCCGCAACATCTGCGCCCACCCAACCATCGTGGTAGCCAGAAGTGAAGTCTAAAATTGCGTTGTAAGAAGAGTAGTTTAGACGACTCCAACGGTCACCATTTTCACCGCCGGGCTTACCTGTTGTACGAGTTCGTGAACGAGTATCAACTATGAATAATGCATTCAGACTTGAGTCTTGCATAAATTCGTTCACTTTCTCTACGTACTCGCCACCTGCTGCACTTTCAGTAGACGCTGTAGCTGGAGCGACAGCAACAACACCAAACATTGCTGCGGTTAACGCTGAAACCTTAAAAAATTTGTCCATGGAAAAACTCCTAAAAATGGATATAGCTGTATTTTTCTATCTCACCTTTAGTTGGCCGCCGAAGGAGAGAAGTAAATTCCTGATCAAACCTCATTATTTCTAATTTGGCTTTTTTTAGTTCCTGCATACACACCGTGTATCCACGTGATTAAGACTAACTTCGCAGCTAAAAACATCCAAATGGAACTTATTTTTTTTCTAAAAAAATATGAGCCACTCCAAAGTTCCATATAACTTATTGATCCAGATCTTATTTTTAACAACATCAACACAACACAATAAATTATTATTTAAAATCAAACACTTAAATTGAACTTAAAAGTATCAACTTGAAGTAACTCGCAGACTAAAAAAGCCAAAAAAACCAATAACCCAAGGTTCGATCTTGATCACTGAAATGAACAAAGGCATCAATTACTCAATAAAAAAACACTTAATTATGAACAATAAAAAGCCCCGCATGCTTACCATACGGGGCTTTTAGTTATTTTTTAGCTTTTTTGAGAAGACTTAATTCATCAGTTCGAGTAAGTCTTGTTCGGTTTTAATTTCGATACCCAGTTCTTGTGCCTTTGCGAGCTTCGAACCTGCATTTTCACCAGCAAACAAAATATCCGTTTTCTTAGAAACACTACCCGTCACTTTAGCCCCCAGTGCTTGGAGGGCTTCTTTGGCTTCTGTACGCCCAAGTTGAGAAAGTGTTCCCGTTAATACTACTGTTTTACCTTCTAATGGTAATTCCCCCATCTGCTCAGTAGTATTAATCTCTGGCCAATGAATTCCTTGTTCAAGCAAATCTTTAACCACCGCTTGGTTCTGTTCTTCACTAAAGAAAGTCGTAATATGTTGAGCAACCACAGCACCGATGTCTTGCACTTCAATCAACTGCTCTTCGGTAGCATTTTGGATCGCTCCCAACGTTTTAAAGTGCATTGCTAAGTTTGCTGCGGTTGCCTCGCCAACTTCACGGATCCCCAGTGAATACAAAAACCGAGGTAAAGTTGTTTCTTTGGATTTTTCTAACGCATTCACAATATTCTGCGCAGACTTTGGCCCCATGCGATCTAATACGGTTAAAATCCCCGCTGATAACTTAAATAAGTCAGCAGGAGTTTTCACCATCTCACGATCAACAAGCTGCTCGATCACTTTATCGCCTAAACCGTCAACGTCTAACGCTTTACGAGAAACAAAGTGTTTTAGCGCTTGTTTGCGTTGGGCTTGGCAAACTAAGCCCCCCATACAACGTGTTACCGCTTCTCCTTCGATCCGCTCAACATGCGAACCACAAACAGGACACTGAGTTGGGAAAACAATATCTCGAGCTGTTTCTGGTCGACGCTCTTTGATGACAGATACGACTTGCGGAATAACATCGCCAGCACGGCGGATCACAACGTGATCACCAATCTTGACCTGCAGACGTTCTATCTCATCTGCGTTATGAAGCGTCGCATTACTTACCGTTACCCCGCCAACAAATACAGGCTCTAGTTTAGCAACAGGTGTAATCGCACCAGTGCGACCGACTTGGAACTCCACTTCATTCAGTGTCGTCATTTCTTCCTGTGCTGGGAACTTGTAGGCAATCGCCCAACGTGGAGCGCGAGCAACAAACCCTAGACGCTCTTGCACGGCAATATCGTCAATTTTAATAACGACACCATCGATCTCATAAGGGAGGGCATCACGACGCTGCAATATATCTTGGTAGTAAGCTTTTACATCCGCCAAGCTTTCAACTCGCTTAGTTTCCGGACACATTGGCAGCCCCCAAGATTTGATTTGCAAAAAGCGTTCGTAATGACTTGCTGCCAATTCTGCGCCTTGCACCACGCCTACACTGTATGCATAGAAGCTAAGCGGACGAGAAGCCGTAATACGTGAATCCAATTGTCGTAAGCTACCTGCCGCAGCGTTACGTGGATTAACAAAGATTTTCTCGCCTTTCTTCCTTGCTAATTCATTGAGATTTTCAAACCCAGCTTTCGGCATAAAGACTTCACCACGAACTTCAAGACGATTTGGCCAGTCATTACCTCTGAGTTTTAAAGGAATGGCTTTAATCGTACGCACATTCTCTGTGATGTTTTC
The DNA here is from genome assembly GCF_033339195.1 of Vibrio sp. 811. Taxonomy (NCBI): domain Bacteria; kingdom Pseudomonadati; phylum Pseudomonadota; class Gammaproteobacteria; order Vibrionales; family Vibrionaceae; genus Vibrio; species Vibrio sp. 811. The sequence continues at coordinate 144,463 of NZ_JAWOUB010000011.1, forward strand.
ACCCGTAGTACCATCGCCTCGAGTGGCCGCTTGAACTAACACGCCATTCTCATATAACAAACTTACGGCGAGTCCATCCAATTTAGGCTCACAACAGTATTCTTTCACACTCTGGCTGCCCACGCGCTCTTGTGCGCGCTTGTGGAAACTATCAAGTTCACTATCATCAAACGCGTTATCAAGCGAAAGCATCGGTACTTCATGTGTCACTTGGCTAAACGCAGAGAGAGGTTGTCCACCGACACGTTGGCTTGGCGAGTCTACGGTTATTAAGTCAGGGTTCTCAGCTTCAATATCCAGTAACTCTCGCATTAAACGGTCGTACTCGGCATCAGGGATCTCTGGGTTATCTTCCACGTAGTAACGCACAGCGTGGTAATGCAACGACTCTTTTAGTTCTTCTAGTCGCTGAAGTACTGATTCAGACATAGTAAAGCCCCGTGTATTTTCAATCGGTGAGGTTGGGAAATCCAAGAAAAAGGGCTCCATCCGGAGCCCTATTATTATTTGCTGTTAAGATTATGCGTTAGCGGCATTAAACTCAACTATTTGACGTCGATAAGATGCTAAACGATCTGGCGTCATTAAGTTGCGCTGGTCATCAAGTACGTTACCACCTAAATCATCAGCAATTTGCTGCGCAGTTCGGAGCATTAAGTTGAAGTTCTGTTCAGCCTCGCCATAACAAGGCAATGTCATGAAGAATGAAATACCCTTCGTTGTAAACTCAGCAGGATCAGCATGCTCAAACGTACCAGGGTGCATCATATTAGCGACGCTAAACAGCACTTTGCCGTTACCGGACAAGTCGACATGACGGTGGAAAATATCCATCTCGCCATAAATTAGACCGTTTTGTTGCATACTTTCAAATAAAGCAGTACCAACAAATGGCTCTTCACCAGCACAGTGCACATTCAATACAATCACTTGCATTTCAGGTTCTGGCTTTGGCTCTTCCTTAGGCTCTGCAACGACAGGCTCACTAACCGTTTCGACTTGCTGTTCTTTCTCCGTAATATCAAACGCGGCGGGAATAGCGTCTTCTTCCACAGCGGGCTGGAATGGCTCTTCAGCTACTGTTGCTTGAACAACAGGCTCAACGTCCTCTTCTTTATCTTTTTCTGCAACAAATGAAGGGATGTCATCCGGCTCCTGCTGCGTCTGTTTGACTTCAGATGGACCACCGAATAACGGGTCAGATTCAAACTTGTTGTCGAAAGAGCTCGCCATCCCCAAATCTGGTTCTTTGCGATCTTTGCGAATGATCTCAAAGTCATCTTCAGGAGCGGGAGCGAAGTCTCGTTCTTTCTCAACAAGATCATTTTTGTCTTCTTGGTTAACATCCAGCTTACCAAGTGGCTTGTTACCAAACTTTGCTTTGCCTTCTTTTTTACTGCTCCATAAACCATGAAACAGTAATGCCGCGATGGCTAATGCGCCAACAACAATGAGTACGAATCGCAATTCCTGCATTATTTACTCTCAATATACTTGTTTTTACTACTCGCAGTTCCTTGAGCAGCAACCCAAGTGCAATAAATCTGAATGATACGTTTACTTTACCAAAACTATATGTAGATTTAGAACAACTTAATGCAAGAAGTTCCGTTTTTTGTTGTGATTCTTGCCACGATTCCACTTAACAAGACGTCATTTGTCAGGGCATTGAAAGAAAAGTCCTCACAGGTACAATGAGTTTTCATTTACACGAAGCCAAAATAGACATGAAGCAAAACAATCAGCAGAGAACCGGGTTCGGTTATTTTCTATACGGGATACAATTGGCACTTGCCCCTAAAATCAGGCGCTTTGTCATCTTACCTCTACTTGCAAATATCTTGCTTGTAGGTGGTGCCATCTTCTATCTATTTTCAAACCTTAATATATGGATAGAAGGCTGGATTGGGCAGCTGCCTGAGTTTTTATCCTGGTTAACTTACATTCTTTGGCCTTTACTCGCTCTGACGATACTCGCTACCTTCTCCTATTTTTTCAGCACGCTCGCGAACTTTATCGCCGCGCCATTCAATGGCCTCTTGGCTGAAAAAGTGGAAGAGTACTTAACGGGACAAAAAGTAAATGATGATGGTTTCACTGCCGTCCTGAAAGATGTTCCTCGCGTTTTAGCTCGTGAGTGGAGAAAGCTCCTTTACATTTTACCTAAAGCAATAGGCCTATTCCTATTATTGCTCATCCCTGCCCTTGGACAAACAGTAGGCCCATTTTTATGGTTTATCTTTACCGCCTGGATGCTCGCGATTCAATATTGTGATTACCCGTTTGATAACCATAAAATCCCATTTAACGACATGCGTTACAAATTGAAACAAAAGCAAGGTAAAGCCTATGGCTTTGGTGTGTTGGTTTCAGTATTTACAACGATTCCAATTTTGAACCTCATTGTCATGCCTGTAGCAATATGTGGTGCAACCGCGATGTGGGTCGCGGAGTTTAAGCACCAACGATAGTCGATTAGAGATTAAGGAAAGGGATCAGCGCCAGCTTTTCCCTTTTCTTTTATCAAGTTCTGGGCCAACCTAATAAGATATAACTTTTTAATCCTTTTCCCTTTTTTTCATACCGCATATTCTTCTATCCATATTCACACAACGTGTAATGAAGGAACATCACTATGAGCAAAATCTACGAAGATAACTCTCTTACTATTGGTAATACACCTCTCGTTCGTCTAAACAAAGTAAGTAAAGGCAAAGTTCTCGCAAAAATTGAAGCGCGTAACCCTAGCTTCAGTGTTAAGTGCCGTATCGGTGCAAACATGATTTGGGAAGCAGAGAAAGCGGGCCTTCTTAAGCCAGGTGTAGAGCTTGTAGAACCTACCAGTGGTAACACTGGTGTTGCTCTAGCATTCGTAGCGGCTGCTCGCGGTTACAAGCTAACATTGACCATGCCTGAATCAATGAGCCTAGAACGCCGTAAGCTACTAAAAGCACTAGGCGCGAACCTTGAGCTGACTGAAGCGGCGAAAGGCATGAAAGGGGCGATTGCTAAAGCAGAAGAAATCGTAGCAAGCAACCCTGAGAAGTACCTACTTCTTCAACAATTTGACAACCCAGCGAACCCAGAAATCCACGAAAAGACTACGGGCCCTGAGATTTGGGAAGCGACAGACGGTGAAATCGACGTATTCGTTGCTGGTGTTGGTACGGGCGGTACTATTACAGGTACTAGCCGTTACATCAAAGGTGAAAAAGGCAAAGCCATCACTTCTGTTGCAGTTGAGCCAGCAGAGTCTCCGGTTATTGCACAAGCACTTGCTGGCGAAGAAATCCAACCTGCCCCACACAAAATTCAAGGTATCGGTGCTGGTTTCATCCCTGGTAACCTCGATTTAGACATTATTGACCGTGTTGAGCAAGTTACCTCAGAAGAAGCGATTGAGATGGCTCGTCGCCTAATGGAAGAGGAAGGTATCCTAGCTGGTATCTCATCTGGCGCAGCGGTTGTTGCAGCGAACCGACTTGCGGAACTACCTGAATTTGAAGGAAAAACAATTGTAACTGTCTTGCCAAGTTCCGGTGAGCGTTACCTAAGTACAGCACTCTTTGCAGGTATCTTTACCGAAAAAGAGAACCAACAATAATATGTGTTCAAATCAATTTTTAGTTTAAAAAAGCCCCGTTTAGGGGCTTTTTTGTTGATCCCTGCCCTACCTTTGGTAATATCAGGGTGTTTTATTTCTAGCTTCAAAATAAAGAAGCAGAACACAAAAAGGTTTCAAAGTGATTACGCACGCAAACAGTTGCGTAGTTACCAAACTTTTGACTAGTATCAGAACTGACGCGCTTTGAACTCTTCCCGTGCTAGCGCACAAGATGTAAAGCAGTTAAGCTAAAATCTGGTCACAAACTAACAAAAAAATACATTTATTGGGGTATATCACATGTACGAGAAGCAAGTAGAAATCACAGCAGAAAACGGCCTTCACACTCGTCCAGCTGCACAGTTTGTTAAAGAAGCAAAAGCATTCGACGCAGACATCACTGTGACTTCTAACGGTAAAAGCGCTAGCGCTAAGAGCCTGTTCAAACTACAAACACTAGGCCTAGTAAAAGGTACTCAAGTTACTATTTCTGCTGAAGGCCCACAAGCTCAGCAAGCAGTTGACCACCTAGTTGCTCTAATGGACCAACTACACTAATCCGGTCTCCTACTCCAGAAGCCATTTTGTGAAAGCAAAATGGCTTCGTTGGAAATAGGCTCAAAACTAAGCTAAAACTATTCGTTAGCGCACCCATTATTCTCCCGTTTTATAAAGTTGACCAAACTTAAGGTAAGGCTATGATTTCAGGCATCCTAGCATCTCCTGGTATTGCAATCGGTAAAGCACTACTACTTCAAGAAGATGAAATTGTCCTAAACACAAACACTATTTCTGACGATCAAGTAGAAGCTGAAGTTCAGCGTTTCTTTGACGCTCGTAACAAATCTGCAGCTCAGCTAGAAACTATCAAGCAAAAAGCGCTTGAAACGTTTGGCGAAGAAAAAGAAGCGATCTTTGAAGGTCACATCATGCTTCTTGAAGACGAAGAGCTAGAAGAGGAAATCCTAGCACTTATCAAAAACGACAAGATGACTGCTGATCACGCTATCCACTCAGTGATCGAAGAGCAAGCATGTGCTCTTGAGTCTCTAGACGACGAATACTTAAAAGAGCGTGCAACTGACATCCGCGATATCGGTTCTCGTTTTGTTAAGAACGCACTAGGCATCAACATTGTTTCGCTTAGCGATATCAACGAAGAAGTAATTCTTGTTGCTTACGACCTAACGCCATCTGAAACTGCGCAAATTAACCTAGACTACGTGCTTGGTTTTGCTTGTGATATCGGCGGTCGTACATCTCACACTTCAATCATGGCTCGCTCACTTGAGCTTCCAGCTATCGTTGGTACTAACGACATCACGAAGAAAGTTAAGAATGGCGACATGCTGATTCTTGACGCAATGAACAACAAGATTGTTGTCAACCCATCAGAAGCTGAGCTAGAAGAAGCGAAAGCGGTTAAAGCAGCATTCCTAGCTGAAAAAGAAGAGCTAGCGAAACTGAAAGACCTACACGCAGAAACGACTGACGGTCATCGTGTAGAAGTTTGCGGTAACATCGGTACAGTGAAAGACTGTGACGGTATCCTTCGTAACGGCGGTGAAGGTGTTGGTCTGTACCGTACTGAATTCCTATTTATGGACCGTACTGCGCTACCAACTGAAGAAGAACAGTACCAAGCGTACAAAGAAGTTGCGGAAGCAATGAACGGTCAAGCTGTGATCATCCGTACTATGGATATCGGCGGCGATAAAGATCTCCCATATATGGATCTTCCAAAAGAGATGAACCCATTCCTAGGCTGGCGCGCTGTACGTATCAGTCTAGATCGTCGTGAAATCCTTCGTGATCAGCTACGTGGCATCCTACGTGCTTCTGCACACGGCAAACTGCGTATCATGTTCCCAATGATCATCTCTGTCGAAGAAATCCGTGAGCTTAAGAAAGCGATCGAAGAGTACAAAGAAGAGCTACGCGCTGAAGGCCACGCGTTCGACGAAAACATCGAAATCGGTGTTATGGTTGAAACTCCTGCTGCTGCTGCGATCGCACACCACTTAGCGAAGGAAGTGTCTTTCTTCTCTATCGGTACAAACGACCTAACTCAGTACACGCTAGCGGTTGACCGTGGTAACGAGATGATTTCTCACCTATACAACCCACTATCACCAGCTGTACTTACAGTGATCAAGCAAGTTATCGACGCTTCTCACGCAGAAGGTAAATGGACTGGTATGTGTGGTGAACTTGCAGGTGACGAGCGTGCAACACTTCTACTTCTAGGTATGGGTCTGGACGAGTTCTCAATGAGCGGCATTTCAATCCCTAAAGTGAAGAAAGTAGTTCGTAACTCTAACTTCGCAGAAGTGAAAGCAATGGCTGAAGAAGCCCTTTCTCTACCGACAGCAGAAGAAATCGAAGCCGTGGTAGAAAAGTTTATTGCTGAGAAAGCTCAGTAATCGGTAGTACCAAGTAATTCAATACTTAATGGCCATTAGACGGCGAAAAAAGTCGTCTAATGAGCTATATTGGTATACTATAATTCGACAGAATAAAACCAAACCTTAGGAGCATGACACAATGGGTCTGTTTGACAAACTTAAGAAGCTTGTATCTGATGACAGCGCTGACGCTGGTGCTATCGAAATCATCGCGCCACTTTCTGGTGAGATTGTAAACATCGAAGACGTGCCAGATGTTGTTTTCGCTGAGAAAATCGTTGGTGACGGTATTGCTATCAAGCCAGCAGGCAACAAAATGGTAGCTCCTGTAAACGGTACTATCGGTAAGATCTTCGAAACTAACCATGCGTTCTCTATCGAGTCTGACGACGGTGTTGAGCTTTTCGTTCACTTCGGTATCGACACAGTTGAACTAAAAGGCGAAGGCTTCACGCGTATCGCTGAAGAAGGTCAAACTGTTAAAGCTGGCGACACTGTAATTGAATTCGATCTAGCTCTTCTAGAAGAGAAAGCGAAGTCAACGCTAACTCCAGTTGTTATCTCTAACATGGACGAAATCAAAGAGCTAAACAAGCTTTCTGGTTCTGTAACTGTTGGTGAAACTCCAGTTCTACGTGTAACTAAGTAATTTTTACTTAATCGAACACGAAAAAAACGCTGCCAATGGCAGCGTTTTTTATTATCTGACTTTTTTCTGAGCGATGGGCATCGCTGAAACCCGCTCAGCTAAGTAATCCAAGTGCCGAACTCGGCCTTTGCTTTGCCTGAGCCAATAACGCAGTTGTCGCATCTTGGAGCACTTGAGAACGCACCATTTCCGTAGATTCTCTTGCGAAGTCTGTGTCTCTTATTCGACTCTTGGATTCTGTAACACTCCGATTCACAGTATTTAAGTTATCCATCGAGCCGTTTACACGGTTCTGAAAGCTGCCAATTTCACTCCGGTGCGAATCAACATACTTAATTGCTGCATCAATCACCCCAATTGAAAGCTGCGCCTTACCTGCCGTCGACATATCGATGTCATCCATTGTGACTAATTGACCAGCGCTCACATCAAGCTCATCCGCTAAACTCCCATCGAGAACCACACCCTCTGGCGCCTTCATCGTAGAAGCGAAGAATTGCAGTTCGTTGTTTTCCGTTACTGAAGCATTCACTATCGATTGTTGAGCATTGATGTAAGTGGCGACCTGTTCTATACGGTCACCCAATTTGAGTCCAATGGATTCCGTTTGGGTTTGCCCTTTACTGTCTTGGTATTCGACTTTTAGGGTTTGGTTATCTTTAGTGACTCGCCAATCTTTATCGACCGCATCACCAACATAATGCTGCCCTCCCATCTCTGGGATATGGCTACGCATGTTACGTAACGTCAAAGAGATTGAATTAGCGTTCGCGCCAATATGGAAACTTTGTGAACCGTAAGATCCATCAAACAGGTTTTTATTCGCAAATGTTGTCGTGATCGAGACACGATCAAGCTCATCTTGCAGCGCTACGACCTCATATTGAATACTTTGCCGATCACTTGAGTCATAACTGCCGTTTGCTGCTTGATGCCCCAGAGAGCGTAAGCGTTGCAATATGTCACTGCTTTCGTGCAATGCTCCCTCCGCTGTTTGAGCAACAGAAAAAGCGTCGTGCGCATTTCTTAAGGCGACATCAAGCCCTCTCGTTTGTACATGGAGAGTATTCGATATCTGTAAACCTGCCGCATCATCGCTCGCCGAGTTGATTCGAAACCCCGAAGTTAGGTTGCGTTGTGACTCAACATTTTGCGCAGCTGCTTGACTCAGGTGTCTCTGCGCCACCATCGCAGAAACATTGGAATTTAAAGAGATCATCTAATCGATATGAATGCCTTATCGAACATACTGTCAGGACACATCTGAATCGTTATAGCCAATAAGCAAAAAGCCAGGGATGAGCCTGGCTTTGGTTTCTTGCTTTGTTAAATTGATTAACCTAGCAGACTTAGCGCTGAGTTAGGCGCTTGTTTCGCTTGCGCAAGGATTGAGCTTGACGCTTGCGATAGAATTTGTGATTTGGTCATTGCCGTCGTTTC